>JAQTMN010000028.1:0-2678 GCA_028714315.1 Sulfuricella sp. | reverse complement strand
GGCTGGCCGGTGAATTTCTTGCGCAGCGCGGGATCCTGCGTCGCCACGCCGACCGGGCAGGTGTTGAGGTGGCATTTGCGCATCATGATGCAGCCTTCGACCACCAGCGGCGCGGTGGAGAAGCCGAATTCGTCGGCGCCGAGCAAGGCGCCGATCAGCACGTCGCGCCCGGTTTTCATCTGGCCGTCCACCTGCAGCGCGATCCGCCCGCGCAGCCGGTTCAGCACCAGGGTCTGCTGGGTTTCGGCGAGGCCGAGTTCCCATGGCGTGCCGGCGTGCTTGATCGACGACAGCGGCGAGGCGCCGGTGCCGCCGTCGAAACCGGACACCACGATGTGGTCCGCCTTGGCCTTGGAAACGCCGGCGGCCACCGTGCCCACGCCGATTTCGGACACCAGCTTGACCGAGATGGAGGCGTTCGGGTTGGCGTTCTTCAGGTCGTGGATGAGCTGCGCGAGGTCCTCGATGGAGTAGATGTCGTGGTGCGGCGGCGGCGAAATCAGGCCGACGCCGGGCACCGAGAAGCGCAGCTGGGCAATGTATTCGGATACCTTGTGGCCGGGCAGCTGGCCGCCTTCGCCGGGCTTGGCGCCCTGCGCCATCTTGATCTGGATCTGGTCGGCGCTGGCCAGGTATTCCGCCGTCACGCCGAAGCGGCCGGAAGCCACTTGCTTGATCCGGGAGCGCAGCGAGTCGCCCTCTTTCAGCACCAAGTCGGCTTCGATGCGGCCGCGACCGATCACCTCGGACAGCTTTTCGCCGCCCGTGAGCGGACGGTAGCGCGACGCGTCCTCGCCGCCCTCGCCGGTGTTCGACTTGCCGCCGATGCGGTTCATCGCGATGGCCAGCGTGGTGTGCGCTTCGGTGGAAATGGAGCCGAGCGACATCGCGCCGGTGACGAAGCGCCGGACGATTTCCTTCGCCGGCTCGACTTCCTCCAGCGCCACCGGCGCCCCGGCCGGCTTGATCTCGAACAGGCCGCGCAGCGTCTTCATGTGCTGGCTCTGATCGTTGATCAGCTTGGCGTAGTCCTTGTAAGTCTGGAAATTGTTGGCACGCGTGGCGCGCTGCAGCTTGGCGATCGAATCCGGCGTCCACATGTGCTCTTCGCCGCGCACGCGGTAGGCGTAGTCGCCGCCGGCTTCCAGCGCGTTGGCCAGCACCGGGTCGGCGCCGAAGGCGGCCTGATGGGTGCGGAAGGCTTCCTCGGCGACCTCGTGCAGGCCGATACCCTCGATCTGGGTCGCGGTGCCGGTGAAATAGCGCTCGACGAAGTCGGCGTTAAGCCCGATCGCCTCGAAAATCTGCGCGCCGCAGTACGACTGGTAGGTGGAAATGCCCATCTTGGACATCACCTTGAGCAGGCCCTTGTTGATCGCCTTGACGAAGCGCTTGCAGGCTTCCTTGCCGGTCACGCCGGCGGGTAGGGTGTCGATCGCGGAAATGGTTTCATAGGCGAGCCATGGGCACACCGCTTCCGCGCCGTAGCCGGCGAGCAGGGCGAAGTGGTGCACCTCGCGGGCCGAGCCGGTGTCCACCACCAGGCCGGTGCTGGTGCGCAGGCCTTCACGCACCAGGTGGTGATGCACGCTGGCGCAGGCCAGGAGGGCGGGGATCGCGGCGCGCTCGCGCGACACCGCGCGGTCGGACAGGGTCAGGACGTTGCAGCCGTCGGCCACCGCCCGGTCGGCCGCGCCGCACAGCGCTTCGATTGCGGCCTCGCAGCCGGCGGCGCCCTGCGCGGCCGGATAGGTGATGTCCAGCACCAGCGACTTGTAGCGGCCTTCGGTCGGCGTGGCGATGTCGCGCAGCTTGGCCATGTCCTCGTCGGACAGCACCGGCTGGTGCACTTCCAGGCGCAGCGGCGGTTCGGTTTCGTCGATGCCGAGCAGGTTGGGCTTGGGCCCGATGAACGAGATCAGCGACATCACGATCTCTTCGCGGATCGGGTCGATCGGCGGATTGGTCACCTGGGCGAACAGCTGCTGGAAGTAGTTATAGAGCACCTTGTTCTTGTCGGACAGCACCGGCAGGGCGGAATCGGTACCCATCGAACCGGTCGCCTCTTCGCCGGCGGAGGCCATCGGCGCGAGGATGAACTTGACGTCCTCCTGGGTGTAGCCGAATGCCTGCTGGGTATCGAGCAGGCTTGCCGACAGCGCGGTCTTGCGGTCCACGGCGGGCAGGTCGCCGAGGAAGTAGCGCGATTTCTCGATCCACTGGCGGTAGGGCTTGGCGGTGGCGAGCTGCTGCTTCAATTCGGCATCGTCCACGATGCGGCCGGCCTGCATGTCGATGAGGAACATCTTGCCGGGCTGCAAACGCCATTTCTTCACGATCTTGTGCTGCGGAATGTCCAGCACGCCCATTTCGGACGCCATCAGCACCAGGTCGTCGTCGGTGATCAGGTAGCGCGCCGGGCGCAGGCCGTTGCGGTCCAGCGTCGCGCCGATCTGGCGGCCGTCGGTGAAGGCCACCGCGGCCGGGCCGTCCCACGGCTCCATCAGGGCGGCGTGGTATTCGTAGAACGCGCGGCGCTCTTCGTCCATCAACGGGTTGCCGGCCCAGGCTTCGGGGATCAGCAGCATCATCGCGTGCGGCAGCGAGTAGCCGCCGGCCACCAGCAGTTCCAGCGCATTGTCGAAGCAGGCGGAGTCGGACTGGCCCTCCGCGATCAG
>JAQTMN010000027.1 GCA_028714315.1 Sulfuricella sp. | reverse complement strand
TCAACCGTAGGGGCGCCCCTTGTGGGCGCCCGTTGCCGGGTTGGTCGGGCACCCACAAGGGGTGCCCCTACGGGGATCCACGAAGGATGGGTTCGCGATGCCGTCACACCTTGACCTTGAACCCGGCAGCGTAGGCCTTCGGGTTCTTGCCGTCCCACACGCTGCCGTCGATCAGCTTGCTGCTGCGCATCGCGTCCTTCGGCAGCGGCGTTTTGGTCTGGGTCGCGGCCTGCTTGTACAGCTCGATCTGGTTGACTTTCTTCGCCACCGCCAGGTAATCCGGATCTTCCTTGAGCAGGCCCCAGCGCTTGTGCTGGGTGAGGAACCACATGCCGTCGGACAGGTAGGGGAAATTCACCGCGCCGTCGTTGTAGAACTTCATGTAGTTGGCGTCCTGCCATTTCCTGCCGTTGCCGTTGTCGTACTGGCCCAGCATGCGGTCTTCGATAGAATCGAAGTCGGTGTTGACGTAGGACTTCTCGGCGATGATCTTGGCTACGGCGGAGCGGTTCTTCATCTCGTCGATGTACCTGGACGCGTCGAGGACGGCCATGATCAGGGCGCGGGCGGTGTTGGGGTGCTTGGCGACCCATTCCGCGGTGGTGCCCAGCACTTTTTCCGGGTGATCCTTCCAGATGTCCTGGCTGGTCGCCACCGTGAAGCCCACGTTGTCGCGGATGGCGCGCGCGTTCCACGGCTCGCCCACGCAGAAGCCATCCATGTTGCCGACGCGCATGTTGGCGATCATCTGCGGTGGCGGCACGGTGATGTTCTTCACGTCGCTGAACGGGTTCACGCCATGGGCGCCCAGCCAGTAGTACAGCCACATGGCGTGGGTGCCGGTGGGGAAGGTCTGGGCGAAGGTATATTCGCGCGGCTCTTTCCTGATCAGCGCGGCCAGGCTGGCGCCGTCCACTGCGCCCTTGGCCTTGAGCTGGTTGGAGAGGGAAATCGCCTGGCCGTTATTGTTGATGTTCATGAGCACGGCCATGTCCTTCTTCGGCCCGCCGATGCCCATCTGCACGCCGTAGATCAGGCCGTACAGCACGTGGGAGGCGTCAAGCTCGCCGTTGGTGAGCTTGTCGCGCACGCCGGCCCAGGAGGCCTCCTTGCTGGGCACGATCTTGATGCCGTATTTCTTGTCGAAGCCCATTACGGACGCGATCACCACGGAAGCGCAGTCGGTCAGCGGAATGAAGCCGACCTTCACCTCGGTCTTCTCCGGCGCGTCGGAGCCGGCGGCCCAGGCGCCGCTCCGTATGGCCGGGTCCACCATCGCCATCAGCGCCCCGGCGCCGAGCCAAGTTGCGCCTTTTTTCATGAAATCCCTCCGGTCGTGTTTGAATCCGTCGCTCATGGTTTTCTCCCTGTCCAAATCCGCAAACAAAAAGGCGCCGCACCCGCGAAACCGAACCCGATTCCGCGAATGGACGCCTTTGTCCTTACTGGCCGTCTTTGGCCAAACTATTTATTACAAACCTGCCGGTCCGCCGTTGGGCCGTTGGTTAACTCTTAGCAATCGCTGTGCCAGGTGAAAAATGGTTGGCCGCGAAAAGGCACAAAAGCCACAAAAAATTCGGCGAACATTGCAGGGGCGGCCTCCTGGCCGCGAATGCCCGAATCGCGGCCAGGAGGCCGCTCCTACTGCAGGTGTCGGTACCAGTGCCAATCAAGGGATGCGTATTTTTTGTGCTTCTTGTGCCTTTTCGCGGCCATGATTTTCAGCCGAGCAATTCGGCGATGGAAATCACCTGCCCGGCCACCTCGGATAGGCGCAGACCCTTGTCCATGGCCATTTTGCGCAGGGCCTGGTAGGCCTCGTCCTCCGACCAGCCGCGCTGCTTCATCAGGATGCCCTTGGCGCGGTCCACTACCTTGCGCTCGGCGAGCTGGCTTTCCGCCTTTTCCAGGTCGCGCCGCATCGCCTGGAACTCGTTGAAGCGGGCGATCGCCACGTCCATGATCGGCTTCAGGCGCTCGCTTTTCAGCCCGTCCACCACGTAGGCGCTGACTCCGGCGCGAATGGCGGCGCGGATCTTGTCGCTGTCGTTGTCGTGGGTAAACATCACGATCGGGCGCGGCTGGTCGCGGCTGATGACGCACAGGTGTTCGAAGGTGTCGCGGTCGGGCGATTCGGTGTCGAGCAGGATCAGGTCGGGCTTGAGCTCGGCCACCAGGCCCGGCAGGTCGGCGCTGGCGGAGACGTGGGCGATGATCTTGCAGCCCGCCTCCTGCAGCGCGTGCTTGAGCAGCGCCGCGCGCTCGAAGGTTTCGTCCACCAGCAGTACGCGCAGGGGTTTTTCGGTCTTTCGGGTCGCTTGAGTCATTGTTCGATGATCCTATGCAAGCTTTGTGCCATGGGTTTGTCTCCGGGCAGGGCGGGATAACGGCCCATGCACCGGGGTAGTGCGCACCATGATGGGGAAGCGAAAAGCGTTACCGCTCCAATTCAGTGCTGGCGAAAGTCGTTCAGGGTCGGCAGGTCGGTGTCGCGGCCGGGCGCTTCAGGAAATTTTCCGCCAAGGCCTTGTACAGCGGTTTGCGGCACACCAGGCGCGAGGTCATGGAGGCGATGATGGACGCCGCCATCAGCGGCAGCAGCAGGCCGTGGTTGTCGGTCATTTCCATCACGATCACGAATGCGGTGATCGGCGCCTGAACCACGCCGGCGAAATAGGCCACCATGCCGAGGACGATGACCGCGCCGGACGGCGCATAAGGCATCAGGTCGGCCAGGTTGGCGCCGAAGCCGGCGCCGACCGCCAGCGACGGCGCGAAAATGCCGCCCGGGATGCCGCTCAGGTACGACACGATGGTGGCCAGCATCTTCAGCACGCCGTAAGAATCCGGCAGGGCGTGGCCGGTTTCCAGCAGCGCCCTGGCTTCCTGGTAGCCGGTGCCGTAGGTGGTGCCGCCCGACAGCAGCCCGATCAGTGCGAGGACAAAGCCGCACAGGGCGGCGAACGCCACCGGGCGCTGCCGGATCGCCTGGCCGGCGCGGCCCGGCACGCCGCTCGCAAACGCGGTCAGTATCCGGCTGAACAAGCCGCCGGCGAGCCCGCCGGCGACGCCGCACAGCAGCACGGCGAGCCAGCCCTGGCCGAAGTCGAGGGTGGCGGAGGTATGGCCGAAATAGGTGTAGTTGCCCATCATCGCCAGTGAAGCCATGCCGGCGACGATCACCGCCGTGAGCACGGTGCCGTTGGTTTTTTCCTCGAAGGAGCGGCTCATTTCCTCGATGGCGAACACCACGCCGGCCAGCGGCGTATTGAAGGCCGCGGCCACCCCGGCGGCGCCGCCGGCCAGGATCAGCCCCTTTTCCAGGTCCACCCGGGTGAATCGCGCATAGCCGCCCAGCGCCTGCATGATGGCGGCGCCGATCTGGACCGTCGGGCCTTCGCGCCCCACCGACGCGCCCGACAGCAGGGCGACCAGGGTCAGCATTATCTTGCCGAAAGCGATGCGCAGCGACAGCACCGACGCGCGGGCGCCGCGGTCCGGCATGCTCAGCGCGGCGATGGTCTGGGGAATGCCGCTGCCCTGCGAGCCGGGGAAAAACCGGCGCGTGACGTAGGCGACCAGGGCGAGGCCGGCGGGGGCGATCAGCAGCGGCAGGTAAGGAGAGATCGCGACGACGCGGTGAAACAGCAGATTGGCCTGCTCGCTCCCCTTGGCGAAGAGCACGGCGGCCGCGCCGACGCAAACGGCGCCGCTCCAGAACAGCAGCCGGCGCTTCCATTGGCGGACCGACAGCCAGACATGCCGGGATCGGCGGGCAAAAAGTTTGGGCAATTGGTTTCGGTGAAGGGGTGGATCGGAGGGGCCATTGTAGGCAGGGGCGGGATGCGGGACAAGAGAGGCTAGCGATTTGTGGGTCAGGCTTCAGCCTGACATGTACGGCTGCGCCCTAAAGGGCACAAGAGCCGTACCCACAACAGCGATCTCCCCGCTGTTTGACTACTAACCCGCCGCCTCGCCAAGATCGCCGTACAGCGCAGAGAGCAGGTCGAGTCGCGTGACGATGCCGATCAGCCGGCGGTCTTCGTCGATGACCGGCAGGTGGTTGATGCCTTTTTCCTTGAAGATCAGGAAAACCTGGGTCAGGGGCGTATCTGCCGTGGCGGTGATCGCCGGCGCGGTCATGATGGCGTGCACCGAGAGTTTCGACTGGCGCTTGAAGACGAGTTTCAGGCGCTGCGCCAGGGTCTCGCACATGCGCCAGTTCACCTGCTTGAGGAAGTCGGCGATGGCGACCATGCCGATCACCCGGCGCTCGCCGTCGATCACCGGCACGCCGCGGATGCCGTGGCGGCGCAGCAGGTCCCACACTTGCTCCAGCCGGGCGCCGGCCTCCACCGCGACCGCCTCACGCGTCATCACGCTGCTTAGCGTCAGGCTGCCCAGGCCGCGCTGGTGGGCGTGGAGCGTGGCGAGGCCGTAGATCCGCGTCAGGTCTTCCTCGGCGACGTCGATGTAGCCGTCCATTTCCCGCAGCGCCCGGTGCAGGTCTTCGGTGTCGAAGCCCAGTTTGACCGGCGCTTTCGCGGGCACGGCGTGCCTCTTGCCCGGTAAATGCAGGGCAAGCGGGTAGCGCCGCCCGGGGATCAGGTTGTTGATGACCAGGGCCGCCGTGAGCAGGATGGCGACGTTGGTCAGCACCGGCATGAAAATGAAGTGGTAGCCCAGCGCATGGATCTTCTGGTCGCCGATCACGGTGAGCAACGCCGTGGCCCCGCCGGGCGGGTGCAGGCAGCGCAGGTAGTACATCGCGCTGATCGACAGCCCCACGGCCAGCCCCGCGGCGAGATAGACATTCGGGATCTCGACGGCGCAGGTGATGCCGATCGCCGCCGAG
Source organism: Sulfuricella sp. (assembly GCA_028714315.1). Lineage (GTDB taxonomy): Bacteria > Pseudomonadota > Gammaproteobacteria > Burkholderiales > Sulfuricellaceae > Sulfuricella. The sequence goes on along the minus strand of JAQTMN010000027.1, from coordinate 27,064 downwards.
ACGAGGTGCCCGCCGGCGAACGACCACGGCTGCGACAGCGGGCTGTGCGGCGCGCCCAGCAGCAGCACGGTGGATGCGCCCATGGAAGCGAGCAGGAAAGGCAGGGTGGCCGCGCCGAGAAAATCCTTGGCGACCAGGGTGGTGAGAAAAATGGCGAGCACGCCGCCGAGGCCGGAGACGATTTTCTCGCGGTGGGTGACCGAGGACTGGACGGGGAATAGAAAAGAAAACAGGGTGTTCGTTTGCATCGCCTTGGCCGGTTATTTTTAGCGGAAAAATCAAAACAGCACGCCCCTCGCCGTGTGGCGAGGGAAATTCATGCAAAGCTTAGGCAGCCATCGGTTATTTGACAAACGATATTTTCATGCGTTACATATCGGAAAAACCGATATAACGATCATGACGCATCGCCGCACCAAATCATGAAACGGCAATGGCCCATGATCGTTTCCCTCATCCCTAACCCTCTCCCTGCACCCGCAAGGAGTGTCCCCGCCGGGTACCCGCTGCTGCGCAGCGACCGCGGCGAGACGGGAGAGGGGGACGAGGTCTCGCTTCGCGAGTTTTAAGTTAAGGAATTGATCGATGGATATCGAATTCGCCCGCACCTTCCTCGCCGTCGCGGCTGCCGGAAATTTCGTCCGTGCGGCGCAGCGCCTGCATGTCACGCAGTCCACCGTCAGCGCCCGCATCCAGGCGCTGGAGAGCCAGCTGGGAGCGGTCCTGTTCCGGCGCGGCCGGGGCGGCGCCGAATTGACCCAGGCCGGGCGCCGCTTTTTGCGTCATGCCAAGACCCTGGTGCAGACGCTGGAACAGGCCAGGCACGACGTCGGCCTCCCGGCCGGTTTTCGCGGCAGCCTTGCGATCAGCGGGCGCCTGGCCCTGTGGGACGGCTTTCTGCCGCAGTGGGTGGAGCGGATGCGCAAAACCCATCCGGACATTTCCCTGTGGCTGGAGGTCGGGTTCGAGGACGGCATCATGCAGGGCCTGGTGCAGGGGTCGGTGGATATCGGCGTGATGTACACGCCGGAGAGCCGGCCGGGGCTCGGCATCGAGCGCCTGTTCGAGGAAGTGCTGGTGCTGGTGTCCACCGAGCCGTCCATTCCCTGGCCGGACAAGGGCTACATCCACATGGACTGGGGGCCGGAATTCCGCGCCCAGTTCACCACCAGCTTCCCGGAAATCGCGCCGTCCGCGATCACGGCCAACATCGGCTGGCTGGTGATGCAGCAGATCATGCATTGCGGCGGGTCGGGGTATTTCCCCTTGCGCATGACCCGCGAGCTGATCGCCCAGGGACAGCTGTGGCGGGTGCCGGACAGCCCATTCTTCACGCTGCCCGCCTATATGGTATTCCCGGTGGACCGCCAGGACGACATGCTGGCGAATGCGTTGGACAGCCTGCGCGCACTGGGCGCCGAGGAACGCGCCGCCAGCGAAGCAGGCCTGCTCGATGCCGGAAGGCGGGGTTGATGCGGTATCCGGAGGAACCTAACGGTCATGGCGAAGCCACTCTGGATAATGAAAGGCGAATTTGTGTGGGTCAGGCTTTCTCGCCCGTGCGAGCAGCAGCCCTCTCTCCAACTCTCTCCCAAAGGGAGAGAGGGCGATCGTTCCCTCTCCCTTTGGGAGAGGGTTAGGGTGAGGGTTGGCTGCCGCTCGCGGCGGGGACACTCCTTGCGGGTGCAGCCTGACTGTACGGCTGAAGCCGTACCCACATCACCTGAAAGCCGCGTTTTGCCTCAGGAGCCCCGCTGTGCGTCACCAGCGCCGGCGCTTCCCGTGCGGCGTTTTCCCCGCCATCATTTCCGCGATGCTGGCGAGCAGTTCCGCGTAGGCCTGGTCTTCGCGGGTGAAGCGGCCCTGGTGCAGCGCCGCCTCTGCCGTCAGCTTTCTGGCCTCTGCGGCGGCGGCCTGGTCGGTCTGCTTGGCGCGCACGGCGGTATCGGCCAGGATGGTGACCAGATCCGGCTGCACTTCCAGCAGCCCGCCGGAGACGTAGATCAGGATTTTCGCGTTTTGCGGCGTCAGGATGCGCACCTCGCCCGCGCGCAGCGGCGAGAGCAGCGGCGCGTGGCGCGGGTGGATGCCGACTTCGCCGAGCAGGGCGGGCGCGGTGACGTGCAGCGCTTCGCCGGAGTAGATTTCCTCTTCCAGGCTGACGATATCGACCTGGATGGTCGCGCCGCGGACGCTCATCGCCGCAGGCTCAGGCGGCGCCGCCGTGCTGCCGGCGCTGCATGGCAAAAACGATGATTTCCGCGACGTCTTCGTGCTTGCCCAGGCGGTCGGTGTTGATGGTGAGGTCGAATGCGGCCGGGTTGTCGAGCCGCTGCCGGAAGATGTCGTGGACGAATTTGCTGCGCCCCTCGTTGACCTCGGCCACCAGCTTGCGTGCTTCTTCCAGGCCGATGCCCTGGCTTTTCGCGACGCGCTCGGCGCAGGTTTCCGGCGAGGCGATCAGGCGCACCCGGAACACGTCCTGCTGCGCCAGGATGAAATGGCCGCCGCGCCCGATGATCACGCCGCCGTTGCCGGTGTTGAAGATGGCCAGCACCACCTTGACCAGGTGATGGCGGTAATTCTCCGTCAACACGTTCTCGCCGGACAGCAGCGAAACCAGCCAGGAATTCCGGAAGCCCCGCGTCTTTTCGTCGAGCTGCGCCATCAGCTGCGGATCGGCGCCGGAGCGCTCCACCACCGCGTCGAGCAATTCCTTGTCGTAGACCGGCACCGCCAGGCGCTTGGCCAGCAATTCGGCCACCTCGCGCCCGCCGCTGCCGAAATCGCGCGACAGCGCGACGACCGGCTTGTCAACCCGGCGGCTGCCGTGGCCGGCGGCCATCTGCGCCTTGATGATCGCTTCCACCAGCTTGATTGCGTCCGTGGTCATGGGGCGGCTCCTGGGTTATCTCCTTGAAGCGTATCGAAAGCCCGGCGGGTTGGCAAGATTGGGGGCGGCGCGGGGCGTGAGAATAAGTATATTAACGTTTTTTAATGCACGAATTAGCTGATATTCTGGCCGACTTTTTCCATTTATCGACAGACCCTATCTCGTGAAAACAGCAAAAATCGCACTGGCCGGCGCCTTGGCGGCGTGCCTGCTTCCCCGCCTGGCCGCGGCCACCAACGGCATGAACATGGAAGGCTACGGCGCCATCGCGCTGGGCATGGGCGGCGCCTCGATGGCCTACGACAACGGTACCGCGGCGATGATGAACAACCCGGCGACGCTGGCGATGATGGAGGACGGAACCATTCTCGACCTCGCCCTCGGCTTTCTCGCGCCGCAGGTGAAATCGTCTGCCGGCGGCATGACTTCCCGCTCCAGCGCCGATTTTTTTGGCGGCCCGGCGTTCGGCTGGGCCCGGAAAAAGAACGGTCTGCTGTTCGGCGTCGGCATGTACGGCCAGGGTGGCATGGGAACCGAATACGGCAGCGACTCGATCTTGTCCAATCCCGCCAACCAGACGCCCTCGCCGGGGCTGGTCAACCGCTCCGAAGTGAGCGTCGGTCGGGTCATTTTCCCGGTGGCCTACGACATCAGCCCGAATTTCAAGATCGGCGGCTCGCTGGATTACGTCTGGGCCGGGATGGACGTGAAAATGGCGGTGAACGGCACCTCGTTCATGCAAATGGCGGGCGGCATTTCGCCGATGGCGACGGCTTCGGGGAGCATGGTGAATACGTTTGGCGGCATGATGGGTCCCGGGCCGGGCCAGATCGGTGCCGTCAACTGGGGATATTTCGATTTTTCAAACAGCAATCCGTTTACCGGCCAAGCCGTCGGCACCGGTTACGCCGGCAAGATCGGCTTTACCTACAAGCTCGACAGCAAGACCACCATCGGCGCCACCTATCACTCCAAGACCCGCCTGAGCGACCTGGAGGCGCAGGAAGCCACGGTTTCGTTCAATGTCGATTTTGCCGGCGGCCCGGCGAACCAGACCATCCCCGTCGCCGGCAAGATGACGGTGAAAGATTTCCAGTGGCCGGAAACCTACGGCCTCGGCGTTTCCTACGAAGCCAACGACAGATGGACGCTGGCGGCGGACTACAAGCGCATCAACTGGGCAGATGTGCTGAAGGATTTCAAGATGGTTTTCGCCGCCTCGGGCAACGCCGGGCCGGCAGCCGCCTTTAACGGCACGTCGATGGACGTGGTGTTCTTCCAGAACTGGAGCGACCAGAACGTCGTGATGCTGGGCGCCGCATACCGCGCAACCGACGCGCTGACCCTGCGCGCCGGCCTCAACATGGCGAACAACCCGGTGCCGGACACCTATCTCAACGCGCTATTCCCCGCGATCATCAAGAATCACGTCACTGCGGGTCTCGGCTATGCCTTCGACAAGGCCTCGCATCTCGACCTGGCCGTGAGCTATGCGCCCAAGGTGACGGCCACTTCGGGCGTCACCGGCATCACCACCAGCCACGAGCAGTTCAACGGCCAGCTGGTTTACAGCCGGCATTTTTATTGATTCGACCGTTAATCAAATGTCGTCATTCCGGGCTTGACCCGGAATCCAGGGGCTTTATCGATACTGGATTCCCGCCTGCGCGGGAATGACGGAGCTGGCCGTTCCCTAACGGTCATGGCGAATTGCCTCCCCAAATCGTGAAACGTTGTGGGTACGGCTTTAGCCGTACAGTCAGGCTGCACCCGCAAGGAGTGTCCCCGCCGCGAGCGGCAGCCAACCCTCACCCTAACCCTCTCCCAAAGGGAGAGGGAACGATCGCCCTCTCTCCCTTTGGGAGAGAGTTGGAGAGAGGGCTGCTGCTCGCACGGGCGAGAAAGCCTGACCCACAGACCGTGCACTCAGGATCTGACGCCGGCTCACCGGTCCTTCAAGCCTTCACGTTCTTTGCCAGCCACCGGTCCAGCTGGCCGGCGAACGCCTTCCGGTCGCCCTGGCCGAACGCCGACGGGCCGCCGGTTTCCACGCCGCTGGCGCGCAGCGTGTCCATGAAGTCGCGCATGTTCAGGCGTTCCCGGATCGTGTCCGGCGTATAGAATTCGCCGCGCGGGTTGAGCGCATGGCCGCCGCGCTCGATCACCTGGGCGGCGAGCGGAATGTCGGCGGTGATCACCAGATCGCCGCTTTCCACCAGCTGCGCGATCTTGTCGTCCGCCACGTCGAAGCCGGCCGGCACCTGGATCGCCTTGACGAAGCTCGACGGCGGCGTGCGCAGCAGTTTGTTGGCGACCAGCGTGACGAAAATCCGCCGCCGCTCGGCGGCGCGGAACAGGATTTCCTTGATGACGGCAGGGCAGGCATCGGCATCGACCCAGATTTGCATAGTTTTTCTCCTACATCCCTTCCCAAACCTTCTGCAGGCGCTTGACCGATACCGGGTAGGGCGTTTTCAGCTCCTGCGCGAACATCGATACCCTCAGTTCCTCCAGCATCCAGCGGAATCTGGCCAGCTCCGTGTCGTCCACCCCCTCCTTGCGGTGTTTCTCGATCCGCTTCTCGTAGTCCTGCCACAGCTCGTGGATCGCCGCCGCCCACTTGGCGTCGCGCTCGGCGGCGCCGGCGAGTTTTTCCAGGCGGCGCACGATGGCCTTGAGATAGCGCGGGAAATGTTGCAGCTGTTCCCACGGCGTGGCGGCGAGAAATCCCTTGTAGACCAGGTTGCCGAGCTGTTCACGGATGTCCTGGGCGACCGGCTGGGGCAGCTTGCCGGCGAGGCGGGCCTGCACGATCTGGTAATCGGCAGCGATTGCGGAGAGGATGCGGCAGGCGCCGTCCGACACGGCGGCGAGGCGGGTGCGGGCGCGGTCCTTCTGGGTGGCAAAGGCCTTGACGGTACGGGGGAGCTCGTCGTCGCCGAGGAAAGCGCGGTCGGTGATGGCGGTGAGCAGGTCTTCCTTCAGGTCGTCGGCGCCAGCGGCCGCGCGCAGTTGCAGGGCGCTCTGGGTGAAGTTGGGCAAGTTCTTTTCGAGCTGCTTCATCTGCGGGCCGAGGGCGAGGCGCAATAGCCGCCGCACGCCGGCCCGCATGGCGGTTTGCGCCGCTTCGGGAGTGTCGAACAGGCGAATCGACACCGAATCGCCGTCGTCTTCCAGCGCCGGGTAGCCGGTGAGTGACTGGCCGCGGTGGGTGAAGGCGATTTTCTCGGGCAGATCGCCGAAATCCCAGTTGGTCAGGCCTTCCTTCTCGATGTCGAGCTGCGGCGCCTGGGCGAAGGTGAGTCGGGCGGCCTGGCCGAGCTGGTCCTTGAGTTCGGCGAGATTGCGGCCCGAGGCCAGCTCGGTGCCGGCTTCGTCCACCACCTTGAAGTTCATGTAGAGGTGGAGCGGCAGATCGGCGCCGTTCCAGCTGTCGAGAGGGATTTCCTGGCCGGTTTTTTTGCGGATGAAGGCGGCGAGGGATTCGGTGAGCGCTTTCCCTTCGTTCCCCTCACCCCAGCCCTCTCCCCGAAGGGGCGAGGGAGTTGAACCCACTCCGCTCTGAGCCCCCTCTCCCCCCCGGGGAGAGGGTTGGGGTGAGGGGGAGACCGCTCCCAGAAAACCCGTGACAAAATCCGGCACCGGCACGCAAGCCGAGCGCAGGCGCTTGGGCAGCGCCTTGACCAGCGCGGTGAGCTTTTCGCGGATCATGCCCGGCACCAGCCAGTCGTAGGGGCGGCTGTCCATCTGGTTCAACAGGTGCAGCGGCACGGTCAGGGTGACGCCGTCGAGCGGGTGGCCGGGCTCGAAGCGATAGGCCAGTTTGCAGGCGATTTCGCCCACTTTCATGACCTCAGGGAACAGCTCGACGGTGACGGCGTCGGCGCCGTGGCGCATCAGGTCGTCGCGGTTCATATACAGGAGTTGCTTGTTCTGCGCTTCCGCACCGCGCCGCCACTTGTCGAAATCCGCGCCGTTGTGGATGCCGGCCGAAATGCGCGCGTCGTAGAAGGCGTAGATGCGCTCTTCGTCCACCAGCACGTCCTGGCGGCGGGATTTGTGCTCCAGTTCCTCGACTTCGGCGACAAGCTTGCGATTGTGCTCGAAGAACGGCGCGCGGGTGTTGTATTCGCCGGCCACCAGCGCGCCGCGGATGAAGATTTCGCGCGACTCGGCCGGGTTGATGGCGCCGTAGTGGACGCGGCGGCGCGGCACCAGCGTCAGGCCGTACAGGCTGACGCGTTCGAAGGCGGCGACCTGGGCGGTGTTCTTTTCCCAGTGCGGATCGAAGTAGTGGCGGCGCAGCATCGGCCCGGCGACCTTCTCCACCCATTCCGGCTCGATTTTGGCGGCGGTGCGGGCGTAGAGCCGGGTGGTTTCGGTCAGCTCCGCCGCCACCACCCATTTCGGCGCCTTTTTGAAGATTGCCGAACCGGGGAACAAGTGGAACTTGATTTCGCGCGCGCCGGCATATTCGGTGGATTCGGTTTTCACGCCAATGTTGCCGAGCAGGCCGGCCAGCAGCGCCCGATGGATTTCCTCGAAGCCGGCCGGAACCTGGTTGGGCTTGAGGCCCATCTCGACCGCCTGGGCATGAAGCTGGCCGTGGATTTCGCGCCACTCGCGCAGGCGCGTGGCGGACAGGTAATGTTCGCGGCACAGGTCGAGCAGCTTGCGGTTGGATTTCTTGTGCTTCAGCGCCTCGTCGTAGAACGCCCACAGCTTGAGGTAGCCGAGGAAATCCGAATTCTCGTCCTGGAACTGGCGGTGCTTGTCGTCGGCCGCCTGCTGCTTGTCCATCGGCCGGTCGCGCGGGTCCGCCACCGACAGGGCGGCGGCGATGATCAGCACTTCGGCGAGGCAGTTTTCCGCCTTGGCGGCCAAGATCATCCGGCCGATGCGCGGGTCGATCGGCAGCTTGGCGAGCTGGCGGCCGGTTTCGGTGAGGTCCCTTTCGGCGGTGACCGCGCCGAGTTCCTCCAGCAGCTTGAAGCCGTCGGCGATGGCGCGGGAATCGGGCGGTTCGAGGAACGGGAAGTCGTCGATGTCGGAAAGCCCGAGCGCCTTCATGCGCAGGATGACCGCGGCCAGGTTGCTGCGGCGGATTTCCGGGTCGGTGAAGGCAGGGCGCGTGGTGAAATCGTCTTCCGCGTAGAGCCGCACGCACACCCCGCTCATCACCCGGCCGCAGCGCCCGGCGCGCTGGTTGGCCGAGGCCTGCGAGATTTTCTCGACCTGCAGGCGCTCCACCTTGGAGCGGTAGCTGTAGCGCAGGATGCGGGCGTAGCCGGGGTCGATCACGTAGCGGATGCCGGGCACCGTGAGCGAAGTTTCCGCCACGTTGGTGGCGAGCACGATGCGGCGCGCGTTGCCGGGGCGGAAGATGCGTTCCTGTTCGGCGGCGGAAAGGCGGGCGAACAGCGGTAGGATTTCCGCGCCGGCGGGGCGGTGCTTGCGCAGCGCTTCGGCGGTGTCGCGGATTTCGCGCTCGCCGGGGAGAAAGATCAGGATGTCGCCGGGACCCAGGCGTGAGACCTCGTCCACGGCGTCGAGGATGGCGGTTTCCAGGTCAGCTTCTTCCGGCGCTTCGGCGGCGGCGCCCTCTCCCGTCTGCGGGAGAGGGGGGCGAGGTGCCGCTTTGCGGGCTTGCTCTAGCGGCCGATAACGCATCTCCACCGGATAAAGCCGGCCCGATACCTCGATCACCGGCGCGCCGCCGAAATGCTGCGAAAACCGTTCGGCGTCGATGGTGGCGGAGGTGACGACGACTTTCAGGTCGGGGCGCTTCGGCAAAATCTGCTTGAGATAGCCGAGCAGGAAATCGATGTTGAGGCTGCGTTCGTGCGCCTCGTCGATGATGATAGTGTCGTAGGCGGAAAGAAAGCGATCGTTCTGCGTCTCCGCCAGCAGGATGCCGTCGGTCATCAGCTTGATGTAGCTGTCCGGGCTGGATTTGTCGGTGAAGCGCACCTTGTAGCCGACCGCCTGGCCGAGCGGGCTTTTCAGTTCCTGCGAGATGCGCGAGGCCACGGTGCGCGCGGCGATGCGGCGCGGCTGGGTGTGGCCGATCAGCCCGGCGGCGCCGCGCTGGAGTTCCAGGCAAATCTTCGGCAGCTGCGTGGTCTTGCCCGAGCCGGTCTCGCCGCAGACGATGACCACCTGGTTTTTCTCGATGGCGGCGGCGATTTCGTCGCGCTTGCCCGATACCGGCAGTTCTTCGGGGTAGTCGGGCAGCGGCAGGCGCTCCAGCCGCTGCCGCAGCTTTTCCGCCGACTTTTCGACGGCGTCCCGCAACTGCCGGAGCGGCGCGTCGATGGGCTTGTTCGCGGCGGCCAGCGAGCGCAGTTTGTCGATCTGCCGCCGGAAGCCGTGGCGGTCGGCGATCATGCAGCCGGGCAGGGCGGCGGCGAGGGTTCGAAGGGTGGATTGCACGGTGGTTGGCGAGGGTGGAAAAGCGTAGCGCGGAATTATACACCCGGGCCGGTTTTGAATAATTACTTGACCAAGTTACTCGGTCTTTGTATTATACAAAAACCAAATGTTAAACCAAAACCAACTCGGCTTATTTGAAAGGAGAGAAACATGGAATTCGAAATCGACGGCAATGTGATCGACACCGACCCTGAGGGTTACTTGCGCGACCTGAGCCTGTGGTCGGAAGGCCTGGCCAACGCGATCGCCGCGAAAGAAGGGCTGAGCCTGACCCAGAATCACTGGGAGGTGATCGGCTTCCTGCGCCAGGGCTTCGCCGAGAGCGGCACCGTGCCGAACATCCGCCTGATGCAAAAGGCGATGACCAAGGAATACGGCCCGGAGAAAGGCAATTCCAAGTATTTGTACGAGCTGTTCCCCTATGGCCCCGCCAAACAAGGCTGCCGCATCGCCGGTTTGCCCAAGCCGACCGGCTGCGTTTGATCGGGTGCCGCGGCTGACATTGTGGTAGGATGCGGTGAGGCAACGAACCGCATCAATCGCGAACGATGCGGTTCGTACCTCACCGCATCCTACGACCTGGCCGGCTTGAATTAATCGCCCCACCCAACCGTCCCACCCCTTGCCATCCCCTCACCGCCTTGCCGATTCGTCGGCGGGCGGTTTTTTTTGCCCGAACTCCGTGCAATCCCGACATCGATACACTTGTATAAGACATCTGATATATATATTATGTAGTTTGTTGCCTGACTTTTGAGGTCGTGGTAGTTTGGCGACAAGCTGCACTGAATTTTTCATCCGACAGAACCTGCTGGGAGGGTTTTGTTCCAATGTGATTTGTGCGCGAATAACTGGGGCAATCGGCTCTAATATTGTCTGGACTGGAAGGGGTATTTTTGATGTCACAAGCTCGCATGGTAACCATCGACGGCAACGAGGCCGCCGCCTATATCGCCCACCTGACCAACGAGGTCATCGCGATTTACCCGATCACCCCTTCCTCGCCGATGGGCGAATATTCCGACACCTGGACGGCGCAGGGCGTCAAGAACCTGTGGGGTACCGTGCCCGAGGTGATCGAGCTGCAAAGCGAGGGCGGCGCCGCCGGCACGGTGCACGGCGCATTGCAGACCGGCTCGCTGGCGACGACTTTTACCGCCTCGCAGGGCCTCCTGCTGATGATTCCCAACATGTACAAGATCGCGGGCGAGCTGACGCCGTTCGTGATGCACGTCGCGGCGCGTTCGCTGGCGGCGCAGGGCCTGTCGATTTTCGGCGACCACGGCGACGTGATGTCGGCGCGCTCGACCGGTTTTGCCTTCCTCGCCTCCAACTCGGTGCAGGAGGCGATGGACATGGCGCTGATCGCCCAGGCCGCGACGCTCGAATCGCGCCTGCCGATCCTGCACTTCTTCGACGGCTTCCGCACTTCGCACGAAGTCGCCAAGGTCGAGCAGGTGCCGGTGGACGTGGTGCGCGAGATGATCGACGACAAGCTGGTATTCGCCCACCGCGCCCGCGCGCTGACGCCCGACCATCCCGTGCTGCGCGGCACGGCGCAGAACCCCGACGTGTATTTCCAGGGCCGCGAGACGGTCAACCCGTTCTACGACGCCATGCCCGGCATCGTGCAAGCGGCGATGGACAAATTCGCCGGCCTGACCGGACGCCAGTACAAGCTGTATGAATATGTCGGCGCACCCGACGCCGAGCGCGTGATCGTGCTGATGGGCTCCGGCGCCGAGGCCGCCGAGGAAACGGTGGCCCACCTCAACGCCCACGGCGACAAGGTCGGCTTGGTGAAAGTGCGCCTGTACCGCCCGTTCGCGGCCGACGCGCTGCTCGACGCCATCCCCGCCACCGCCCGCAGGATCGCCGTGCTGGACCGCACCAAGGAGCCGGGCGCCGACGGCGAGCCGCTCTACAAGGACGTGGTGACGGCGATTGCCGAATCCTGCGGCCATGCCACCTGCCGCTTCCCCGCCATGCCGCGCGTGGTGGGCGGGCGCTACGGCCTGTCGTCCAAGGAATTCACGCCGGGCATGATCAAGGGCGTGTTCGACGAGCTTTCCAAGGATCAGCCGAAGAATCACTTCACCGTCGGCATCTTCGACGACGTCACCTACACCAGCCTGGACTGGGACCCGGATTTCCGCACCGACGCCGGCCACGGCGTGATGGGCTGCATGTTCTACGGCCTGGGCTCCGACGGCACGGTGGGCGCCAACAAGAACACCATCAAGATCATGGGCGAGGAAACCGAGCTGTACGGCCAGGGCTATTTCGTCTACGACTCGAAAAAGGCCGGCGCGGCGACCATTTCGCACCTGCGCTTCTCGCCCAGGCCGATTCATTCCACCTATTTGATCGGCCACAACGAAGCCAATTTCATCGGCTGCCACCAGCCGGTGTTCCTGGAACGCTACGAAATGCTCGACTCCGCCGCCGAAGGCGCGGTGTTCCTGGTCAACACGCCGGTCGCCCCCGACAAGGTGTGGGCCACGCTGACGCGCAAGATGCAGCAGCAGATCATCAGCAAGAAAATCGAGTTCTACGCGATCGACGCCTACGCCATCGCCAAGCTGACCGGCATGGGCAGCCGCATCAACACCATCATGCAGACCTGCTTCTTCGCCATTTCCGGGGTGCTGCCGAGCGAGCTGGCGATCGAGAAGATCAAGCATGCCGCCGAGAAGTCCTACAGCAAGAAGGGCCGCGCGGTGGTCGAGGCCAACTGGAAGGCGATCGACGAAACCGTCGCCAACCTGCACAAGATCGACATCCCGGCCGCGGCGACCAGCGGCTTCGAAATGCCCGAGCCGGTGCCCGCCTTCGCGCCCGAGTTCGTCAAGAAAATCACCGCCGAAATCATGGCCGGCCGCGGCGACCGCCTGCCGGTTTCCGCCATCCCCAACGACGGCACCTGGCCCACCGGTACCGCGGTGTGGGACAAGCGCAATCTGGCGCAGGAAATCCCGGTGTGGGACGAAGAGCTGTGCATCTACTGCGGCAAATGCCCGTTCGTCTGCCCGCACACCGCCATCCGCTCCAAGGTTTTCCCCGCCGGCCTGGCCGCCAATGCGCCGGCCACTTTCAAGCACATCCAGGTGAAGGGCAAGGAATTCGAGCAGGGCATGCACATCAGCTACCAAGTCGCGCCGGAAGATTGCACCGGTTGCAGCCTGTGCGTGGACGTCTGCCCGGCGGTATCCAAGGTGGACGGCCACAAGGCGCTGGAAATGCGCCCACAGGCCGAGCTTCGTGAGCAGGAGAAGAAGAATTTCGAATTCTTCCTGACCCTGCCGGAATTCGACCGTACCCAGCTACGGAGTTCCACCATCAAGGGCGCGATGGTGATGGAGCCGCTGTTCGAGTTCTCCTCCGCCTGCGTCGGCTGCGGCGAAACGCCTTACATCCGTCTCGCCAGCCAGCTGTTCGGCGACCGCATGGTGATCGCCAACGCCACCGGCTGCTCGTCGATCTATGGCGGCAACCTGCCCACCACGCCCTACACCACCAACGCCGAAGGGCGCGGTCCGGCCTGGGCCAACTCGCTGTTCGAGGACAACGCCGAATTCGGCCTGGGTTTCCGCGTCAGCATCGACAAGCACGCCGAGCAGGCGCGCGAACTGCTGGGACGTCTGACGGATAAAGTCGGCACCGAGCTGGCCGAATCGCTGCTCAACGCCGACCAGTCCACCGAAGCCGGCATCTTCGCCCAGCGCGACCGCATCGAAAGCCTGCGCGGCGCCCTGGCCGGCATCGACAGCGCCGAAGCGCGCAATCTTGAAAGCCTGGCCGACTACCTGGCGAAAAAGAGCGTGTGGATCATCGGCGGCGACGGCTGGGCCTACGACATCGGCTTCGGCGGCCTCGACCACGTCCTCGCCTCGGGCCGCAACGTCAATATCCTGGTGCTGGATACCGAAGTCTATTCCAACACCGGCGGCCAGGCCTGCAAAGCCACCCCGCGCGGCGCCATCGCCAAGTTTGCCGCCGGCGGCAAGCACACCGGCAAGAAGGACCTGGGCCAGATCGCCATGAGTTACGGCCATGTCTACGTCGCCCACGTCGCCTACGGCGCCAAGGACGTCCACACCCTGAAAACCTTCCTCGAAGCCGAATCCTTCGACGGCCCGTCGCTGATCATCGCCTACAGCCCCTGCGTCGAGCACGGCTACGACATGGCCAAACAGCATCACCAGCAGGAACTGGCAGTCAGCACCGGCCATTGGCCGCTCTACACCTTCGACCCGCGCCGCGAGCAGGAAGGCAAAAACCCGCTGTCGCTGGATTCGAAGCGGCCTTCGGTCTCCTACCGCGAATTCGTCAAGAACGAACCGCGTTTCCGCGGCCTGGTGAAGGAACTCGACGCCGAAGGCAGCGAAGTGCTGGCCTTCTATGAGAACGAACTGCAGAAGCGCTTCGAGATGTTCGAGCAATTGGCGAGCGCCAAGAAAGAGCCGAACGACGCGTAAGCCAAGACCGCATCAACCCGTTTTCCCCGTTGCGCCGTACCGGAATTCCGGTGCGGCGTTTTTTTTGGGGGCTTTGTTGTCGCCAATTTCTGCTCTGGTTGCTATGATGGCGGCTTTAGACGAAGACGTGGATGCGTCATCGATTCGGTGATTCTGCGGAAAAAATGGCAAAGAAAACTTTTATTCTGCAGGGGTTTATGCCCCAAACACACGCTCAAGCCGTATGTGAGTTGTTCGATGTTCCTGACGTCAAGAAGGTGATACTGAGCGTTGCTTTCGTAAGCGAAAGCGGAGTACGGCAAATTGAAGCGGCGCTTAAGGCGCACGCACCACATGTAACCGTGTTCGCGGGAGTCCGAAACGATATTACTTCACACCAGGGGCTCACCCTGTTGCGCAATATTGGAGTCCATCTCTATACGGTTGATACGGGCTCCAGGACTATTGTTTTCCATCCCAAGCTTTATTTGGTGCGGGGAAAAACTAGCGCCCGCCTTGTGGTCGGTAGCGCGAATCTAACCCTCGGTGGGCTAAACAACAATATCGAGGCCGGGATGTTATTGGAATTCGATCTGGCCGACGCGGCAGATAGGGCTGTCGTCGCCGAGATCGAGGCGCAGTTTGCTGCATTGCAAGAAGACTACCCCAAAAATATCGTGAAGGTTGGATCGCTTGCCGACCTGGATAAAATGCGTGCTAACGGCCGCTTGGTCAACGAGATGGCGGTTTCCCCGCCACGACCCACAACTTCGGATGGAGAGGGTGTGGGGGATGGAGATACGATTCCTCGCATAAAGCTAAAAGTGCCACCTCTTCGACGAGCTCTTGCAAAGGTAAAGGCTGCGCCGAAAAAAACGAAACCTTCAAAAGCCGCTGTAGGCGCGAAAGCAGGAGTCGCACCTAAATCCATACCAGCGACAGTGGGAGTGGAATTTGAATTGGTTTGGGAAAGCAAACCTCTCACTCGGCGGGATTTGACGATCCCTAACGCAGCAGGAACGCATGCGACAGGTTCAGTTAACTTGGATAAAGGCTTGCTTCCGGAAGACGTCGATCATCGGCACTATTTTCGCGATGACGTATTTCCGCATCTGATGTGGGTGACTCGCTCAAAAACGGTAGATGAGGCTTCTGCAAAATTTCAACTGGTTTTGAAAGGTATCAGCTATGGAGAATTCGATTTGGCGATTCGCCATACAACCAGCACAACGAGCAAGGCTTATATACAGAAAAACGCTATGACTCGTTTGAGTTGGGGGACAATGCGTGAGTACATTGCCAAGCCGGATTTAATTGACCGGACATTGGCGCTTTATCGTGACAAAGTTGATCCAACTCGGTTTATTCTAGAAGTTGATTAATTGGCTTCAACTGATGCTTCGCTGGATGTGCGATGCCTGCGATCCTTTAATTTGCGCCACCCTTCAATTACACACTCCTGCTTTGTAGGTGACAAGCCCATGGCGCCTAATACGACCGTGCCCTGTCGGGTGAGCACTTGAGATGTAGATAAATTACGGATATCTTCGTCTAAAGCGGCGAGGTCAATATTTACTGTTTTAGGTAATGGCACTATAAGCCGTTCAATTTCAGATGGGATCAATTCAAGCACGCCTCCGCCATAGTGGCGGCCCTCTAGTTCAGCGCTTAAGGCCGTAATCGGATTGACAAAACAAGTAACAAGTTTTTCAGCGCTAACATCGCGTGTGCGGATACGGTAAGCCGTATCGGTCGTATACGCGCCGATGCGATTTAGGATAAGGCGTGGTGTGTTGTGCGAACGTTTTAACATGCCTACTTCCGTCGAATAGACGGACGGCACTGTATACCAAGGTGAGCGAACACGGCATTTGTAACGCGTATGTAGATTTTGCCGTTTTCCTAACTCGATATAGGCACTTAACGCAGCGTCGATTTCCCCACTGTTTTCGCAGAACCACAGAAAATTAGTGGGATTCCCCTTGGCTGCATTCGCGGCATGCTGCCGGTCATCATAGATGATCCCTGGGCAGTGTTCGCTACGTCCAAACATCGGATGAGCCCACTTTTCAAGCTGAAAATTTCTTACGACATCGTCGGGAACAAGAAAGAACTTATTTGCGCCAGTGACAATTCCAACGTCTACTTTGGCAATGTCCTTGAACCGATATACTTCATCATGTTGCTCAAGTTCATCGAATAGCGAGCGCGTTTCCAAGTCCAGCAACGCGCGTGTCCATTTGCCTTGTACAGTCTTGCCATTGATAGATTGTGGAGCGTTGAAAACGGTTGACGGGTTGAGCCGAAGGAATTCCCTGCCTTTAACTGGATAAATGCCAAGCCCCTCGCCTTTTTCCGCTTCGCTATATTTCTTCTCTGCAAGTAAGATCACCGCTCCTTGTAGAGTGTCGCTGAACCATAGTTCCTCGGGGTCAATGATCACTAGGCGGCTACATTCACGCCCAAGGTAGGAGCGTAATGATTGCGCATGAGTCACGTGGATGATCTCGGCTGGAACCACCATCGCTAAACGGCCGCCCTGCCTGAGAAGTGCCATCGACGCGAGAATGAACGAAACCCATGCGTTGGTGTGCTTGGTGAATGGAAGGTTAAGTTCCTTAAAAATTAGCTCCGCACATAATTGAAACGGCTCGGGAAGATATTGATATCGAACAAATGGTGGATTGCCAACAATAGCGTCGAACCTGGTGCTATTGTCATTAATGTGATCGAGAGCCCATTGGAGGAAGTCTGTGGTGCAGACGGTTGTTGCGGTTAGGCCAACAGCGATCGCGCGAGCTTGAGCTTTCGCGGCTTCATCGGCTTCAAGCTCAAAGCCTAAGATGCTTGCTTTTTGAAACCCTTGGACCTGGGCTAGAGCGTCAAAGAATACTCCATCGCCACAGCTGGGTTCCAATACTCGCTTTGGGGTGATCTCTTTTACCCATTGCGCAAGAAATGCAGCAAGGTCTGGCGGAGTGTAATAGCCGCCACGAAGTTTTTGTGCGGTTTCGTTCTCGATAAAATTCATGGTTACTTAGCCTCGTCAGGATTTTTTGAGGAACTATGGCTTTGCTCAAGTAGTGGCCAACGCGTCACGAGATATGACTGCACTGCTTCACGAACCACCCAAGCAAGCGAAACTCGCTGTTGCTGAGCGATGCGTTCAAGTTCCGCGTACTGATCTTCGGGGAAGCTGACGGAAGCTCGAACGGTATTTTCTGCTGGGGCTGTATAGGACTGAATTCGCCGATTTGCCATGATAATAAATCGTATTGGATTCGATGCACCATATTACACCACTTTGGTGAAGAAAAGAAAAAATTTACTATTGGTGCATGAAAGGGTTGCGCGCTATTTTATTTGGCGCGATAAAAATTAGGACATTGTACTTTCGGGCCTTTACGGCCGTGCTTCGAATGCTGTATATAATTGCAGTGCCTACTTGGGGAATAAGGGGCTGCCCTATTCTCCGATGGAAAAGGTAAACAATTTATGAGAATCGAATTCGACCCTATTGCCGACGCCTTGTGCCTGGAACTGGCGGAAGGCTACGTTGAAAAAACCGAGGAAATCAAACCAGGCGTGATCTTGGACTACGACCTTGACGGGAGCGTCGTCGGCATTGAAGTGCTTTATATCAGAAAAAGGGCAAATCAGGCGGTGAAGGGGGCGGCTTGATGGGTTTGAAAAAAACGTGGCCTGTCCTTGAGATTTCTATATTTTTTGCACTCCCTCTAATATGGACGTGCAAGACCTGACCTCGACGCCAGCATTACTTCCGATACAGCGCGCCCGGAATCCACCATTCTTCGAGCACCTGCATGGCAAAGTTCCGGTTTGCGGAATCTTCGCTGAATGCCACTTCTTCCAGGAATGCGACAATCACCGCTTCCTGTTCCGCCGTGAGTGAAGCGAGTCGCGGAGGGTCCCGGTCCGGCGGACGCAGATTATGCAGAAGACCTTCCACCGCCATTTTCGGATCGTCCATGTGCCCGAGCGCGTAGTCGATCAGGCGCGGCAGGTAATGGCGCCAGGAAGCCGGATCGAGATAGGCGAAACCCCAGAAGGTGTATGTCTCGAGGTACTCGTCCGTCAGCGCGTCGAGAACCGGGTCGGGCGGTGGCGCGATGTCGTAGCTGTCCTCCGCATAGCCGCCGCGCAGCGTCTTTGTTGGTGCGGCCAGCGCATCGGCCTGGAATGCCTCGCCGGCCCGGCGGCGGATATCGGAACGCGTGGCTTCTCTTTGCATGATTTGTCCGGCGAACAGATAGCGGGTTTGCGCCGCGTCAGGTCGTGAACGTGAATCTGTGATTTTCGAAGAAGCGGAACGAAGCGTCGCCGACCTCGCCAAGATTCACTTCGACTTCGCCGTTTAGCGGCGGCGCATCCGGCTGGCCGTGCGCCCACGCGTCCATGCAATCGACATGATCGCCTTTTTCGACCAGCGCCCTGATCGCGGCGATGACCTGGCGCGTTGCTTCAACATCCTGCGCTTCTTCCGGATACCAGTCTTGCGGTTCGCCGAAACCGAGTTCAACGCTGCTCGTGTGCAAGTGACGAAAGCCGCAACTGCACCCGGACGCCGATCCGACCAGCCATTGATGGGCGAAGGCCAGATATTTCTGTTCCGGGATGCCGGGCAGCTCCGTGGAGAAACGGACAAGGTCGTTGTTGCCGGCCGACAGGTCGTCGGTTGATGTGGTGCTGAGCAGGGTCATGTAGCACATTGGGTTTAATGTCAAATTCAGTAAGCCGCTTTGGGATGTCGGTTGGAGCGTCTTGTTGGATACCAATCGGTGAGGGTGGCCTGTTGGTTTCTTGCTGTTGGTGATAACCGAGGATTTCTACCCGGCCGAATCGATTGGACTGGCCATATTGCTGAAGCCAAGACCAAATAATAGCACGGCATATCACTGATTTTGTTCGGCCAGTATCAACCACCCAAATCCAGTCAACCCTTGTCCGGAAACAACCCCGGCATCCACCGATAAGCGAGCGCGGCGGGAAAAGCAAGGCGTAGCGGGGCACGCTGGCTTTCGGATACGAGCACGCCTTGTGCGAGCAGGGCGGAGACCACGCGGCGAGCCTGGCGGTCGCCGGTGCCGACAATCTCGGCGATGTCGGCGCGGGGCAGTTCGCCGCGATAGAGGATGGCTTCGAGTATGCCGCCGGATTTCGGCGGCAGGCGATTGAGCCGTATCTCTTCTTCGGTCCAGAGCAGGATGCGCGTGCGCAGCCGGTCGGGCTGGACGAGTCCTTCCATGAAGTTCACCTGGTCGATGCAGGCCGTCAGAAAAAAATGCGTGAATTCGGCGAGGCTTTCTTCGCTGAGGCTGCCGCGGCCGTCGAGATCGTTGCGGCGCGGAAGGTCGCAGGCGGCGAGGTGCCTTTTGTAAGCCTGAACGTTGCGGGCGAGTCCGCGGGAAATGGACCAGATGCCGCCGGTGTCGAGCGCGTCCAGCAGCATCGCATGCGACATCAGGCGGGCGACGCGCCCGTTGCCGTCGAGAAACGGGTGTATCCATGCGAGCCGGTGGTGCGCGGCGGCGGTGGCCAGGATGGCGGCGGTCTTGCCGAGCGCGCCGTAAACCTCCTCGAAGCGCTTCAGGAAGCGCGGCAGCGCGGGCGGGCTGATCGCAACATGGTTGCCGACCTCGACATCGCGGTCGCGCAGCTCGCCGGGGATCAGGCGTATCCGCGTTTTCGTCGCCGGGTCTTCGACCCAGAGCAGGTCGTCGGGCAGCAGCCCGCAAAAGCGTCGATGGATTTCGCAAATGGACTCGGCGGCAACCGCACGGCCTTTGAGCCCGCCGCCATCGATCCATTGTTGGACCGCGATGTGCGCTTTGGCTTCGAGCTGGAGATCGCGCTTTTCCGCATCCTTGCTGTAATCGTTCCTGAGGGCGCGTTCGATGTCGATGGGGTGGGTGTCGTGCCCCTCGATCAGATTGCTGTAATAGCAGTTCATCGCCCGCACCAGATCGGATAGGGATGCCAGCAGACTTTCCGGCAAACTGCGGCGGAGCCCGGCGCTCTTTTGCGCCAGTTCGAGGGCAAGATCGGTGAGCGCGGCGCGGTGGCGCGATGTCTCGCCGATTTGCAGAGGCTCCATCATGGAAACGGATTCGTCCCGATCTTTGGCTGGCTCGATGTCCGCTTTCAAGTCCGCTTCATTGCTATTGATAGTCATAACGTATCAGTAAGTTATATATTTATACTTCGGTAGTATAGCGCTATAAAGTCCGCTTGTATGTCCGATTTAAAATCGGATGGTCTCTGCTTGTAGTTTGCCTTCCATCTTTGCCGCCGGCCTCAGTACTGTATATAATCACAGTGTCTGGCTTGCGCTATTCCGCCAAGCCCCACTCGACGAGACACCCAATGGACCCACTTACCCCGCGCCAGGCGCAGATTCTGCAATTGATCCGCGAATACGCCGAGGCGACCGGCTTCCCGCCGACGCGGGCCGAGATCGCCCGGGCCATGGGTTTCCGTTCGCCCAATGCGGCGGAGGAGCATCTGCGCGCGCTGGCGCGCAAGGGGGCAATCGAGATGCAGGCGGGGGCGTCGCGCGGCATCCGGCTGATGGAGAGCGGCGGCCTGCCCCTGGTGGGGCGGGTGGCGGCGGGTAGCCCGATTCTGGCGGCGGAGCACGTCGAATCCCGCTACCAGCTCGATCCCGCCCTGTTCAGCCCACGCGCCGATTACCTGCTGCGGGTGCAGGGGATGAGCATGCGCGACGCCGGCATCCTGGATGGCGACCTGCTCGCCGTGCATCGCACTTCGGAGGCCCGCAATGGCCAAGTGGTGGTGGCGCGGCTGGCGGACGAAGTCACCGTCAAGCGCTTCCAGCGCAGCGGGGATAGCGTGCGGCTGCTGCCGGAGAACCCCGATTTTCAGCCGATCCTGGTTGATCTGCGCCGCGAGGCGCTGGTGATCGAGGGCTTGGGGGTGGGGGTGATCCGCAACGGGGATGCGCTGTGAGCCTGAAAAAAGCGTTGAACCGCAAAGGCGCGAAGGCGCAAAAAAAGGCAGAAATGCCGCTTGCGAGTGGTGTGCCCACTTTACTCAATGCGGTAGAGAATATTTTTTGTGGCTCTTGGGTTCCTTTGCGCCTTCGCGCCTTTGCGGTTAAGGACTGTTTCTCCACATGAAACCCGCGCTCAATGCCTTGCTGCAAAACCCCGCCATCTGGCGCGGGGGCGAGCATAGCCGGGCAACGTCGGAGGCCGAGTCCACCGGATTCGCCGCCCTGGACGGCGTGTTTCCCGGTGGCGGCTGGCCGGTGGGGGCGCTGACGGAAATCCTGGTGGAGCGGGAAGGGATCGGCGAACTGCGGTTGGTGTTGCCGCTGCTCGCCCGCCTGAGCCGGGAAGCGCGCTGGCTTGCCTGGGTGTCGCCGCCGCATCGGCCCTATGCGCCCGCGCTGGCGCGGGGAGGGGTGGAGTTGTCGCGGCTGCTGCTGCTCGATCCCGCGGCGGCCGGGGATGCCCGCTGGGCGGCGGAGCAGGCGCTGCGCTCCGGCGCCTGCGCGGCGGTGCTGGCCTGGCTCCCCGGCGCCGACGAACGCGCCCTGCGCCGCCTGCAACTGGCGGCGGAATCGGGCGGGGCTTGCGGGCTGCTGTTCGGCTCCGCCCGCGATGCCGTCCGTTCCTCGCCGGCGGCCTTGCGCCTTCAATTGGAGCGCGCTCCGCGCGGCCTCGCCGTGCGCATTCTGAAACGCCGCGGCGGCCCGGTGACGGCGCCGTTGGTGCTTGATTTCGATCCGGGAGAACGTGGCAGAGAAAACCAGGCGATGAAGTATGTAGGTCGGGTTTCGCCTGACATGGCGGGCAGAGCCCGCCCTACCTATTTGCCATGAATTTCCCATACCCGATTTCCCATCGTATGCGGTTCGTTCTTTACCGCATATCGGAGGGATGGATGGCGTCGAATCGCTGCCGTAGGAGCGGCCTCCTGGCCGCGATTTCGATAATCGCGGCCAGGAGGCCGCTCCTACGAGGCTTTTTACAATCGGTTGCTGGCGTTGTCGCGCCCACCCATCGGAAAACTCGCGTCATCTCTGTGATCTCTGTGGCTTGAACTGAGGTTGTAAGGTTCAATCATCATGCTATGGCTAAGCCTTTATTTCCCTCATCTCCCCCTGGAGATTTTTCCCCAGGGCGCTGTGCTCGAGCCGCTCGCGGTTGCCGACGGGCGTCTGGTGCTGAACTGCAACCGGGAGGCGGAAGCGGCCGGGGTCAGGCCGGGCATGGCCGTTTCCGCCGCGGCGGCCTTGGCGCCGCAGCTGCGCTTCCGCCGCCGAGACGAGGCCGCGGAAGCCGCCGCGCTGTCGCGGCTTGCCGCCTGGGCCGGGCAGTACACGCCTGCCGTCAGCCTGGTTGCGCCGCATGGTTTGCTGCTGGAGGTGGGCGGCTGCCTGCGGCTGTTCGGCGGGCTGGAGGCGCTCGCCGGGCGGGTGAGGGAAGACGTCGCCGGGCTGGGCTACCGGGCTTTCCTGGCGGTGGCGCCGACGCCGCTGGGCGCCTGGCTGCTGGCGCACGCCGGGCTGGAGGAGCGGATCGGCGCGATGGACGGGCTGGCGCGGCGGCTGCAAGACCTTCCCCTTGCCCTGCTGGGGCTGCCGCCGGCGACCGTGGAGGCGCTGCACGGCATCGGCGCCGTTTCGCTCGGCGATTGCCTGCGATTGCCGCGTGCCGGGCTCAACCGCCGCTTCGGCCCGGCGCTGCTGGACCGGCTCGACCGGGCGTTGGGGCGGCGCCCCGATCCGCGCGTGCCTTTCGTTCCGCCCGCCAGCTTCGAAGCCAGGCTGGAACTGCCCGCCGAAGTGTGGGAGACCGAAGCGCTGCTGTTCGCCACCCGTCGCCTGCTGCTGGAGCTGGAAGGCTACCTGATCGGGCGCGGCGGCGGGGTGCAGCGGTTGAGTCTGACCCTGATCCATCACAAGCGGCCCGCCACCGCCGTGATGCTCGGCCTGGCCGCGCCCGGCCGCGACGCCCGCCACTGGCTGGCGCTGCTGCGCGAACGTCTGGGGCAGCTGGCGCTGCCAGCGGCGGTAGAGGCGGTGGCGCTTGCCGCCGACGACATCCGGCCGCTGGGTGGGCGGAATTTCTCCCTGTTCCAGGACGCACAGCAGGAATCGGAGGAGCGTGCGGCGCTGGTGGAGCGCCTGCAGGCGCGGCTGGGCGCGGCGGCGGTGCGCGGCCTGTGCGCCGTTGACGAGCATCGGCCGGAACTGGCCTGGCGCCACGGCGAGCCCGGCGAGAAGGCGCCGGTTCCCGTTTGCGGGCAGCGCCCCCTGTGGCTGCTGGGCGCGCCCGAGCCGCTGGGCGCGCCGGAGGGGCTGGTGCTGCGCGCCGGGCCGGAGCGCATCGAAAGCGGCTGGTGGGACGGGCGGGACATGGCGCGCGATTACTTCGTCGCGGAAGATTCACACGGCGCGCGGCTGTGGGTTTTCCGGGAGTTGCGGGGTGAGCGGAGGTGGTTTCTTCATGGGTATTTTTAATGAGTTTTCAGTTGTCAGTGATCAGTTTTCAGTAAAACCACTGACAACTGACAACTGACAACTGACAACTGAAAACTGAAAACTGAAAACTTTAACTACGCCGAGCTCCATTGCCTGAGCAATTTCACCTTCCTGCGCGGCGCTTCCCACCCCGAGGAACTGGCGGCGCAGGCCAAGGCGCTGGGCTATGCGGCCATCGCCGTCACCGACGAATGCTCGCTGGCGGGCGTGGTGCGCGCTCACGTCGCGGCGAAGGAGCATGGCATCAAGCTCGTCGTCGGCGCGGAATTCCGGCTCGCGGATGGGCCGCGCCTGGCGCTGCTGGCCACCGACCGGGAGGGCTACGGCAATCTTTCCCAACTGATCACCACGGCGCGGCGGGCGGCGGCCAAGGGCAGCTACCGCATCGAGCGGCGCGACCTCGAACCGGGGCCGGCGAGCTGCCTGGCGCTGCTGCTGCCGGATGAGGCGGCGGAGCCGGGACTGGAATCGGCGCACTGGCTGGCGGAGCATTTTCCCAGTCGTGCCTGGCTGGCGGTGGAGCTGCTGGGCGGTGCCGACGACCGCGGGCGGCTGGCCGCGTTGCGGCGGCTGGGGGCGGAAGCCGGCCTGCCGCTGGCGGCGGCGGGGGACGTGCACATGCATCTGCGCGGCCGGCGCGCGCTGCAGGATACGCTCACCGCCATTCGCCTGGGTCTCCCGGTGGAGCGGGCGGGACTCGCCCTCCATCCCAACGGCGAGCGCCATCTGCGGCCGCGCGAGCGGCTTGCCCGCATCTATCCGGCCGAACTGCTGGCGGAAACCGTGCGCATTGCCGCCCGCTGCGATTTCAGCCTGGACTGCCTGCGCTACGAGTATCCCGAGGAACTGGCGCCGGCGGGCGAGACGCCGGCCGGCTATCTGCGCCGCCTGACCGAGGACGGGATGTGCGTACGCTGGCCGCTGGGCGCGGCGGACGCGGTGCGCGCCCAGGTCGAGCACGAGCTGGCGCTGATCGCCGAGCTCGGCTACGAGTCTTATTTTCTCACCGTCCACGACATCGTCCGCTTTGCCCGCAGCCGCGGCATCCTGTGCCAGGGACGCGGCTCGGCGGCCAATTCGGCGGTGTGCTATTGCCTTGGCGTGACCGAGGTGGATCCGGCGCGGGGCAACCTGCTGTTCGAGCGCTTCATCTCGAAGGAGCGCAACGAGCCGCCGGACATCGACGTGGATTTCGAGCATGACCGGCGCGAGGAGGTGATCCAGTACATCTACGCCAAGTACGGCCGGGAGCGGGCCGCGCTGGCCGCCGCCGTGATCACCTACCGGCCGAAGAGCGCCCTGCGCGACGTGGGCAAGGCGCTGGGATTCGACCTGGAACAAGTGGAGCGGCTGGCCAAGTCCAGTTCCTGGTGGGACGGGCGCCAGGTGCTGCCGGAGCGCCTGCTGGAGGCCGGTTTCGACCCGGAGAACCCAATGCTGGCGCGGCTGACGGCGCTGGTCAACACGCTGGTCGGCTTTCCGCGCCATCTTTCCCAGCACGTCGGCGGCTTCGTCATCTCGCGCGGCCCGCTGTCGCGCCTGGTGCCGATCGAGAATGCGGCGATGGCGGACCGTACGGTGATCCAGTGGGACAAGGACGACCTGGACGCGCTCGGCTTGCTCAAGGTGGACGTGCTCGCTTTGGGCATGCTCTCGGCCATTCGCCGCGCGCTGGAACTGGTCGGCCGATTGCGGGGAGCGCCGTTCGCCATGGCCGACATCCCCGCCGAGGACCCGGCGGTGTACGCGATGATCGGCCGCGCCGACACCATGGGCGTGTTTCAGATCGAGTCGCGGGCGCAGATGGCGATGCTGCCGCGGCTTCGGCCGCGCACTTTCTACGACCTGGTGATCGAGGTGGCGATCGTGCGCCCCGGCCCGATCCAGGGCGGCATGGTGCACCCCTACCTGCGCCGCCGCCAGGGGCTGGAGCCAGTGGATTATCCCGGCGAGGAAGTCAAGGCGGTGCTGGGGCGCACGCTGGGCGTGCCGATTTTCCAGGAGCAGGTGATGCAGCTCGCGGTGGCAGCGGCCGGCTTCACGCCCGGCGAAGCGGACCAGCTGCGCCGCTCCATGGCCGCCTGGAAACGCAAGGGCGGGCTGGCGCATTTCGAGGCCCGCCTGATCGACGGCATGGCCGCGCGCGGCTACCCCGAGGAATTCGCCCGCCGCGTCTTCCAGCAGATACAGGGATTCGGCGAGTACGGCTTTCCCGAGTCCCACGCCGCCAGCTTCGCCCTGCTGGTCTATGTCTCCGCCTGGCTCAAATGCCACGAGCCGGCGGCCTTCGCCTGCGCCCTGCTCAACAGCCAGCCGATGGGCTTCTACGCCCCGGCGCAGCTGATTCAGGACGCGAAGCGCCACGGCGTGGAAGTGCGGCCGGTGGATGTGGCGGCGAGCGGGTGGGATTGCGGGTTGGAGAAGGGGGCGTTTGGAGGGGAATCCCGCGCCGCTAAATCCCCCCCAGCCCCCCTTTTTCAAAGGGGGGAGTTACGCGCCACTGCCTTGGTTCCCCCCTTTGAAAAAGGGGGGCGGAGGGGGGATTTAGTGGCGCCCGGCCACTCTGCCCTCCGCCTTGGCCTGCGCCTGGTCAACGGTCTCTCCCGGCAAGGCGCCGAGCGCCTGGAAGCGGCCCGCAAAGCCGCGCCCTTCGCCGACGCCGAAGACCTGGCCCGCCGCGCCGCGCTCGACCGGCGCGATCTTGACGCTCTCGCCGCCGCCGGCGCGCTGGCTTCTCTCGCGGGCCACCGCCGCCAGGCGCGCTGGCGGGTGGCCGGCATCGAAGCCATGCCGCCGCTGCTGCAAGCCGCGCCGGTGCAGGACGAGCTGCCGCTGCTGTTGCCGCCGACCGAAGGCGAGAACATCGTCGCCGACTACGCCAGCCTGGGGCTCACCCTGGAGCGCCACCCCCTTGCCTTGCTGCGCGGCCGGCTCGACCGGATGCGGATGCAGACCGCGGCGCAGCTGCGCACCCTGGAGCATGGCCGGCCGGCGCGGGCGGCGGGGCTGGTGATCGGCCGCCAGCGCCCCGGCACCGCCGGCGGGGCGGTGTTCGTCACCCTGGAGGACGAGACCGGCACGGTCAATGTGGTGGTGTGGCGCGCGGCGGCTGAAAAGCAGCGCCGGGTGTTGCTGGGGGCGAGTCTGATGGGCGTGGTGGGCGTGCTGGAGCGGGAAGGCGACGTGGTGCACCTGGTGGCAGGCAGACTGGAAGATCACAGCCATCTGCTCGGCGGATTGCTCACCCGGTCGCGGGATTTTCACTGAGGTTTTGTTGTCTTATTGGAACACCGATCAGCCTTTTTCCGGCTGCGGCGCGAATGCAAGGAGATCGATCATGGACATCAGAATGCCCGAAGTATTCGGCCCGCATCATCACCACGAGCCCGAGCACCGCAAGGGCGAAAGAAGGGGGCTTAACGCGTTGGAGCCTTATCTTTTCGCAGCGGTGCTGGCAATCCTGATCGCGGTGGCGGCGTTCAGCTTGTGGGTGGTGGCTTATTTTTTTGTGGGCTACCTCGGCAAGCTATTTTCCTGAAAAGCTGAAAAGGACATGCAGGTCGGGCACCTCGTGCCCGACGAACCCCGGCAAGCAGATTGCCGGGCACGGGAGTGCCCGGCCCAGCCTCATGCGGCCATTTCAGTGCCGCCGGATGTAAAACTCCCACACGCCGGCATCGGCTTCGCCGACATGCAGCAGCTCGTTTCCCGTCACCTTGCTCCAGGTGCCGATTTCGCCGCGCGCGGCGGGGC
>JAQTMN010000026.1 GCA_028714315.1 Sulfuricella sp. | reverse complement strand
GTTGAGCAGCATCAGCACCACGTTGATGTTGATGCCCGCCATGCCCATCAGGGACATCGGCAGGGACAGCGCGCTGTCCGGCATCTGGTTGGCGACTTTCATCACCACCGCCCAGCCCAGGGCCATGACCAGATTGGCACCGGGGCCGGCCAGCGCCACCCACAGCATGTCCTTCTTTGGCCGGCGCAACTGGTTGAAATTCACCGGCACCGGCTTGGCCCAGCCGAACAGGATGCCGCCCAGGTACAGGCTGATCAGCGGGATCAGCACGGTGCCGATGGGGTCGATGTGGCGCAGCGGATTCAGGCTCACCCGCCCGAGCATGTAGGCGGTGGTGTCGCCGAAGTGCTTGGCGACGTAGCCGTGCGAGGCTTCGTGCAGGGTGATGGCGAAAACCACCGGCAGGGCATAAATGGCGATTTGTTGTACGAGGGTCAGTTCCATTGTTATTCTTCCAGTCCAAAAGGGGCGATGTCGCCCTTGCCCGCCCTCACCAGCAGCGGCGCTTCGCCGGTCATGTCGATCACCGTGGTGGTCGCCACGTCGCCGTAGCCGCCGTCCAGCACCAGATCGACCTGATGTTCCAGCAGGTCGCGAATTTCATAGGGATCGACCAGCGGCTGCTCGTCGTTCGGCAGTTGCAGCGTGGTGCTCAACAGCGGCTCATTCAGCTCGGCCAGCAGCGCCTGGACGATGGGGTGATCCGGCACGCGCAGGCCGATGGTCTTGCGCTTGGCGTGCTGCAAACGCTTCGGCACTTCCCGCGTCGCCTCGAAAATGAACGTATAGCAGCCCGGCGTGTTGGCCTTCAACAGCCGGAACTGGCGATTGTCCACCCTGGCATACAGCGCGATCTCGGAAAGATCGCGGCAAACCAGCGTCAGATGATGATCCTCACCCTTGCCGCGAATGGCGCGAATGCGCTGCTGCGCCCCCTTGTCGCCCAAGCAGCAGCCGAGCGCGTAGCTGGCGTCGGTCGGATAAGCGATTACCCCGCCGTTGCGGACGATTTCCACCGCCTGACGGATCAGACGCGGCTGCGGGTTTTCCGGATGGACGACAAAAAACTGGGCCATGAAGGGGTCAGTGGGGAGTGCGGAGTGCGGAGTCCGAAATGCAGCCCTGCTCGGGACTCAGGACTCGCGACTCGGGACGATTGGCCTCGGGCCAATCGTGCCACACCGGCTTGCAGCCAAACGGCAGCTCGGGCAGGCGGCCAAGGTCCATATAGCTTTCGCCGGGGCCGTGGAAGTCCGAACCGCATGAAGACAGCAGGTCGAATTCCTTGGCATAGCGGGCAAACTGGGCGAACTGGTCGGGAGTATGGCTGCCCGTCACCACCTCGATCGCCTCGCCGCCGACATCCTTGAAGTCGGAGATCAACGCATTCAGATTGGACCGTCCCAGGTCGTAGCGGCCGGGATGGGCCAGCACCGCGATCCCGCCGCTCGCGCGGATCCAGCCGATGGCATCGGCCAGGTCGGCCCATTGGTGCGAGACGTAACCCGGCTTGCCTTTGACCAGGTATTTCTTGAACAGGGTGCGGTTATCCTTGGCCAGCCCCTTTTCGACCAGGAAGCGGGCGAAATGGGTGCGGCTGATGAGGTTGGGGTTGGCGGCCAAGGCGTAAGCGCCCTCCAGGCTGCCGGGAATGCCCGCCTTGTCCAGCTCGGCGGCGATGCGCCTGGCGCGCTCGCCTCGCCCCGCGCGGATCGCCGCCAAGCCGTCGCGTAGCGGCGGGTAGGCGGGGTCGATGCGCAGGCCGACGACATGCACGCCGCGATTGTTCCAGGTCACCGAGATTTCGACGCCGTCGATCAGCGCAATGCCCGCCGCGTCGGCGGCTTTGCGCGCCTCTTCGAGGCCGGCGGTGTCGTCGTGGTCGGTCAGCGCCAGCACGCGGACGCCGTTGACCGCGGCGCGCCCGACCAGTTCGGCGGGGGTGAACAAACCATCTGAAATCGAGGAATGGCTATGCAAATCGATGGGGGACATTGGCAGGAGGCTTGTTAAAACATCGTGAATCATAGCAAAATACGGCACTCTATGTAATGAGAGCCCACTCTTGGCGGCCATGAACGCACAAATATGAAATTTCTTTTCGACCTGTTTCCCATCATCCTGTTTTTTGCCGCATTCAAGATCGCCGGCGCAAATCCGGAGCAGGCCGCCGAACTGGCGGCCTCGATCGGCTATCTGGCCGACGCCAAGCAACTGCCTGTCCTGATTGCCACGGCTGTCGCGATTGCCGCCACTTTTGGCCAAATCGGCTGGGTGCACTTCCGCCATGGCAAAGCGGATAAAATGCTGTGGATCAGCCTGGTGATCATCACGGTGTTCGGCGGCACCACCCTGTTCCTGCACGACGAGACCTTCATCAAATGGAAGCCCACCGTGCTCTACTGGCTGTTCGCCGGCGCACTGCTGATCGGCCAGTTCGCCTTCAAGAAAAATCTGATCAGGGCCATGATGGAAAAACAGATGACCCTGCCGGAAAACATCTGGCTGCGCCTGAACCTCGGCTGGGCCGCTTTCTTCGCCGTGGTCGGCGTAATCAACCTCTATGTGGCGGCAAACTTTTCCACCGACACCTGGGTCAACTTCAAGCTGTTCGGCATCCTCGGCCTGATGCTGGTGTTCATCCTCGGCCAGGGCCTGCTGATCGGCAAATACATCGTCGAAAAAAAGGACCCGGAATGAGCCTTTACGCCATTATCGGCGAAGATGTGCCGGATAGCCTGGACCAGCGCTTGGCCGCCCGCCCCGCCCATCTCGCGCGCCTGGACGATTTGCAGCGCGACGGCCGGCTGCTGCTGGCCGGCCCGTTTCCCGCCATCGACAGCCCCAATCCCGGCCCGGCCGGATTTTCCGGCAGCCTGATCGTGGCCGAATTCGGCTCCCTCGAAGCGGCCCTGGCCTGGGCCGATGCCGACCCCTACGTCGCCGCCGGCGTGTTCGGGCAAGTCGCGGTCAAGCCTTTCAGAAAAGTGCTGCCCGCATGAGCACGCCGCAAGCGATCCGGGAAAAGCTCGCCCCGCTGTGCCCGGAGCGGCTGGAGATCGAGGACCAAAGCGCGCGCCATGCCGGCCACGCGGGGGCCAGGAGCGGCGGCGGACATTACGTGGTGACCCTCGTTTCCGCCCAGTTCGCCGGCAAATCGTTGATCGCGCGCCACCGCATGGTGCTTGACCTGTTGGGTGAAATGCTGCATAAAGAGATTCACGCCATCAGCATCAAGGCGTACAGCCCCGACGAAAAACAAGAAAATTAAACTCTCAATCCTCCCCCAATTTTTTCTCTAACCCTTAGGATATAAGCAATGTTTTCATATAAATCCCGGATTATTGCCATTTCCATCGGCAGCATGCTCACCTTGGCGTCGTGCAACGCCCAGGACGCCGCCAAGCCCGCCGCCGCACCAGCAGCAGCCGGCCCGGCCATCGCCACGGTGAACGGCACCCCCATCAGCCAGGCCAAGTTCGACTTCATCCTGAAAGTCAACGCCTCGCGCGGCCAGCCCGATAGCCCCGAAGTGCGCAAGGCCATCCACGAAATGCTGGTGAACAAGGAATTGCTGCTCCAGGCCGCCGTCAAGAAAGGCATGGACAAGATGCCGGAGATTGCCACCCAGATCGAACTGGGCCGGGAAGACATCCTGGCCAATGCCTACCTGCAGGATTACGTCAAAACCCATCCGGTTGGCGACGACGAGCTGAAAGCCGAATACGAACAGATCAAGGCCCAGATGAAAGCCCAGATGGGCGACAAGGAATACCACGCCCGCCACATCCTGGTGGAAAAAGAGTCCGAAGCGAAAGACATCCTCGCCAAGCTGAAAAAAGGCGAAAAATTCGAGAAACTCGCCGAGAAATCGAAGGACCCCGGCTCCAAGGCCAAGGGCGGCGACCTGGGCTGGGCCTCCCCCACCAATTTCGTGCCCGAATTCAGCGCCGCCATGACGAAACTGCAAAAAGGCCAGTACACCACCACGCCGGTGAAGAGCCAATTCGGCTGGCACGTGATCAAGCTGGACGATGTGCGCACCTCCGAGCCGCCCGCCTTCGACGAAGTCAAGGAAAAACTGCGCCAGCGCCATCAGCAGCAGATCGTGGAAAAAGCCCTGACCGAACTGAAATCCCAGGCCAAGATCGAAGAACCGGCCCAACCCGCGGCACCCGCAGGCGAAAAGAAATAACCGGCCGTTCCCGCAACAACGAACAAGGGCGCCAATGGCGCCCTTGTTCGTTTACTGGATGAATCCAGTGCCCGACCTTGATCCTATAAAAACGCAGTCAACCACGGGGTTCACGGGGAACACAGGGGTAAAATCCATTTGTCGCGTGATTTGCCCATGTCACCCATTGGGTGACGAAGCTTAAATTCAGAATCCCTCGCCGTTCCCCGTGGTTCAAATGGGGTTTTAGCATGAAACCGGTCAATACACGAAATCCAGCCCGCGCCGCCCCGCCGGCACGATGGTAATGCCGGATTCGCTGACTTGATAGCGGTTGCGATCCGCCACCGGATCGAACCCGATGCGCGTATTTTCTTCGAGCACGTTGTAGCGATCCACGATCACCCGGCGCAAACGGCTGCCGCGCTTGATCACCACGTAATCCATGATGATGCACTCGTCCAGTTCCACGTCTTCTTCCAGCACCACCTCGCGCCGCACCACCGAATTGCGCACCGAAGCGCCGTTCACCATCGTGCCGCCGGCAAAAATGCTGTTCTCGATCCGGCCGCTGACGAACTTGGCAACCGGCCCCTGGTAGTTGCTGGAATAGATCGGCCACGAGGTATTGAAGGCGTCGAAACGCGGCTGCAAGCCCAGCACGTCCATGTGGGCGGCGAAATAGGCCTCGATGGTGCCCACGTCGCGCCAGTATGCCGGTTCCTCGGAGGCCTTGATCCCCGGCACGACATTGGTGGAAAAATCGTAGGCGTAGACCTTGTTGGTTTCCTTCAGGCGCGGCAGCACGTGCTTGCCGAAGTCGTGCTCCTGTTTCTTGTGGGCTTCTTCCAGCGCCGCCACCAGCACGTCCGTATTGAACAGGTAGTTTCCCATCGAGGCATAAGCGCGCGACGGATCGCCCGGCATAGCGCTGGGGTTGACGGGCTTCTCCTGAAAATCCCGCACCCGCCCGTCGGGGTCAGCCGCGATCACGCCGAACGAGGAAGCATCCGCGATCGGCACCGGCAGGGCGGCCACGGTAACATCCGCCTTCTGGGCCTGATGGAAGGCCACCATCTGGCGAATGTCCATGCGATAGATGTGATCCGCGCCGAACACCGCGACCATGTCCGGGCGGTGCAGGTAGATCAGGTCGAGATTCTGGTGCACCGCGTCCGCCGTGCCCTGGAACCAGCGCGAATCGACCCGCATCTGCGGCGGCACCACGGTGACGAAATGGCTGGACACCAGCGGCGACATCACCCACGCCTTGCGCACGTGCTCGATCAGCGACTGGGATTTGTACTGGACCAGGAGGTAAATGGACAGGATTTCCGAGTTGACCAGATTGCTCAACACGAAATCCACGATGCGATAGCGCGCCCCGAAAGGCACCGAAGGCTTGGAATTGTCGGCGGTCAAAGGGTACAGACGGCTTCCCTCACCCCCCGCCATCACGATCGCCAGGATTTTTGGAACTGCCATGTCATCTCCCCCTGATAGGCCGGCCGTTATTATTGGATCGCGGCGAACGCCGGCCAACCGGGAGAAACAGGCCGCCGGGTTGCCGATATTCAGTTGCGAAACGCTGGGTGATCGCCGGAAAAGAGCGGGAGTCTCCCGGTCTCGAATCCTGATTTCAGATTACCATGGCAGGCAAACTATTGCCAAGCGCGGAACGCAAGGATTTCCGGCCAAACGCCGCCATGGGCGGGGGTTTCGGCGGCTGTCACTTAGTCCGTGAACAAGAAACTCAAAATTAGCGAGCTGAATTATGAACTGCCGATAGCTGAGATATATCGGTTCCCGGTGGTTCCTCATTAATTGTTCATAGTATTATCAACAAAATCAAGTTACCGAGGGCGACACCCTCTCAATGGCAAGGTTCCGTTTTGAAAAGATTATCTAAAGATAAGCGACAGCGGCTGGACCGTATAACCAGAAAAATCAAGCGAAAATTTGCCAAAAATCGTATGAAACGAATACGAAAACATAGGCAATGTTCCTTATGCGATCAAAAAAAACTTGGGCGCAAGCCGCCTCCTGAACGAATATTAGCCCCAATAGAATTTGACATTGAAAAAAACGAAACACGGGGACCCGTAGTGAGTTTCCTTTCTGATTTGCGCAAAACTTTTATTCGCGATGATGTTCGGGCAATTACAATCGACTTCACAAAAACCACCCGCTTTGTTTCAAGCGCTACTCTTTTATTTTACGCCGAGTTGTCTCGCCTTATTGAGATTACTGGAAACCGCATTCGTATTCGATGCAAACCACCTTCCAATGACCGGGCATGCCAAGTGCTGCATCAGATTGGCGTCTATGACAAGTGCGGTCAGATTGTAAAGAAGCGAAGTAGCTACTACGATGATGTAGTACATTGGCGCGTGGCTCATGGCCATATTGTGGACAATTCGATTTGCGCTCCGGCCATTGAAGAATTCGAGGGTCAATTGGCATTACCATTAGTAAACGGCTTATTTCGAGGGCTGGGCGAGGCGATGACTAATGCCAAGCATCATGCTTACATTGACATTCGTGAAGATGGGTTAAATTACACTCCCCCACACGCTGATTGGTGGATGTTCTCTCAGGCGAGACAAGGCTACCTGAGCGTTGTTTTTTGTGATCTTGGTATAGGAATTCCGAATACTTTACCCCTTAAAAAACCAAGTCTTTTTAGTCAACTTAAGGCCTTAGGCCGAGCAAACTCCGATGGGGCTTGTATTCAGGATGCCATTGAAGATAGTCGTACGCGCACCCAACTTCCAGAGCGAGGGAAAGGGTTAGGCAACATTGTGGATGTCGTTTCTGGACTGAAAGACGGCATTGTTATGGTACTTAGCAATCGTGGGTTTTATCTCTCAATAAATGGAACCGGGCCAAAGACGCATGATCTTAAAGAGAGTATATTAGGGACCCTCATTTACTGGCGAGTGCCGCTGGTTGGAGAATTTCATAATGGGAAATAAAGTGATTAACATAGAACGCGATTTTTCGCGCTATCCGGCAGGTCGCTATGTAGCGGACGGTCCTTATAATGGTGAAAAGTTCCGTGAGGAATTTCTTGTTCCTGCGCTTTTAGAGAAAACCGACAAAGTACTAATAGAATTAGATGGGGCTCGTGGCCTTGGCTCGTCGTTCCTTGACGAGGCTTTTGGTGGACTGGTCCGCTCTGGGTATTCTGCAGAGGATGTACTCAATCGAATTGAGCTAAGAAGTCAAGATGCTAGCTTGATCGAGGAGATTAAAGGCTACATTCAAGAACAAGCCAAAATTAGCAAGCAGCATTAACCAGATGGGCTGCGAAACAGCGGTCAATTGGGCAAATGCGGCTACTTGGGGATTGGTCCTAGCCGGTTGGTTTGTCGTACACAAAATGGCACTCTCCCGAGAGCGCCGAAAAGAAAACCGCGATGCAGTTAATCGTGTCATCGAAGAAATCAAATCTGTTGGGCGTATGGCTATCGTATTTCACACGTCCGACAGCTTTAACTCTGAAACTAGTGACTCACTCATATGGCAAGTAAGTCGGATAAACCGGACACTCCAACGCGCACCACTTAACATGCTGAATATCCCTTTAAGCTTGATGGTACGGTTTAAAAAGGGGCTAACATTGCAAAATACGGATGCTTCCACATTTACACCCCAAAGCTACCATGGCGACATCATTAAAGGGATTCGTACTGTAACAGACCAATTGCTTGAAACAATTGAAGAAGGCAGAGATAAAAAGTACCCATAGAATCATAATCATAGGGCCACTTATCTCACTTTATCACCTCCTGCTTACCAAAGCGAAGCGAGCATAGCTTTCAATAGGTTACTTATATAGCTAACCGTGTTTGGCGGCGTTAGAAAACGCCCCGTCGCCAAACTTCATCTTACCCCACCCACTTCCGCGCATTCCTGAACATCCGCATCCACGGTCCGTCCTCGCGCCACCCATCGGGGTGCCAGGAATGCTGCACCGCGCGGAACACGCGCTCGGGGTGCGGCATCATGATGGTGAAGCGGCCGTCCGGGGTGGTCAGGCCGGTGATGCCTTGGGCCGAGCCATTGGAGTTGGCCGGATAGGTTTCGGTTGGGTTGCCGCGGTTGTCGATGAAGCGCAGCGCGACTTGGGCGGCCTGCATCTGCTGCGGACTCCTGAATTCGGCGTAGCCTTCGCCGTGCGCCACGACGATGGGCATGCGGCTGCCGGCCATGCCGTCGAGGAACAGCGACGGGCTTTGCGGCACTTCCACCATGACGAAGCGCGCTTCGAACTGCTCGGATTTGTTGCGCACGAAATGCGCCCAGTTTGAAGCGCCGGGGATGATGGAATACAGGTTGCTCATCATCTGGCAGCCGTTGCACACGCCGAGAGCGAAGGTGTCGCTGCGCCGGAAGAACCCCTCGAACTCGTCGCGGGCGCGGCTGTTGAACAGGATCGACTTGGCCCAGCCCTCCCCCGCGCCCAGCACGTCGCCGAACGAGAAGCCGC
This sequence comes from Sulfuricella sp., assembly GCA_028714315.1. Taxonomy (GTDB): domain Bacteria; phylum Pseudomonadota; class Gammaproteobacteria; order Burkholderiales; family Sulfuricellaceae; genus Sulfuricella. Next base: position 24,413 of record JAQTMN010000026.1, on the reverse strand, counting down.
CGCAGGCGGCGAAGCCGCGAAAATCCTTGAGCGCGACCCGGCCTTCGATGATGTCGCTCATGTGCACGTCCACCGCGTCGAAGCCGGCGCGGTCGAAGGCGGCGGCCATTTCCACCTGGCCGTTGACGCCCTGCTCGCGCAGGATCGCCATGCGCGGACGCTTGCCGGTCGCGATGTACGGGGCGGCGACGTCGTCGTTGAGGTCGAAGCCGAGCGCCGCGTGCAAGCCGGGATCGCCGCCGTCCAGGATGCGGTCGTATTCCTGCGCGGCGCATTGCGGATTGTCGCGCAGCGCCTGCATCCGGCTGGTGGTTTCGGACCAGGCGCGTTGCAGTTCGATGCGGGAATGGCTGAACGCTTCCGTGCCATTGCACCGGATGGCAAGGCGGTCTTCCGTGTTCAAGGTGCCGATCACGCGCAGCTCGGCGCTCAGGCCGGCGGCCTGGAATGCTGCCGTCACCGCGGCGGTGTCGCCGCGCTTCGCTTGCAGCACCGCGCCCAGTTCCTCGCTGAACAGCGCGGCGAAAATATTGCCCGACTCGCCCAGCTCGACCGTCACGCCGCAATGGCCGGCGAACATCATCTCGCACAGCACGGCGAACAGGCCGCCGTCGGAGCGGTCGTGGTAGGCCAGCAGTTTGCCGTCACGATTGAGCTGCTGCACGGTGTCGAAAAACGCCTTGAGCTGCGTGGCGCTCGCCACGTCCGGCGCCTGGTTGCCGATCTGTTTGTAGACCTGTGCCAGCGCCGAGCCGCCGAGACGATTTTTGCCTTGGCCGAGGTCGATCAGGATCAGGTCGGTTTCGCCGGCGTCGGTGCGCAATTGCGGAGTCAGCGTCAGGCGCGCATCGGCGCACGGCGCGAAGGCGGAAACGATCAGCGACAACGGCGCGGTGACTTCCTTCTTGCCGCCGTCCTCCTGCCACACCGTTTTCATCGACATCGAATCCTTGCCCACCGGAATGCTGATGCCGAGCGCCGGACACAGTTCCATGCCCACCGCGCGCACCGTGTCATACAGCGCGGCGTCCTCGCCGGGGTGGCCGGCGGGCGCCATCCAGTTGGCGGACAGCTTGATGTCGCCGATTTGGGCAATGCTGGCGGCGGCGATGTTGGTGATCGACTCACCGATCGCCATGCGCCCCGAAGCGGCCGGGTCGATCAACGCCAGCGGCGTGCGCTCGCCCATGGCGAAGGCTTCGCCGCGATACTCCTCGAAGCCGGCTAGGCTCACCGCCACGTCGGCCACCGGAACCTGCCACGGGCCGACGAACTGGTCGCGCGCGGTCATGCCGCCGACGGTGCGGTCGCCGATGGAAATCAAAAACGTCTTGTCCGCCACCGCCGGCAGGCGCAGCACGCGGAAAGCCGCCTCGTCGAGGTCCAGCCCGGCGGCGTCGAAAGCCGGCAATTCCCGCGCGACGCGCGCGACATTGCGCGTCATCTTCGGCGGCTTGCCGAGCAGCACCGCCAGGTCCATGTCGATCGGCCGGTTGTTGAAATAGCTGTCTTCCAGCACCAGCCGCTGTTCGGCGGTGGCCTCGCCGACCACGGCGTAAAGGCAGCGCTCGCGCCGGCAAATCGCCTCGAACTGTGCGAAATCCTCCGGCTTGATGGCGAGCACGTAACGCTCCTGCGCTTCGTTGCTCCAGATCTGCATCGGCGACATGCCCGGCTCTTCGTTGCGGATGGCGCGCAGGTGGAAACGCCCGCCGCGCCCCGAATCGTTCACCAGTTCGGGCAAGGCGTTGGACAGGCCGCCCGCGCCGACATCGTGGATCGAGATGATCGGATTCTGGTCGCCCAGCTGCCAGCAGCGGTCGATCACCTCCTGCGCGCGGCGCTCCATTTCCGGGTTGCCGCGCTGCACCGAATCGAAATCCAGGTTCTCCGCGTTGGCGCCGGTATCCATGCTGGATGCCGCGCCGCCGCCCAGACCGATCAGCATGGCCGGTCCGCCGAGCTGGATGATCAGCGCGCCGGGGGTGATCTGGTGCTTATTGGCGTGGCTGGCGGAGATGTTGCCGACGCCGCCGGCCAGCATGATCGGCTTGTGGTAGCCGCGCATCTCGCCCGCCACTTCTTCCTCGTAGGTGCGGAAATAGCCGGCCAGGTTGGGGCGGCCGAACTCGTTGTTGAACGCCGCGCCGCCGATCGGGCCGTCGAGCATGATCTGCAGGGCGGAAGCGATGCGGCTGGGCTTGCCAAAGGAGTGAGGCGTTGCGGAATCGCGATAATATTCCCAGGGCTGAACGCATCCAGGAATATTCAGATTGGACACCGAAAACCCAGTCAACCCCGCCTTGGGCCTGGAGCCGCGCCCGGTCGCACCTTCGTCGCGGATCTCGCCGCCCGAGCCGGTCGCGGCGCCGGGGAAGGGAGAAATCGCGGTGGGGTGGTTGTGGGTTTCCACCTTCATCAGAATCTGGGCATTGTCCTCGGCGTAGCCGTAGGCATGCCCTTCCCGCGGATGGAAGCGCTTGACCGTGTAGCCTTCGATGATCGAGGAATTGTCGGAATAGGCGACCACCGTGCCGCGCGGGCTTTGCTGGTGGGTGTTGCGGATCATGGCGAAGAGCGATTTTGCCTGCGGCACGCCGTCGATCACCCAGTCGGCGTTGAAAATCTTGTGGCGGCAGTGCTCCGAATTGGCCTGGGCGAACATCATCAGCTCGACGTCGGTCGGGTTGCGCCCGACGCGGCTGAAGTTGGCCACCAGGTATTCGATTTCGTCCGGCGACAGCGCCAGGCCCATTTCGCGGTTGGCCGCTTCCAGCGCCGATTGGCCCTGGCCGAGAATATCCACGCTGGCGAAAGGCGCCGGCTCGAAATGGCGGAACAGCTTGTCGGCGGAATCGAAATCGGCCAGCACGGCTTCCGTCATGCGGTCGTGGATCAGCGGCAGCAGCGCCGATTTTTCCTCAGCCGCGAGCGGTGCGCCATCGCGCTTTTGCACGTAGAAAGCTACCCCGCGCTCCAGCCGCTCGACGGCTTCCAGCCCGCAATGGCTGGCGATGTCGGACGCTTTCGACGACCACGGCGAAATCGTGCCGATGCGCGGCACCACCAGGAACAGTTCGCCCTGCGGCTCTTCCACCATCGACGCCGGGCCGTAGGTCAGGATTTGTTCCAGCACCGCCCGTTCCGACGCTTCCAGTTCGCGGCGGACGGCGGCGAAATGCCAGTATTCGGCATGGACGTGGGAAACGGCGGGCGCGGCGTCGCGCAGACCCTGCATCAGTTTGTCGAGACGGAAGGAAGAAAGGGCGTTGCCGCCGCGCAGTTTGAGCATGAGAGAAAACCCTTGATCGCAAACATCAAAGGCCGAATCATACCCGAAAACACCCGCGAAGGCTTAAGGCGAAACTCGCGAAGCGAGGCCTCGTCCCCTCTCCGCACGAGCTTCAGCTCGTAGTGGATCGGAGTTCTTTAAGCGTGAAACTCACGAAGTAGGATGCGCGATCCGTGGGTCAGGCTTCAGCCTGACTGTACGGCTGAAGCCGTACCCACAACGGACGCCGTTTCATGATTCGGGGTGGCGATTCGCCATGACCGTTAGCCCGGCGCCAGCACCAGCCGGTTGCGCCCGGCGCGTTTGGCTTCATACAGCGCCTTGTCGGCGGCGTCGTTGAGCTTGCCCGCGTCGGCGTAGAGCGGGAAAGCGGCGACGCCGCAGCTCAGGGTGACGCTGAATTCCCCGCTCTCGGCCAGATAGCGCAGGCGGCTGAAGTCGTCCCGAATCTGGTCGAGCACTTTGACCGCCGCCGGCCCGTCGGTGTCGTTCAGGATCACCGCGAATTCCTCACCGCCGTAACGGCCAATGAAGTCGGTCTCGCGCAAGCGCTGCCGCAGCAGGCGCGACAGGCTCTTGAGCACGCGATCGCCGACCGGATGGCCGTAGGCATCGTTCACCATCTTGAAGTGGTCGATGTCGAGCATCGCGAAGGAAAGACTGCCGCCCAGGCGCTGGCTGCGACCCACCTGGATTTCCAGCTGCTCCATGATGGTGGTGTGATTCAGCAAACCGGTCAGGCTGTCGCGCACCATCAGGGAACGCAGCGCGCGGGAGCGCTCCACCCGGCTGGTCACGGACGAAACCAGGTGTTCCGGCTGGATCGGCTTGTGCAGGAAATCGTCGCCGCCCAGTTTCATGGCGAAGAGCTGCCGGTCGAGATCGTCCTCGACCGAGAGGAACACGATCGGGATGCCGACGAATTCCTCCTGCTGGCGGATGACCGCCGCCAGTTCCAGGCCGCTGCATTCGGGCATGTACACGTCCATCAGCACCAGATCCGGCCTGAACTCGGTCATTTTGTCCAGCGCCCGCATCGGATTGTCGATGGTCTGCGTCTCCATCCCGGCGCATTCCAGGATGTGTGCGTGAAATGCGCCCAGCGAAATGGAATCGTCCACCACCAGCACCCGGTAGGCTTCCGGCGGCCGGCGCGTGGTCAGCGCGTCGAGCTTGTCGATCACCCGGCCCACGTCCACCGGCTTGGTGAAATAGGCGCTGCAGCCGGCGCGCACCGCCTCCAGCCGCGCCGGCAGATCGCTCCGGCTGGACACGAACAAAACCGGCACCGGGATTGCGCAAAGACGGCGTACCTCCGCCACGGCGTCGGCGCAGCCTGTATCGTCGCCGGGGAAGGCGGCGTGATCCATGATGATCGCGGCCGGACACGCCTGCGCCAAGCCGGCTTTGAGGGCCTCCAGACCGGAAAAAACCTGCACCTGGTAGCCGAAATAACTGATTTTCTGGGACAGCCCATGCGCCGGCGAAATATCGCCATCGACCAGGAACACCAGGCGCGGGCCACCTGTATCCATGGGATCGGGGGAAAGTGTGGCGGGAAGCGACGGACTCGCGCCGACGCCGCGTTCCTGGTCCGGCTCCAGCGCAGCCTGGACCATCGCCCCAAGGCTGGCTGCAACCTGCTCGCGCTGTTCCGCGCTCAACGGCATGCCCGACTCATCGGCCACCTGCAGCAGGAGGCGTTCCAGCGTCCGCGCCGTGTCGCTCAGGCGGGAAAAGCCGAAGGTGGCGCCGGCGCCGGCCAGGCTGTGCACCTGGCGGTGAAGGTCATGGAAAACTTCCGTGTCCCATTTGCCCTGTTCGATGCCGGCCCAGCTGTTCTCGATCCGGCTGATTTTCCCCGCCAGCTTGCCGGCAAAGACCAGACACAACGCATCGAGGTCCTTCTTGAGCTGGTCGGCGCTATTAGTCATGATATTGCGCCCAGAGGTTGCGGATGGTGTCGGCCAGGGTCACCGGATCGAACGGCTTGGCGATCACGCCGATTGCGCCCAGCGCAGTGAAATGCCCGATTTCGTCCGGCTGCACGCCGGTCATGAAGATCGCCGGCGTCGCCGCCAGCCCAGGAATGGCGCGCAGCCTTTGCAACGTTGCCGGGCCGTCCATTTCCGGCATGACCACATCGAGCAGGAGCAGGTCGGGGGCAAAAGCGGGCGCCTGCTCCAGCGCCTCGGCGCCGGAGCCGCAGACCTTTACGGTAAAGCCGCCGACCATTTCCAGTGCCAGCCTGGTCAACGTCTGAAGGTCCGGTTCGTCTTCCACGTACAAAATTTTGCTCAGGGTCATATTCATCTTTCCGGACAGTGTTATTGTTGCTCAGCGCGGCCCCTTTGTCACGCGCGCCGAAACGACATGACCGCAATCGGCGGCGTGGCGCGGTTTCACAAAGGCAGCCGGAACTGTCCCGCAATCCGGGCCAGGATATCCGGGTCGGCGACCCGCCGACGAAAAATTGCTGGTATGTTGCCATCGTAGGACAAATCGGTAAACTTGTAGTTGACATTCCTCAAACCCGACCGCCGTTTGCCATGAAATCGTCCACCTCTTCCCCCTTTCCGCCAGTCTACTTCACTCACGAAATCCGCCAGCTGGAGCGGATTGCGCTGAACAGCGGCATCGCCGACCTGATGGAGCGCGCCGGGCTGGCCGCAGCGGAACTGGCGTGCGGCCTGCTCGACGGCAAGACCTCGGCGCTGGTATTGGCCGGGCCGGGCAACAACGGCGGCGACGCGCTGGTGGCGGCGCGCCATCTCAAGGCGCGGTGGTTCAAGGTCGCGGTCGTTTTTACCGGCGAACCCGCAAAGCTGCCGCCGGATGCGGCGCGGGCGCTCGACGCCTGGCGCGCGGCGGGCGGCCAACTGCTCGACGCCATCCCGCCGGGTGGAAAGTGGGATCTGGCGATCGACGGCCTGTTCGGCATCGGCCTCGCGCGCAATCTCGAAGGGGCCGCGCTTGAACTGGTCCGGGCGGTCAACGCCATGCAGCTGCCGGTGCTGGCGCTGGACGTGCCGAGCGGGCTGGATGCCGACACCGGCCAGACGTTCCGCGCCGCGATACGCGCCAGCCATACCCTCAGCTTCATCGCGCTCAAGCCCGGCCTGTTCACCGCCTACGGCCCCGACTATTGCGGCGAAATCCACGTCGATGCGCTGGGGCTCGACGCCCCCGCCCTGCTGAAGCCGAGCGGCTGGCTGCTGGAAAAGGACGGTGTGGCCGCCGCGCTCAAGCCGCGTCCGCGCAACAGTCACAAGGGCATGCTCGGCAGCGTCGGCATTCTCGGCGGCGCGCCCTCGATGACCGGCGCCGCGCTGCTCGCCGCGCGGGCGGCGCTCAAGCTTGGCGCGGGCCGAATCCATGCGGCGCTGCTGGATGACGGCGCACCGGGGGTGGACCTGATTCAGCCCGAACTGATGCTGTGCGGCACGGAAAAACTGTTCGAACTGGAAAATTTGAGCTGCCTGGCCGTCGGGCCGGGGCTGGGCCAGTCGGACGCGGCGGCGCGGCTGCTCAAGCGCGCGCTGGAAACCGAGCTGCCGCTGGTGCTCGACGCCGACGCGCTCAACCTGATCGCCGGCCACGGGGAGCTGCAAGCGCTGCTGAACGGGCGCCGCGGCGGCACCATTCTCACTCCCCATCCCGCCGAAGCGGCGCGCCTGATGGCGAGCACCACCCACGACATCCAGCAGGAACGGGTAGCCTGCGCGGTGATGCTGGCAAAGCGCTGCAACAGCCTGGTGGTGTTGAAAGGCGCCGGCAGCATCTGCGCGCTGCCGAGCGGGGAATGGTTCGTCAACCCCACCGGCAACCCCGGCCTTTCCAACGCGGGGATGGGAGATGCGCTGTCGGGCATGATCGCCGCGCTGATCGCCCAGCGCCTGACGCCGCAGCAGGCGCTATTGCTCGCCGTCTACCTGCACGGCGCGGCGGCGGACGAACTGGTGGCGCGCGGCACCGGCCCGATCGGGCTGACCGCGACGGAAGTCACGGATATGGCCAGGACGCTGCTCAATCGGTGGGTGTATGGGTAATTCTGACGGTCATGGCAAATCGCCACCCAGAATCATGAAACAGCACCCGTTGTGGGTACGGCTTCAGCCGTACAGTCAGGCTAAAGCCTGACCCACGGATCGCTCATGTTTCGCGAGTACGGCTGCGCCCTAAAGGGCACAAGAGCCATGCCCACAAGAAGGCGGCCGATGGCATCAACCCCTGCCGTCGAAATGCCCCACCAGCGCCTGCAAATCCGCAGCCACCCGCGCCAGTTCCTCGGCGGCCAGATTCACCTGCTGAATGCTCTGGTTGGTCTCGTCGGACAGTTCCGAAATCCGGGCCATGCTGCCCGCCATTTCCTCCCCGGCGATCGATTGCTGATCGGAGGCCTCGGCAATGTGCCGCGCCATGTCGGTCACCCGGTCGGAGGCCGCGTCGATCTCCTGCAGGCTGTCGCTGCTGGCGCGGGTCAGCTTCAGCCCCTCTTCCACTTCGCGGGCGGCCTGCCGCATGGAGTCCACCGCGGCGGCGGTGGCGTCCTTGATGTCGCAAACCATGCGGGTGATGTCCGTGGTGCTGTTCGAGGTTCGCTCGGCCAATTTCCTGACCTCGTCCGCCACCACCGCGAAGCCCCGCCCCTGCTCCCCGGCGCGCGCCGCTTCGATCGCGGCGTTGAGCGCCAGGAGATTGGTCTGGTCGGCGATCTCCTTGATCACGTTGGTGACTTCGCCGATCCGCTGCACCGACTGGTTGAGCTCGGAAATCGTCGAGCCGGATTCCTCCACCGCCCGCACCACGCGCGACGTGGCCGCCATGCTTTGCGCCATCTGCACGTTGCCGCCTTTTACCGCCGTCTGGGTGCGGCTTGCCGCGCTCGCCGCGTTCTTGGCATGCTCCGCCACCTCGCGGCTGGACACGCTCATCTCCTCGATGGCGGCGGAAGCCTGCATCACCTGATCGTTCTGTTCGTGGACGCGTTCGCTAACCTGGTCCACCTCGCCTTCCAGCTCGCGGCTGCGGGCGCCGATCACGGACGACGCCAGCGCGACCTCGTCGAGGATCACCTTGAGGTGGACCTGCATGTAGGCGAGCGAAGTCAGCACCTCGCCGTATTCGCTGCGGTTGCCGATTTCGGCCTTGCCTTGCAGGTTGCCCTCGGCGATGTTTTCGAACATTTCGCGCGCCCGGCCGAAGCCGCGGCCCATGGCGCCGATCATCGCCCCGCTCGCCACCAGCGCAAGGATGATCGCGGTCGCCGCCAGCGCCATGTTTTCCGAGTGCATCCCGGCTTGCCCCAACATCACGCTGCCGATCAGCGCGAGGCTCATCAAGCCGACCAGCGCCAGCACGCTTGCCTTGACGGTCAGCTTGTCGGCCAGGCCGGGCCTGGGCGGCGCTGCCCTGCCGGCCTTGATTTCGGCGTAAAGATTCGTCGCGGCGGCAACCTCCTCCCGTGTGGGCGGCGTGCGCACCGACATGAAGCCGACCACCTGGCGATTCTTGCGGATCGGCACGACGAAGGCGTCCACCCAGTAATGGTCGCCGTTCTTGCAGCGGTTCTTGACGATGCCCCGCCACGGCGCGCCGCGCTTCACCGTGGCCCAAAGATCGGCGAACGCGGCGGGCGGCATGTCGGGATGCCGCACGATATTGTGGTTCCTGCCGACGAGTTCCTCGCGCGCGAACCCGCTTAACTCGATGAACGCATCGTTGGCGTAGGTGATGGTGCCCTTGAGATCGGTTTTGGTGACGATGGTGCCCGACTTGAACGGTTTTTCGACGCCGCTGACCGGCAGATTGACTTTCATGGTTGCCTCGGTAGACCTGGGAATCCGGGGCCCATCATAACACTTCAAAGCAAATAAAGTTGATAAATATCAACCGCATTGCCGATGCGGTTATCCGTACGCGGGGGCCGCTTGATGAACGTAGGATGCGGTGAGGAACGAACCGTATCAGTCGCGACCGATGCGGTTCGCTGCACTCACCGCATCCTACGATGGGCGATGTAGGTGCGAATTCATTCGCACGTTACGTGCAACCCGCCCGATAAGCTCGCCGGCGCGGAGAATGAGCTTATAAAGAAAAAATCGCCGGCCCTAAGCGATCAGGGCGTAATCCCATATTCCGCCGGCATCCTGGCATAAAACAGGCGCAAGCCTTCCGCCTTGAGCAAATCCAGCAGGCGCTCGGCCTGTGCCTCGCTCACCAGGAATTCGACCTCGACCGGCAGGTCGCCCGCCAGTTCGAAAAAAGCCTCTTCGTGCAGGCGGCCGTGGCGGCCGAATCCGGCGATGGCGCGCAGCGCGGTGCCGCCCGAAATGCCCATGGCTTTCGCCCGCTCCAGCAGCCACTCGTAGACCAGTTCGCCGCCGTGCCGCTGCGCTTCGCTGACGAAAAATTTCAGGCAAACTCCCTGCATGGCTTTACCCTTTCACGAATTTGACGGTCCAGATGCCGAGCACGGTCATCGCCAGCGAACCGGCGACATGGGCCAGGATGATCGCCGCGCCCCAGGCGTATTGCGCGCGCAGCAGCAAGGTGGCGGTTTCGGCGGAGAAGGTGGAAAAAGTGGTGAGGCCGCCGAGAAAACCGGTGGCGAGCAACAGGCGCGCCTCCGGCGGCAGGCCGGGATGGTCGGCGAAAACGGCCACCGCCAGCCCCATCAGGTAGCCACCCACCAAGTTGGCCGCCAGCGTTCCCAGCGGCAAGGTGGGAAACACCGGATTCCACAGGATGCCGAACCACCAGCGCAACCAAGCGCCCACCGCCGCGCCCGCGCCGACGGCAAGCAGGCCATAGAAACTCATCGATTTCCTCTCGAATCGGATAGGTGCGAATTCATTCGCTCAAACGGCCGAATGAATTCGGCCCTACGGGATCATAAGCCAGCCGGCCTGCGCCAACAAGGCTGGACCGTCATTCCCGCGAAAGCGGGAATCCAGCAGGTGTCTCAAATCATGGATTCCCGCCTTCGCGGGAATGGCAAATCGGAGCCGGTCGCATTTTCCAGCTCAGCGCCCGAACACCGCCGCCTTGCCCAGCTCCCGCTCGATCTCCAGCAGCCGGTTGTACTTGGCGATGCGCTCCGAGCGGCAGGCCGAGCCGGTCTTGATCTGGCCGCCGCCCATGGCCACGGCGAAATCCGCCATGAAGCTGTCTTCCGTCTCGCCGGAGCGGTGGGAAATGACGTAGCCCCAGCCGGCCTTGCGGCACAGGTGGATAGCGGCTACGGTCTCGGTCACGGTGCCGATCTGGTTGAGCTTGATCAGCGCGGCGTTGCAGGATTTTTCCTCGATGGCGCGGGCAATGAATTTGGTGTTGGTCACCAGGTTATCGTCGCCGACGATCTGGATTTTGCCGCCGAGCGCGGCGGTGTGCTCGCGGAAGCCTTCCCAGTCGTTTTCGGCCAGGCCGTCCTCGATGGAAACGATGGGATATTTTTCCACCCATTGCCTGAGCAGGGCGGTCATCTCGGCTGCGCTCTTGTCGCCCTGGCCGCTGCGGGTGAGGCGGTATTTGCCGTTCTCGTAGAACGAGCTCGCCGCCAGATCGAGGGCGATGGCAATGTCCTTGCCGGGCCGGTAGCCGGCGGCCTCGATGGCCGCCACGATCAGCTCGCAGGCTTCGTCGTTGCTCTTCACCTGCGGCGCGAAGCCGCCCTCGTCGCCGACGCTGGTGGCGTAGCCCCGCTCGGAAAGAATTTTCTTCAGTGCGTGGAACGTCTCGGCGCCGTAGCGCAGCGCTTCGGCGAAACTCGGCGCGCCAAGCGGGAAAATCATGAATTCCTGGAAATCCATGCCGGAATCGGCGTGCTTGCCGCCGTTCAGCACGTTCATCTGCGGCACCGGAATGTGCACCGCGCCCGATCCCCCCAGGTAGGCATAGAGTGGAATGCCGCTGGCTTGGGCAGCCGCGCGGGCGACCGCCTGCGACACGCCGAGGATGGCGTTGGCGCCCAGTTTGGCCTTGTTCTCGGTGCCGTCCAGCTCGATCATGAGCTGGTCGATTTGCGCCTGACGGCGCGGATCCTGGCCGATCAGCGCCGGCGCGACGATGTCGTTGACATTCGCCACCGCCTGCAATACGCCCTTGCCGCCGTAGCGCTTCTTGTCACCGTCGCGCAGTTCCACCGCTTCGTTTTCGCCGGTGGAGGCGCCGGAGGGAACCGACGCAGTCGCGACGGTGCCGTCGTCCAGGCGAAGATTGACCCGCACGGTCGGATTGCCGCGCGAATCGAGGATTTCCAGGGCGTTGATGGATTGGATGCGGGGGAACATGGCAGTTTCCTTTCGGTTTTGAGTAAATGCCTCAGTATGTACCAGATGCGTGAATGCTTTGTGACATTAGGGCCTGTAAATGAATAACCTGAACATTCTGGCCGCACTGGCGGGCGCGCTGCGGCGTTGCCGTCCGCTTGCATGGAATGGCCATGCGGCGCGTCCGGCGCCTTGCAGCGCATCCCGCCAGCACACCCATAATCGTCCATGTTATTCATTTGCAGGCCCTTACCCAAAATTTCAGCAGCGCGGCGGCCAGCATGGCGCATCCGGCGGCAAAACCGAAGGCCGTAGCTGGGGTGAACGACTGCCACAGCCAGCCGAACAGCAGCGAAGCCGGCAGCAGCATCGCGCCGGCCGTGAGGTTGAACCAGCCGTAGGCGGTGCCGAGCAGCTCCTTCGGGGCGAGGTCGGCCACCAACGCCTTTTCCGCGCCCTCGGTGGCGGCCATGAACAAGCCGTAGAAAGCGAACAGCGGCCACAGCAGCCACAGGTTGTGCCCGTTCAGGCCGAGCAGCAGATAGAACAGGCCATAAACCAACCAGCCGCCGACGATCAGCCGGGTCCGGCCGAGGCGGTCGGACAGCGCCGACAGCGGCGTGGAAAACAGCATGGCGGTAAACGACACCAGCGCCCACAGCAGCGGCACCTGGAATTCCGGCAGCCCCATGTCCCTCGCGCGCAGCAGCAGGAACATGTTGGACGAGTTGCCCAGGGTGAACAGCGCCAACACCAATAGATAACGCTTGAACTCGGGCGGAAAGCCGCGCAGCGTCCAGCTGAATGCAAGCTTGTTTTTCGGCAGCTCGCGCCGGGGTTCGCGGATCGAGAGCGCCAGCCCGACCGTGATCACGCCCGGCAACAAAGTCCACAACAAGATTTCGCGGATCGGCATGCCGCGCGACAGCATCCAGGCCGCCAGCAGCGGACCGGCCACCGCGCCGGCGTTGTCCATGGCGCGGTGGAAGCCGAACGCCAGGCCGCGCTGGTGCGGCTCCACGCTCAGCGCCAGCATGGCGTCGCGCGGCGAGCTGCGCAGGCCCTTGCCGGTCCGGTCGGCGAAGCGCAGCGCCAGCACCACCGGCCACGAGCCCGCCAGGGCGATCAACGGCCGACTCAGCGCGGCGAGGCTGTAGCCGCCCACCACCCAGTATTTGGTCGCGCGCATCCTGTCCGCCATCACGCCGCCAAACAGCTTGAGCAGGCTGCCGGTCGCCTCGGCGACGCCCTCGATCAAGCCCAGCGCCTTCGGTCCCGCCATCAGCACCGAAGCCAGGTAAAGCGGCAGCAGCGGATAGACCAGGTCGCTCGCCGCGTCGTTGAAAAAGCTCACCAGGCCGAGCAGCCAGACAGTGGAAGGAAGCGAAAATACAGCTTTCAGCATGTCAGCCCCCTATCAACGCAAAACCGCCAGCCACCCGGCCAGCCCCAGCAAAGTGAACAGCAGCACCGGCACGGTCAGCACGATGCCGGCGCGGAAATACGCCGCCCAGCCAATCTTCATGCCGCGATTTTCCAGCACGTGCAGCCACAGCAGCGTGGCGAGGCTGCCGAGCGGGGTGATTTTCGGGCCCAGGTCGCAGCCGATCACGTTGGCGTAGATCATCGCCTCGCGGATCAGCGGGTCGAGCTGGGCGTCGTGGATGGCGAGGCTGCCGATCATGACGGTCGGCATGTTGTTCATCACCGCCGACAGGCCGGCGAAGAGGAACCCCGCGCCCACCGTGGCGGCGCCGTATCCCCAGCCCTGCATGCCCTCCAGGATATGGGCCAGTTCGTGAGTCAGGCCCTGGTTGCGCAGGCCGAACACCACCAGGTACATGCCGAGCGAAAACAGCACCACCTGCCACGGCGCTTCGCGCAGCAGGGTCATCACCGGGATGTCCCCTTTCTGCTGGCGCGGCAGCCAGTGTTCGCGCAGCGCCGCCAGGATCAGGATCAGGGCGGCGCTGCCGGTCACGGCGGACACCGGCAGCCCGAGCGAGTGCGCGGCAAAATAGCCGACCAGCAGCAGGCCCAGCACAACCCAGCCGGTGTAGAAAACGAACGGGTCGAGAATGGCGCTCTTCGGCTCATCCAGCGCATCGACGTCGAACCGCGGCGGCAGGTCGCGGCGAAAGAACAGCCACAGCACCAGGAGCGTGGCGGCCAGGGACGCCAAGTTGACCGGAAACATCACCGCGGCATATTGGGCGAAGGAAATATGGAAATAGTTGGCGGTGACGATGTTGACCAGATTGGAGATCATCAGCGGCAGGCTGGTGGTGTCGATCACGAAGCCGGTCGCCATGATGAAAGCGAGCGTCGCGGCCGGTTTGAAGCGCAGCGCCCGCATCATCTCGAATACCAGCGGCGTCAGAATCAGCACGCCGCCATCATTCGCGAACAGCGCCGCCACCGCCGCGCCGAGCAGGACGATCAGCAGGAACAGATAATGGCCGTAGCCCCGGCCCCAGCGCGCCACATGCAGCGCCGCCCACTCAAAGAAGCCGGCGGCGTCGAGCACCAGCGAGAGCAGGATCAGGGCGATGAAAGTGAAGGTGGCATCCCACACGATGCCCCACACCACCGGCACGTCGGCCAGCGTGATCACGCCGGAAGCCAGCGCCACCGCCGCCCCGCCCAGCGCGCTCCAGCCGATGCCGAGGCCTTTGGGCTGCCAGATCACGAGCGCCAGGGTGGCGGCGAAGATCAGGATGGCGGCGAGCATTCAGTGCGCGCTCCGCAGCCCTGTATGAATCCTAGACCACATGATCCGGTTCCAGAACGCAGGGGTGATCCGGATCGCCGGTTTCCACCTGGATGGTCGGGTGGCCGATATGGAACCGGTTGTGCAGGCTGCGCGCGATCTCGCAGATATAGGCGTCGCCGGGGTAACCGCCGGGCATGACCAGATGGACGGTCAGCGCGCTTTCGGTGGTGCTCATGCCCCAGATGTGCAGATCGTGCACTTGGCTGACCCCCGGCAGGCCGGCCAAATAAGCGCGCACCGCGGCGGGTTCGATCCCGGCGGGCACCGCGTGCAGCGCGAGACCCGCCGCGTCGCGCAGCAAGGCCCACGTGCCGAGAACGACCACGCCGACCAGAGCCAGGCTGACGGCCGGATCGAGCCAGAACCAGCCGGAATAGGCGATGCCGATGCCGGTCAGGACCACGCCGAAAGAGATTGCAGCATCCGCTGCCATGTGCAGGAAGGCGGCGCGAATATTCAGGTCGCGCTTTCTCCCCGCCATGAACAGCAACGCCGTCGCGGTGTTGATCGCCACGCCCAGCGCAGCCACGCCGACGACCACCCCGCCCTCCACGGCGACCGGATGGGCGATGCGGTGAATGGCTTCCCAGGCGATGCCGCCCATCACCACCAGCAGCAAGGCCGCATTGAGCAACGCGGCCAGGATGGTGGAGCCGCGCAAGCCATAGGTGAACCGGCTCGACGGCTGCCGCTGCGAGAGCGCGATCGCGCCCCAGGACAGCAACAGGCTCAGCACGTCACTCAAATTATGGCCGGCGTCGGACAACAGCGCCAGCGAATGCGCTTTCAGGCCGTACACCACTTCCGCCAGAACGAACGCGACGTTGAGGGCGACGCCGACCGCGAAGGCACGCCCGAAGCTGCCGGGCGCATGATCGTGGTGATGGCCGTGGGAATGGCCGTGGTCATCGGCGTGGTGGTTTGTCATTGTTTTTTTGGTCTCTTCCCGTTAAAGGCACCAAACCGCCCTAGGTGCGAATTCATTCGCACAGAACCCATTGATTTGTGCGAATGAATTCGCACCTACAACCACGGAAGGTTTGGGTGGATCCGCAAGGATGACGGCTAGTCAGGATTTCCTTGGCCGGCAACCGCGTCAAGCCGCCTCGATTCCCAGCCGCCTCACCAATTCGGGCAGCAGGCGCGCCCGGATATCATCCCGCACCCGGACGAAACTTTCCAGCGGTTCGCCGTGCGGATCGTGAAACGGCATGTGGATGGCGGGAATCGCCTTGGGAAATACCGGGCATGATTCCCTGGCGTTGTCGCACACCGTGACCACCAGGTCGATGGGCTCGCTCATCACGCTGTCCACGTCCTTGGGATAAAGCCCTTCGGTGGGCAGGCCGGCCAGTTTCAGCGCGGCGATGGCGCCGTCCGCCACCTTCGGCTGCGGCCGCGTGC
The DNA here is from genome assembly GCA_028714315.1 of Sulfuricella sp. Taxonomy (GTDB): domain Bacteria; phylum Pseudomonadota; class Gammaproteobacteria; order Burkholderiales; family Sulfuricellaceae; genus Sulfuricella. Next base: position 8,674 of record JAQTMN010000026.1, on the reverse strand, counting down.
CGGCGGAGATGGCCCGCACCCGAGGGCCGAGATCGTGGTTGACCAGGGCTTCCGCCATCTGGCTGCGGCACGAGTTCCCGGTGCACAGGATCAAAACGGTTTTCGCCATCCCGCTTACCCCTTGCCGCAGCAGCCGCAGCACTCGGTCGGCGCGGACAGCCACAGGTCGATCATGACCTTGCTCGGCACGCTGCCCGAATGCACGACCTTGCCGTCGATCACCACGCCGGGGGTGGACATCACGCCGTAGCTCAGGATCGCCGCCATGTCGGTGACTTTTTCCAGGCTGACCTGCACGCCCTTGGCCGCGGCCACCTCTCCGATCAGCTTCGCCGTGGTTTCGCAATTGGCGCAGCCGCTGCCCAGGATCTTGATTTCTTTCATTGCTTCTTTCTCCATTTTCAATGCTGCCAAAGCAGCTTCCCGGATCAGGGCTTCCGGGATAGCCTCGTAAACTTGCCCATTGATTTCCACCGCGCGGCACCGCACTTCCTCACCCACCATGTCGCAGCACGACTGGCAATGGGTTTCGGTCGGCCGGGCGCCGTCCAGCCATCCCTCAAGAGGTTTGCCATTGAACAGGATGAGATTGGATTGCGCCAGTTCTTCCGCTCCGAGCCGCGTTTCCCGGTAGCCCACCTCGATCCCGGCCTGCGCCAATTCCGCGGACAGTTCCCGCAACACCCGGCGCAGGCTGTCGCCGGTCGCATCGCAGCGCGTGCAGGTATTGCCCGCCTGCTCCAGATGTTTCCACTCGATTTGCAGCATCATGGTTCCCTCCTTTCAATCCTCTCCCGACACCCGGAATCCCGCCTTGGGAGTTTTGCGTTAACAACAGGACTTGCCGCCCGGCGTCGGCGTGCAGCAGGCGCCCTCGCTGGCGGCGATGACGGAGAGCTTCACCCCGGCGTTTTCTTTCCCGCACGCCTCGTCGAAGCCGGCATCCAGCGACTGCGCCGCCTCGTCGCGGATATGGCGGGCGATTTCGACCACGGCGTCGATCTGCTCCTGCGCCACGCCATACTGTTTCAGTCTGTCCACCTGACACAGCCCCTGTTTAGGGTGGTTGGACGCGATGTTCGCGGCCAGGGACACCAAGGCGACGATGGACGGGTGCAATTCGCTCATGATGCAAACCTCCTGAATCTACAATACCAGATTGAACACATAGCCCACGAACAGGATGCCGACGGACACCACGCCGACGAACGTGGCGATGAGCACGGGCTTCAGCACCTTGCGCAGAATGATGATTTCCGGGAAGGACAGCGCGGTGACGCTCATCATGAACGCCAGCACCGTACCCAGCGCCGCGCCCTTGCCCAGCAGCGCCTGCACTACCGGAATAATGCCGGCGGCGTTGGAATACATCGGCACGCCGACCAGCACGGCGGCGGGCACCGACCACCAGGCGCTCCTGCCCATGATGCCGGCCATGAAATCCTGCGGCACATAGCCGTGGATACCCGCACCCACGGCCACGCCCAGCACGATGTAGGGCCACACCTTGCCGACAATCTCCCTCAGATGATGCATTCCGGCGCCGATGCGGGCCGCCCAGCCCGGTTTCTCGTCGAGATTCGCCGCTACGGCACCGCCTCTGGCCTGGATGGCTTGCACCCAGTCTTCCAGGTGACGTTCCATCCCGAGTTTACCGATGATCAGGCCGGCGGTGATGGCCACCGTCAGGCCCAGCCCCAGGTAAAGGCTGGCGATCTTCCAGCCGAACAGCCCGAACAGCAGCCCCAGCGCGACTTCGTTGACCATGGGCGCGGAAATCAGGAACGAGAACGTCACACCCAGCGGCACCCCGGCCTGCAGGAAACCGATGAACAGGGGCACGGCGGAGCAGGAACAGAACGGCGTGACGATGCCAAGGCTGGCCGCCATCACGTTCCCGACCCCCAGCTTTTTTCCGGACAGCAGGGCGCGGGTCTTTTCCGCCGAAACGAAGGTGTGGATGACGCCCATCACGAACACGATAAGGGCGAGCAGCAGCAATACTTTCGGCGTTTCAAACAGAAAAAAGGCCAGCGCCTCGCCGAACCGGGAGTGGATTTCGACGCCCATCAACCGGACCACACCGTCGGCCAGGGATTGCAGGCTGGCATACAGCAATATCCACAGCCCCGCCCCCAACACCGGGACAGCCAGCCATCCGGCGCCTGCCATCCCGCCCTGAGCGGAAGATTTCACCTCATTTTCCATAAAAACGCCTTCTCCCGATTAACGAAAATGGGGGGTTGTTCATTACCTTATGCGCTATCGTTAATATACGAGCAAACAGATATTTAGCGACAAAAAACTTTATCCGCAGCAGCGCGCCGGCCGGTTGGGCATCCCGTCCAGCCGTTTGCGGTCGGCTTGAAACAGCTCCAGCCCCGCGCAGCCCTGCACCATCTGATCGAGAATCCGGAAGGCCCAGGTGGGCAATAGCGGATGGATGCGGTAATACACCCAAAGCCCTTCCCGGCGCACAGTCAGCACCCCGTCTTCGCGCATCACCGCCAAGTGGCGCGACACCTTGGGCTGGGGCATGTCGAGCGCGTGGCACAGCTCGCACACGCACACCTCGTCGTCGGCCACCAGCAGTGCCAGAAGGCGCCGCCGGGTTTCGTCGGAAAGAGAGTCGAAAAAATCGCTGCTGTCGATCATGCCGCTAACTATATTCGCCACATCGGATGTAGTCAAGGTTTAAGCAGGCCTCGGAAAGCAATAAGAGCTTGGCGATATAAAGGGGACAGTTAATTAACCGGCGCATCATAAGCCGCCTGTTCACCTAACATGCAAGCCCCAGAACCAGGAATTCAAGCAGATAAAAATTGACCTTTTGCGGCAGTCAAAGTAGAATCCGCACCTCTTCGGGGTGTAGCGTAGCCTGGTAGCGCGCCTGGTTTGGGACCAGGATGTCGGGAGTTCGAATCTCTCCACCCCGACCAGGATTGTCCGACAATCTGCCCGTAGCTCAACCGGATAGAGCACCAGCCTTCTAAGCTGGGGGTTACAGGTTCGATTCCTGTCGGGCAGGCCAGTTTGGTATAATGGTTTATCAGTTTCATCAGTGGTGGCTGTAGCTCAGTTGGTAGAGTCCCGGATTGTGATTCCGGTTGTCGTGGGTTCGAGCCCCATCAGCCACCCCAAAAAATTAGAAAACCGCCGCTTAGGCGGTTTTTCTTTTTTTGGCCCCGCCTGCTATTCAAGCAATTATCCTATAAAACATAGTTAACCACTGGGAACACGGGGTGGAATCGATTTGTTGCGCATTTTGCCCATATCATCCATTTGGGTGACGAAGGTTAAATTCAAAATCTCACGCCGTTCCCCGTGGTTCAAATGGGGGTTTTAGGATAAGTCACCCATACACCCGATGGATGGGCGCGATAACGCCGTCAACCACTTGTTTTTTCCCGTGATCTCTGAGGCAAAATGCTGTTTAGGATTGATGCTTGACGGCGGCAGGAGCGCCAAAATCGGGAAGCTGTGCCATGACTGGCGAACGGGGCGCGATCGACGCTCGGCGGGCGAGGCCGTGGATTCCAAATCGAACCGCAACCCGTCTCCCCGACGGGCGCGGCCTGACCAAGTCTTGTTGCAGCGTTACTTCACCGCATTCTTGAGCTTGGCACCCACCTTGAATTTGACAACCTTCTTGGCCGGAATCGCCATTTCTTGCCCGGTAGCCGGGTTGCGGCCGGTGCGCGCGGCGCGCTCTTCGACGGCAAAAGTGCCGAAGCCGACGAGTTGGACGCTATCACCCGCGCTCAGCGCATTTTCGACAGTGATCATCAGCGCATTCAGTGTTTCTTCCGTTTTGGCCTTGGGTTGGCCGGAAATTTTGGCAACGGCATCGATAAGATCGGCTTTGTTCATGGTTTTCCTCTCTGTTGGTGGGTGTGACTTCATGAATTGTAAGCGAGCAACATGGCGGTGGAAAGAAAAAGTTGCATCGTTCACGCCAAACCGCCGATTAAATCGTCAGGCGGGAGGTCTGGAGCGGTTTTCTCCCCTCCGGCCTGGATATCCGTTCGTCACGACCCGCCTGCCGGTATCGATTTTCAGCGCGATTTTTCCGCCTTCTCCTGCTCGTGCGGAAACATGCGATTGGCGGGCTTTCCCGGAAGTGCGCGCGGCTCGGCGGCGGGCGCTTCACGGATGCGGCTCTCTTCCCTGGGACTGGCTGTGCGCGGCACCGGCGCGGCTTCATTCCTGCGCGGCTCGCGAAACTCGCGGCGCTCCGGCTCCATCCGGGGCGCGGCAGCCGGCTGGGCCGGCGACATCACGGCAGGCGGCGTGGCCCGCATGGGCGGCTGCTCCAGCCTGGGCATGGCGCTTTCCCTAGGCGCGGTCTCACGCGGCACCGGCGCGGCTTCATTCCTGCGCGGCTCGCGAAACTCGCGGCGCTCGGGTTCCATCCGGGGCGCGGCGGCCGGGGGAGCCGGCGGAATCGCCGCAGGCGGCGCGGTCCGCATGGGGGGCTGCTCCGGCTTGGGCGCGGTCTCGCGCGGAACTGCCTGGATGGGTTCGTTCCTGCGCGGCGGTTCGTTCCTGCGCGATTCAGGCTGTGCCCTTCCCTGCGCCGTCCCGGCAGGCTTCATTTCCTCGAAGCGCGGCACGGGGGCCGGGCGAGGGCGTTCCGGGCCGCTTTCCTGTCCGAACGGAGGGCGGGGCAAATCCGCCTGCGCCGGCCGCTTGGGCACGGAGATAATGCGCGGCTCGGGCTCGGCGATCGCCGGCTTTGCCCTGACGCCTTCCACCTGCAACGGCATCTGGTGTTCGCGGAAAGGCCGGATCGCGACAACCGGCTTGGAGAGAACCGCCGCCGGCGGCCGCACCGCGGCATCGCCGCCACCGGCGACCAGGCTGACCGGCGCCGGTTTGACCGGAAGCGCCCCGCGGACAGGCGCCAGTTCTGCGGGCCGCGCAACGGGAATGCGGGCATGACGGATAGTGCTGACCCGGCCGAAACGCTCGGCAGGGACGGCGACCACCGCGTCGCGCACGCGCGTGTTCTGGAATGAAATCCGGTTGACGTTCACGACCGTGGTGCGATTGATCACCACGTTGTTGACCACACGCGGACCACCCCAACCGCCCCACCAGGGCTTACCCACGAAGCCGGGCCGGCCCCACCACGGGATGCACGGCTCGCCCCAGCCCAGCGCCACCCAGCTGACCGCCGAAGTGCCGACGAGAACCCCGCCACGGCCCACGCTGAAGAAGGCGACCAGCGCCGGCGCGTAGACCGGCCGCACCACTACCGGCCCGGGCGCCCAGGCCCAGAAGCCATTAATGAAAACCCAGCGCCCGTAATGATATGGCGCCCAGCCCCACGGCGCATCGTCGATCCAGGTCCAGCCGAACAAGGGATCCCATATCCACGATCCGGTGCTGTAGGGAACCCAATCCGGCGGCACTCTGTCCGGCACCCAAACCGCACCGTAGACGGGCACCTGGCGCCAATTCCCGTAGTCGTCGAGCGTGTCCGCGCCATACACGCCGGCGGGAACGTAGCGGGCACTCATCGCCTCGGCGTCGTGCTCGGTCCGGGCATAATTCCAGCGATCCCATGAATCGATCTCAGGCGCCACATAGGTTTCGATTGCGGGCGCAACCTCTCCGCGCACGACGATCTCCTCGCTGGGCAAGATGCCTCGCGATCCGCTGGTCGTGGTGATCGTGGCCCGCCCACCGCGGCGGGTGATAAAGCGGGTGACGTCGCCCGCCACTTCGATGCGATAGTAGCCCGTATGGTCGATGGTAAACACCGCGTTCGGCGTATCCAGCTCGACCGTGTAGCGCGCGGGCAACGTGCGCAGGTCGAATGAAGCGAGGCCGTCGGTGATTTTGAGCTGGATGAAGGCCGTGCCCTGGTTAACCAGGCTGAGCTGCGTCCGCTCGGCGGCCCGCACGAAGGTGCGCGCGCCAATCTGGAGTTCGAAATCGGAACGGTCGCCGGCATACAGCGCATCGCCCGGTGCGAGCGGCGTGTTCAGCCGCGCTGGCGCCCAGTCCTCGGCGCCGGGGCGCCAGAAAGAAGCCGTACCCTCGATCAGACTGAGGCGAGGCGGTGTCGCATCGCTCCCTGGCACCTGCTGCGCGCCGACCGGCCCGCAGCAAACCATTACCCACAGCGCCGCCAGCGCGAAAAGCCTCGATTTCATGTCCGTTTCCTCCAAGAGTCGGGTCGTCCCTCATCCCCAACCCTTCTCCCGCTTGCGGGAGAAGGGAGTAGACGCGTCATTCAGGCGACACGTATGTAGCCAGCCACCAGCCACAAGCTATGCGATTGCCATGTCTTCCGCATAAGGCCGGCTGGGATACTGGAACGCCACCGGCCCGTCGGGCTGGGAATGGACGAACTGGTGGACGAACGGGTTTTCGGAGGAAAGCATCTCCGCTGCCGCACCTTCGGCCACGACCACGCCGTCGTGGACGAAGTAGACGTAATCGACGACCTTGAGCGATTCGGACATGTCGTAAGTCACCACGACCGACGTTATGCCCAGCGCATCGTTGAGGCGCCGGATCAGGTTGGCGATGACGTTGAGCGAAATCGGGTCGAGGCCGGCGAACGGCTCGTCGTACATGATCAGCATCGGGTCGAGGGCAATCGCGCGGGCCAGGGCCACGCGGCGCTCCATCCCGCCCGACAGTTCGCTCGGCATCAGTGCATGGGCGCCGCGCAGGCCGACCGAGTGGAGCTTCATCAACACCAGATCGCGGATCAGTTCTTCCGGCAAATCGGTGTGCTCGCGCATCGGGAAGGCGATGTTGTCGAAAACCGACAAATCGCTGAACAGGCCGCTCACCTGGAACATCATGCCCATATTTCGGCGCAGCGCGTACAGATCGTCGCTGTCGAGTTCGTGCACCACCTTGCCGGCGACCTTGACGCTGCCGCGCGCGGGCCGCAGCTGGCCGCCGATATGGCGCAGCAGCGTGGATTTGCCGCAGCCGCTCACGCCCAGGATGGCCACGATTTTCCCGCGCGGAATGGTGAGATTGATGCCGTTCAATATTTGCCGCTTGCCGTAGGCGAAGTGCAAATCGCTGATCTCGACCAGGTTGGCGGATGATTGATCCAAGGTTTACCCCTCAAGTGCTGAATGGCGTCATTTTCCCGCGCCCCCGCCGTTTCGGCAAGGGCATACCCACCTTGGAGCGATCCTGGGGCATTTTCAGCTGGAAGAAGGCGCGAGCAGCCCGCTATCGAACGCCGCACCGAATGCCTCCCAGTCCCGCCGGACCTGCTTGCCATAGGTGATCGCGTAATCGATCAGGATCGGCGGCCAGTCGGTCCGGTGGCCGAATTCGATCCACGCGTCCGCGACCGCCGAGCCTTGCCGCCCGCCACTTCTCAAGTGGCTCCAGGCGACCACCTGGCCCATGGTTCCCATCACGCCCTCCAGCCGGCGCAGTTTGCCGTCCCATAGTTCCAGACGAATCCGGTCCTGGCTGGGCAGCAATTCGCGCAGAACATAGGCGCGGTCGTCCATGGCCATGGGAAAGAGGAAGGACGGGGCAACGGCCTGCGCACGCCGCTGCACGGCGATCACCCGCTCCGCCTCGTTGGCCCAGGCAGGCTGGGACGCTTTCAGGAATGGACGGATGGCCGGAATGGGCGCGTGCTTGAGATCGAGCAGATAATTCCCGACCGGCGAGCCTTTCCCCTCGACCAGTAAGATATAGCGCTCCACCCCCAGGCTGCCGACGCCGGCGACCCGTCGGCCCACGTCGAGCACGCGGAAGAATTTGGGGTCCGGCTGCGTCGCGGCGAACTCGTTCATGAAGCGGATCACGCGGGCGCGCTGCTCTTCCGTGACTTCCAGCGTCCGCTTGCCGTCCACGCGCAACAGGCGCAGCCCCTTCTTGATGCGAATCCGGCCGGCGTAATAGGCCACGCGCGAGCTGTCCTTCAGCCCCGCCAGCAAGTCCCTGACCATCCCCGTTGCCACCGACCGCTCGACCCTTAGCGCCTTGCCCGCCTTCAAGGCCTCGGCATAGGCGCCGAGAAAGAGGCGGCACAACCCCAACGCCTCGGCCTCGCTCAACGCCAGCGCATCCGCGCCGGCCAGCACGCTGACGAGAAACCGGACGAGATCCCGGCTGCATGGCGCGAGCGCCCCCTCGTCGAAATCGTTGATGTCGAAATAAGTCAGCTGGTTGTCGCCCTTGTAGCTGCCGAAATTTTCAAAATGCAGGTCGCCGCAGATCCAGGCGGGCGGCGCATCTTCGAGAGAAGAAACCGCCGGCCAGTCTTCGTGGAACAGATGGCACGTGCCGCGAAAGAACGCGAAGACATCGGCGCGCATGGCGTGGTATTTGAGCTGAAGCCGCTCCGGATCGCGCCCCAGATTGAAGCGCCGAATACGATCTACGACATGATTGCTGGACATAAAAGCGGATTCCCATGAATTTTGGCAAAAGATGCCTCAGTGCCGCGCGGCCGCGCCATCGGCGAAAACGGGGCGCAGGCCGTTTTCTATCGCGTAGGCCGTCAACATCGAGGCATTGTGCAAATCCAGTTTTTTCATCAGGTTCGAGCGATGTTTTTCCACCGTTTTGACGCTCAGGCAAAGATAATCGGCGACATGGCGATTGGGATGCCCTTCCGCCACCAGTTTCAGCACTTGCCGCTCGCGCGGTGTCAGCGCATCCATCGAACCGCCCAGCC
>JAQTMN010000025.1 GCA_028714315.1 Sulfuricella sp. | reverse complement strand
CGAGCAGGAACGGCAGCAGCGGGGTTTTATAGCGCCTCGCCGCCTGTTGGTAGATGTTCTGGAATCCTGTGGCGTAAGCCGCGCCGTAATTGGGCGGCAAGCGCATGCCGATCAGCAGGACGCGGGCGTCATGTTTGCGACAGGCCGCGATGATGGCGTCGAGATTGGCGCGGGCGGCGTCGAGCGGCAATCCGCGCAAGCCGTCGTTGGCGCCCAGTTCCAGGATCACGATCGCGGGCCGGAATTCGGCGAGCTCGCGTTCGATGCGGTAACGCCCGCCGCTGGTGGTTTCGCCGCTGATGCTGGCGTTGATTACCCGGTAGCCGGGCCGTTGCTGCCGCACCCGTTGATCGAGCAGGGCGACCCAGCCGCTGTCTTTCGGAATGCCGTAAGCCGCCGACAGGCTGTCGCCGAATACCAGGATTGCCTGCGCCGCGTCCGCGGCGAGCGCCCAGAACACCAGACAAACGGCCAAGGCGAATCGGCGACCCAGATCATGAAACACCGATTCGCCGTGGCCGTTTCCCTCTCCCCTAGCCCTCTCCCACAAGTGGGCGAGGGGGACGGGGGCTCGCTTCGCGAGTCTTACGTTAACGAACAGCAGGCGGTTTATCATGAACATGTCGTCTCCCCATCCCATTGTGCAGGCGGTCGCCCTGTCCAAGCAAGTGACGAGCGAGGGCGCGCCCCTGACGATCCTCGACCGGCTCGACCTGTCAGTATATCCGGGCGAGTCGGTGGCGGTGCTGGGCGCTTCCGGCTCGGGGAAATCGACTTTGCTCGGCTTGCTCGCCGGCCTGGACGAGCCCTCCGGCGGCAAGGTCCTCCTTGACGGCGCCGATTTGTTCGCGCTCGACGAGGATGGCCGGGCTGAGCTGCGCGGGCGTCTGGTCGGCTTCGTGTTTCAGTCGTTCCAGCTTTTGCCGGCGCTGACCGCGCTGGAAAACGTGATGCTGCCGCTGGAACTGAGCGGAGCGGCCAATGCCCGTGCGGAAGCAGCGGCTGCGCTGGAGCGGGTCGGGCTGGCGCAGCGCCATTCCCATTACCCGCGCGAACTGTCCGGCGGCGAACAGCAGCGCGTGGCCATCGCCCGCGCCTTTGTCGTCAATCCCCGCGTGCTGCTGGCCGACGAGCCGACCGGCAACCTCGACAGCGCGACCGGCGAACGCATCATCGACCTGCTGTTCGGCTTGAACGAAGAACACGGCGCCACATTGATCCTGGTGACCCACGACGAGCAATTGGCGCGGCGCTGCCGGCGGCGCTTGCTGCTTCAGGCCGGGGCGCTAGCGTGAAACTCGCGAAACGGGATGCGCGCGCGATCTGTAGGTCAGGCTTTCTCGCCCGTGCGAGCAGCTTTGCTGCCGCTCGCGGCGGGGACACTCCTTGCGGGTGCAGCCTGACTGTACGGCTGCGCCCTAAAGGGCACAAGAGCCGTACCCACAACGGACGCTGTTTCATGATTCAGGGCGGCGATTCGCCATGACCGTTATCCAGGAACGGGAATGAACCTCTTCGCCCTTTCCCTGCGCATGCTGCGCCGCGAGTGGCGCGCCGGGGAGCTGCGCGTGCTGGCGGCGGCGCTGGTGATTGCGGTGGCCAGCGTCACTTCGGTCGGGTTTTTCACCGACCGGGTCGGGCGGGCGCTGGCGCAACAAGCCAACATGCTGCTGGGCGCCGATCTGGCGGTCATCTCCGACCACCCTCTGGACGCGGCGATGGAGCGCGAGGCGTTGCGGCGCGGCTTGCGCACAGCCCAAACACTGAGCTTCCCGAGCATGGTGGTGCGCGACGGCCACGCCCAGCTGGCCGAGATCAAGGCGGTGAGCGCCGATTACCCACTGCGCGGACAGCTGCGCATCGCGCGGCGGCCTTTCGTGCCGGACCAAGCGAGTAGCGGCGTCCCCCAGCCCGGCGCCGCCTGGCTGGACGAGCGCCTGTTCGCCCAGCTCGACGCCCGCCCCGGCGCGTACCTTGAAGTCGGCAAGAGACGTCTGGCGGCGGCTGCCGTATTGACGCAGGAACCCGACCGCGCCAGCGTGGTATTCAACATCGCGCCGCGCCTGATGATGAATCTGGCGGATATCCCGGCGACCGCGCTGATCCAGGCGGGCAGCCGCGCCACCTACCGGCTGCTGGTGGCGGGCGAGCCGCGGGCGGTGGAAGCCTACCGCGCTTGGGCCGCTGCCCGCCTGAAGCGCGGCGAGCGGCTGGAGGGCGTGGCGGACGCGCGGCCGGAAATTCGCGCCGCCCTGACCCGCGCCGAGCGCTTCCTCGGCTTGGCTGCCTTGACCAGCGTGGTGCTGGCGGCGGTCGCGGTGGTGATGGCGGCGCGCCGCTTCATGGCCCGCCATCTCGACAGCTGCGCCGTGATGCGCTGCCTGGGGGCGCGGCAATGGCTGATTTTTCGCCTATACCTGATCCAATTTTTCCTGCTCGGCCTGGCGGCGAGCGCGGTCGGCTGCGTGCTCGGCTATGCCGGCCAGATGGTGCTGGCGGAGCGCCTCGGCAGCCTGATCGCCGCGCCGCTGCCGCAGCCGTCGCCGTTGCCCGCGGTGCTCGGGATTTTGACCGGCATGGCGACGCTGCTGGGTTTTTCCCTGCCGTTCTTGCACCGCCTGAAGCAGGTGCCTGCGCTGCGCGTGCTGCGCCGCGATCTCGGTTCGGTCGGACGTGTCGGTGTGGCCGGCTTCGCGCTGGGGCTGGCCGCGGTGGCCGGGCTGGTGCTGTGGCAGGCCGGCGACGTCAAGCTGGGCGGCTACGTGCTGGGCGGGCTGAGTGCCGCCATTCTGCTGGCGGCGCTGCTGGCGTTGCTGCTGATCCGTATTTTGTCCGGACTTCGCCGCCAAGCGGCCTCGGCATGGCGCTACGGCCTGGCCAACATCGTGCGGCGGGCGGGCGGCAGCGTGGCGCAGGTGACGGCGTTCAGCCTGGGCATGCTGGTCCTGCTTTTGCTGACCGTGGTGCGCGGCGACCTGATGCAAAGCTGGCAATCCACCTTGCCGCCCGACGCGCCGAACCGCTTCGTCATCAACATCCAGCCCGACCAGCTTCAGCCGCTGCGGGAGTTTTTCCGCGCGCGGCGCCTTGCGGTCCCGGCGATCTACCCGATGGTGCGAGGCCGGTTGTTGGCGACCAACGGCCGGCCCGTCGCGCCGGAAAATTATTCGGACGAGCGCGCGCAGCGGCTGGTGGAACGCGAATTCAACCTGTCCTGGGCACAGCGGCTACCCGGCGACAACCAGATTGTCGCCGGCAAGTGGTGGATCAGGCGCGACGAGGCGCAGCTGTCGGTGGAAGAGGGCATCGCCAACACCCTGGGGATCAAGCTGGGCGACAGGCTGAGCTACGATGTCGGCGGCACGGTTTTCAGCGCGCCGGTGACCAGCCTGCGCAAGGTGGACTGGGATTCGTTCCGCGTCAATTTTTTCGTGATCGCCTCGCCCGGCCTGCTGGAAAATTTTCCCGCCAGCTACATCACCAGCTTTCATCTTCCGGCCGGACAGGCCGCGCTGCTGGACGAAATGGTCAGGAGGTTCCCCAATCTGACCGTGATCGACGTGGCCGCCGTGATGGACCAGGTGCGCGCCATCATGGACCGGGTCGCCGGCACGGTTCAGTTCGTTTTCCTGTTCGCCTGGCTGATGGGCTTCACCGTGCTGTTTGCCGCCATCGCCGCCACGCATGACGAGCGGGTGTACGAAGCGGCGATCCTGCGCACCCTGGGCGCGACCCGGCGGCAGTTGCTGGTGGGCCTGTTCGCCGAATTCGCCGGGATCGGTGCGCTGTCCGGCCTGGTCGCGGCGCTGGGGGCGGGCGGAACCGGTTACCTCCTGAGCACCAAACTCCTGCACCTGCCTTATGCGTTCGATTATGGTTTGCTGCCGACCGGCATCCTCGCCGGCGCGGCGGCGGTCGGCGTGGCGGGCGTGGCCGGCTGCCACGGCGTGTTGCGGCGTCCGCCTTTGCAGACGATCCGCAATAACGGCTAAAATCCCCGTTTTATCCACTCGCAGGAAATACCATGAAAATCGGCACCCCGCTGAGCCCGAACGCAACCCGCGTGATGCTGCTCGGCAGCGGCGAACTCGGCAAGGAAGTCATCATCGCGCTGCAACGCCTCGGCGTGGAAACGATAGCGGTGGACCGCTACGCCGACGCGCCCGGCCAGCAGGTGGCGCATCGCGCCCACGTCGTCAACATGGCCGACGGCGCCGCGCTGCGGGCTCTGGTGGAGCGGGAAAAACCGCATCTGGTCGTGCCCGAGATCGAGGCCATCGCCACCGACATGCTGGTCGAAATCGAGCGCGACGGTCTGGCCGAAGTCATCCCGACCGCACGCGCGGCGCAGCTCACCATGAATCGCGAAGGCATCCGCCGCCTGGCCGCGGAAACGCTGGGCTTGCCGACTTCCCCCTACGTCTTCGCCGACAGCCTGGAGGAATTGCAGGCGGCCATCGACGGGGGTATCGGCTATCCGTGCATCGTCAAGCCGGTGATGTCTTCGTCCGGCAAGGGGCAATCCCTGCTGGCGGGGCCAGACGATGTGAAGGCGGCGTGGGACTATGCCGCCAGCGGCAGCCGGGTGAACCGGGGCCGCGTGATCGTCGAGGGCCTGATCGACTTCGATTACGAGATTACGCTGCTCACCGTTCGCGCGGCCGGCGAGTCGGGGCAGGTGGAAACTTTCTTCTGCGAACCCATCGGCCATCTCCAGGTCAAGGGCGATTACGTCGAAAGCTGGCAGCCGCAGCCGATGAGCGCGGCGGCACTGGCGCGTTCGCGCGAAATCGCCAAGGCGGTGACCGACAACCTCGGCGGACGCGGCATCTTCGGTGTGGAACTGTTCGTCAAGGGCGACCAGGTGTGGTTCTCCGAGGTCAGCCCGCGTCCTCACGACACCGGCATGGTGACGATGGTAAGCCAGGTGCAGAGCGAATTCGAATTGCACGCCCGCGCCATCCTTGGGCTGCCGGTGGACGTGAGCCTGCGTGCGCCGGGCGCATCGGCGGTGATCTACGGCGGCATGGAAGCGAAAGGCATCGCCTTCGAAGGCGTGGCCGATGCGCTGCGCGTGCCGCAGAGCGATCTGCGCCTGTTCGGCAAGCCCGAGAGCTTCGCGCGCCGCCGCATGGGCGTGGCGCTTGCCAACGGAGCGGACGTCGAGCAGGCGCGCGAGCGGGCCAGGCTGGCCGCGAGCAAGGTCAAGCCGGTAAAGGAATGACGATGAAAACCCATTACGAACGGATCGGCGGCGAAGAAGGCGTGAACCGCCTGGTGGACCGATTCTACGACCTGATGGACAGCAGGCAGGAAGCCGCGGGCATCCGAGATCTGCATGCCAAGAGCCTGAAAGGCTCGCGCGAAAAGCTGTTCCTGTTCCTGTCCGGCTGGCTCGGCGGACCGCAATTGTATGTCGAGAAATACGGTCATCCGCACCTGCGCCAGCGTCACATGCCGTTCGCCATCGGCGAGTCCGAGCGGGACCAATGGATGGCGTGTATGCTCCAGGCCATGCAGGATATCGGTGTTGAGGACGATTTGCGCCAGGAATTGACGCGGGCTTTCCTGAAAACGGCGGATTTCATGCGCAACAGGGAAGGTTGAGGGTTAGGGAACCGCTGATTTATTCCGAATTTGTCATTCCCGCGAAAGCGGGAGTCGTATTTTCAGTGACATATGGATTCCCGCCTTCGCGGGAATGACGTTTTTGGTGCTTCCTAAGTCAAATGACGCAACGGTAATCCATCGCGCCGCGGCACATATCTATACTGTGCGCTGCGATCTTTGACGAAAGGGAAAAAAATGAAAATCTTGATGGTCTTGGCCATGGGCGTGCTGGTGGTCTCCGCCACCACCGCCAAGGCAGGCATGGACGGGGATGCGATTCTCGGCGGCGCGATCGGCGGCGGCGCGGGTGCGGCGGTGGGTTCGGCGATGGGTGGGCGCGACGGCGCCATCATCGGCGGTGCGCTGGGAGGTGCGGCGGGCGCCGCGGTGGCGACTTCGGACCGCCGGCAGACGGCCGTGGTAAAAAAGGAGGTTATCGTGGTGCGCGAGGGCGAGGGGCATCATGACAACGGCCGCCATCTCGGCCAGCACAAGAACAAGCATGGGCACGGCAATCGCGATTGATTGCTCGCCAGGGTAGATAAAAAAGGCGCCTCGGTTCGGGCGCCTTTTTTGTTGCCGTGTTAGCGTGAAACTCACGAAACAGGGTGCGCGATCTGTGGGTCAGGCTTCAGCCTGACTGTACGGCTGCGCCCTAAAGGGCACAAGAGCCGTACCCACAATGGGCGCCGTTTCATGATTTTGCGTGGCGATCCGCCATGATCGTTCGGAATTATCTGCCGCGGCTTGCGGGGCGCCCGGCGCCCGTTCCCCGGTTCTGGCCGCCGCGGTTCGCGTAGCCATCCCGATTGCCGTTGGGACGGCCTTCGTAACCGCCGCGGCGATCGCTGTTGCCGAACCCGCCGCGTTTGCCGGCGGGCGCGCTGGAGCGCATCGGGCGCTTGGCTTCGAAGCCGGGAACGACGTGCGGGGTGATGGCGTGGCCGGTGAAGCGCTCGATGCGCTGCAGGTGCAGCGCATCCTTGCCGGAGGCGAAGGAAACCGCGATGCCCTGGCTGCCGGCGCGGCCGGTGCGGCCGATGCGGTGAACGTAATCCTCGGCGAATTTGGGCAGGTCGAAGTTGATGACATGGCTGATGCCGGCCACGTCGATGCCGCGCGCCGCCACGTCGGTGGCGACCAGGATGCGGATGGCGCCGTTGCGCAGGCGGGTCAGGGTGCGGTTGCGCGCGCCCTGATTCATGTCGCCGTGCAGCGCGGCGGCTTGGTGGCCCTGAGCGAACAGGTCTTCGGCCAGCATGTCTGCGTCGCGCTTGGTGGACGTAAATACGATCGCCTGTTTGACTTCAGCGTCGGTCAGCAGATGCTGGAGCAGGCGGTTCTTGTGGGCGAGGTCATCAACCACGTGCAGGCGCTGCTCGATATTTTCGTGCTTGGCCTGCTGCGCGGTCATCTGGATGCGCTTGGGATCTTTCAGCAGGCGCTTGGCCAGGCCGGCGATGGTGCCTTCCAGGGTGGCGGAGAACAGCAGGGTCTGGCGGCTGGCCGGGGTGGCGGCGGCGATTTTTTCGACGTCGTCGATGAAGCCCATGTCCAGCATGCGGTCGGCTTCGTCCAGCACCAGCATTTCCAGGCGCGAGAAATCGATGCGGCCGCGCTCCAGATGATCGATCAGGCGGCCGGGCGTGGCGACCAGGATGTCCACCGGCTGCGACAGCAGCTTGTTTTGCAGCGGATAGGGCATGCCGCCCAGGATGCAGACAGTCTTGACGCGCATTTGCGCACTGTATTTGCGGGCGGCGTCGTTGACCTGGGTGGCCAGTTCGCGGGTCGGCGTCAGCACCAGGATGCGCGGACCGCGGCTCTTGCTTTGCGAAGGTTCGGTCAGGTATTGCAGCGCCGGCAGGATGAAGGCGGCGGTCTTGCCGGTGCCGGTCTGGGCCGAGGCCATCAGATCGTGGCCGGCGAGCACTTCGGGAATGGCCGCGGCCTGGATCGGGGAAGGTTCGGTGTAACCGCTGTCGGCAATGGCTTTCAGGATGGAAGGATGCAGGTTCAGATTTTCAAAAGACACGTAATTTCCTTAACAGAGCGTCGCATAGCGGCGCGCCTGCCCGAGTCCGCCACGGCGAGCGGAGACAGCGAAAGCAAAGCGCAAGCGCAACACAACAATAAAGCGCAGCAGGGATGCAGGGAATAAAGCAGGGCAGGCCCGTCAAAAAGGGGCCGGTACCACACACCGCACGGCGCTAACACATCGTCGCTAACCGGGGGGTGATTGCAATTCCAGGGAATCTGAAAGAGAGGGTCAGGAGCGATGAACCAATGGCTGAATGGATAACGCTTTCAGCCAAGCGGCGAATTATACGGAGTTTATTTTAAAAAGCAATGGGCTATCGGCCATCGGGTCAAAGCCATGTTATAATCTTCGACTTTTTGAAATTCAGGACTATTCCATGTCACGCGCCCTTCGCAACATCGCCATTATCGCTCACGTCGACCACGGCAAGACCACCCTGGTGGACAAATTGCTGCATCAGGCCGGCACTTTCGCCGCGCACCAGCATATCGCCGAACGGGTGATGGACAGCAACGACCAGGAAAAAGAGCGTGGCATTACCATCCTCGCCAAGAACACCTCGGTGGAATATGAGGGCGTTCACATCAATATCGTTGACACCCCGGGACACGCCGATTTCGGCGGCGAAGTAGAGCGCGTGCTGGGCATGGTGGATGGCGTGCTGCTCCTGGTGGACGCGGTGGAAGGGCCGATGCCGCAAACCCGTTTCGTGACCAAGAAGGCGCTCGCGCTGGGCCTCAAGCCGATCGTGGTGGTGAACAAGATCGACCGTCCGGGTGCGCGTCCGGACTGGGTGGTGAATCAGACCTTCGAATTGTTCGACAAGCTCGGCGCAACCGACGACCAGCTCGATTTCCCCGTGGTGTATGCTTCCGCGATCAACGGCTACGCCATGCTTGAAGCGGACAAGCCCTGCGACAACATGCGCGCCTTGTTCGATACCGTTCTCAAACACGTTGAGCCGCCCAAGGGCGATGCCGATGCGCCCCTGCAGTTGCAGATTGCCGCGCTCGACTATTCCAGCTTCGTCGGCCGCATCGGCATCGGCCGCGTCGCCAACGGCCGCATCAAGCCGGGCCAGCAGGTCGCCGTGATGAACGGCCAGGATGGCGCGCCCAAGAATGCCAAGATCAATCAGGTGATGGGTTTCCATGGCCTCGAGCGCGTCCAGCTGGACGAAGCGCAGGCCGGCGATATCGTGCTGATCACCGGCATCGAGGAAGTCGGCATCGGCGTCACCATCTGCGACAAGGACAAGCCGCAGGCGCTGCCGCTGCTGACGGTGGACGAGCCCACCCTGAACATGAATTTCCGTGTCAACACTTCGCCGCTAGCCGGCACCGAAGGCAAGTTCGTCACCAGCCGCCAGCTGCGCGACCGCCTGCAGAAGGAACTGCTGATCAACGTGGCGCTGCGCGTGGATGAAACGGAAGATGCCGATTCCTTCATGGTTGCCGGTCGCGGCGAATTGCACCTGACCGTGCTGCTCGAAAGCATGCGCCGCGAAGGCTATGAACTGGCAGTGGGCAAGCCGCGCGTCGTGATCAAGGAGATCAACGGCGTCAAGAGCGAGCCGTATGAGGCGCTTACGCTGGACGTTGAAGAAGCCAACCAGGGTTCGGTGATGGAAGAGCTGGGCCGCCGCCGCGGCGACCTGCAGGACATGCAGCCCGATGGTCATGGCCGGGTACGTCTCGAATATCGCATTCCCGCTCGCGGCCTGATCGGCTTCCAGGGCGAATTCCTCACCCTGACCCGCGGCACCGGCGTAATGTCGCACGTGTTCGACGAATACGCCGAAGTCCGGCCCGATATTCCTGGCCGCCGCAACGGCGTGCTGATCAGCCAGGACAACGGCGAGGCCGTGGCCTACGCGCTGTGGAAACTGGAAGACCGCGGCAAAATGTTCGTCAGCCCGGGCGACAAGCTGTACGAAGGCATGATCATCGGCATCCACAGCCGTGAGAACGACTTGGTGGTCAACCCGATCAAGGGCAAACAGCTGACCAACGTGCGCGCCTCCGGCACCGACGAAGCCGTGCGCCTGACCCCGCCGATCAAGCTGACGCTGGAATCCGCCGTCGAATTCATCGACGACGACGAACTGGTGGAAATCACGCCGAAGTCGATCCGCATCCGCAAGCGTTTCCTGCTGGAGCACGAGCGCAAGAAGGCCGCGCGCTCCTAATTGCATTGCCGCCAAAATCCCTCGCTTTCTTCATCGGAAAGCGGGGGATTTTGCGTTTGAGGGCCCTCCGATGCGCGCGGGAGAGGGGGTTGGGGTGAGGGATGCGTTATACTCTCGCATCGATTTGCTCTAGGAGAAAGCCATGCCTGAAATCCTGACCGGCATTTTGCAGCTGCTGGTTCTGGCCGCCATTTTATGGCTGGGTTACCGGCTGGGCGCCCTGGTTCGCCGGCAGGACGAGCTGCCGGAATCGGTGGCGAAAGGCATGGAAGAAAAACACCGGGCGATGCTGTCCGATCTGCACGAGGGCTTGGCCCGGCAGGGCGACCGCCTGAATTCGGCCGCGGCGGAAAATGCCGAGCGCCTGCGCGCGTCGATTTCCCAGGAACTCCACCTGAACCGCGAGGCGCTGGAAAAACTTCAGCTGTCCCAGGGCGAAGCCCTGGCGCAGACTCGCGAGGCCATGCTGACGCAGCTGGCGGAACAGGTGCGCGCCAATCAGGAGCTGATCCAGTCCACCCTGCGCCACACCACCCAGCAGTTGACCGCCGCGATCGAGACCCTGACCAAGTCGGTGGACGGCCGTCTGGAGCAGATCGGCGGCAAGGTGTCGGAGCGCCTGGACGAGGGCTTCAAGAAAACCAACGAGACCTTCGCCAACGTGATGGCGCGGCTGGCGACCATCGACGAGGCGCAAAAGAAAATCGACGGCCTCACCACCAACATGGTGAGCCTGCAGGAACTGCTCGGCGACAAGCGCTCGCGCGGCGCGTTCGGCGAGGTGCAGCTGGAGGCGCTGATCCGCAACATCCTGCCGCCGTCGGCCTACGCGTTCCAGCACACCCTGAGCAACGGCAGCCGTGCTGACTGCATGCTCAAGCTGCCCGAGCCGACCGGCAATGTCGCGGTCGATTCCAAGTTTCCCCTGGAAAACTATCACCGCATGTTCGCGGCCGAGCTGTCGGTGGCGGAGCGCGCCGCGGCGCAGAAGCTGTTCAAGACGGACGTGAAGCGCCATATCGACGCGATCAGCGAGAAATACATCGCGCCCCCCGAAACCAGCGACGGCGCGGTGATGTTCGTGCCGGCCGAGGCGGTGTTCGCGGAGATTCATGGCCACCACCAGGACGACGTGGTGGATTATGCGATGCAGAAGCGGGTATGGATCGTTTCGCCGACCACCATGATGGCGATCCTGAACACCGCCCGCGCCGTGATCAAGGATGTGGAAACCCGCAAGCAGGTGCATATCATCAAGGACGAGCTGGGCAAGCTGGGCCTGGAATTCTCCCGCTTCGACAAGCGCATGAAAGCCTTGGCCGACCACATCCGCCAAGCCCAGAAAGACGTGGACGAAGTCCACGTTACCAGCCAGAAGATCACGCGCCGCTTCGCCCAGATCGAGCGGGTGCAGCTGGACGAGACGGGCGTGCCGGTGCTGGAGGCGTTGGACGAGATGGCGGTCGGCGAGGAATCCTGAACCCGTGTTGAAAAATTCGAAATTCCTCATCCTCGCCGGATTTGGCGTGGTGCTGCTGCTGATGACGGCACTGACCGCCGTCGGCCTGACGCGCATCCTGTCCCTGCACGAGCGGGTGGAGGCCTTGCGCGAGGCGCACGACGCCAAAATCGCGCTGGTTTCCGCGATGGTCGCCGCGACGCGGGAACGGGCGATCAGCCTGCATCGGCTGGCGCTGTTGACCGATCCGTTCGAGCTCGACGAGGAGCAGCTCCTGTTCGGCGGCTACGCGGTCGATTTCATCCAGGGCAGGGACGGCCTGCTGGCCTTGGGCTTGAACCGGGAAGAGAAATCCATCCTCACCAGGGCTCTGCAGGGAGCCAAGCGCGGCGAGCAGTGGCAACTGAAAGTGATCGAATTGTTTCAGCAAGGCGATGGCCATGACGCCGAAGCGCACCAGCTGTTGCTGAAGGAGGTGATTCCCGCGCAGAAACTGGTGATCGGCACCCTGGCGGAATTGATGGCGCTGCAGCAGCGGCAGGAACACGCCGCCGCCGCCGAAGCCGCCTCGTCGTTTCGCCGCGCGCTCATGGCCATGGGCGCGCTTGGCGTTCTCGCCGTCGTGCTGGGCGCGCTGATCGCCTTGTATGTGATGCGCCGCACGGCGCTGACGGAGCGCGCGCTGTTCCAGGAAAAGGAGCGCGCCCAGGTGACGCTGGATTCGATCGGCGACGGGGTGATCACCGTCGATGCCGTGGGCCGGGTAATTTATTTCAACCCCGTCGCCGAACAGCTCACCGGCTGGAAGCTGGCCGAAATCCAGGGGTTGTCCCTGCGCTGGGCATTCAACGCGGTCAATGCCTACACGCGCAAGCAAATCGAGCATCCAGCCTTCGACGGCGCGGTGGATGGCGCCACCGTCAACGTGTACGAGAACGTGCTGCTGATCAGCAACGACGGCCGCGAGTTCGACATCGAAAGCTCGGTGGCGCCGATGCGCAACCAAAAAGACGAGGTTATCGGCTCGGTGCTGGTGTTCCGCGACGTGACCCAGTCGCGCGAACTGGCCAAGCAACTGGCTTGGCAGGCGACCCACGACCAGTTGACGAGCCTGATCAACCGGCGCGAATTCGATGTGCGTCTCACCCGCTTGCTGGAAAGCGCGAAGGCGACCGGCGACCAGCATGCCTTGCTCTATCTGGATCTCGACCAGTTCAAGCTGGTCAACGACACGGCCGGCCATGCCGCCGGCGATGAGCTGCTGCGGCAGCTGGCCGACAAACTGCGCGCGCAGATTCAGGGAAGGGACACCCTGGCGAGGCTGGGAGGCGACGAGTTCGGCGTCCTGCTCGAACGCCGCTCTCTGGATGAAGCGCTGAAAATCGCCAATACGCTGCGCGAAACGGTGCAGGAGTTTCGCTTTGTCTGTGAGGGCCGCACGTTCGAGGTGGGCGTCAGCATTGGCTTGGCGCCCATCACCGCGCAGACGGAAAACCCCGCCAATCTGCTCAGCTGCGCGGATGCGGCCTGCTATGCCGCCAAGGACAAGGGCCGCAACCGCGTCAATGTGTACAGCCCGGAAAACCTCGATCTGATGCAGCGCCAAAGCGAGATGCTGTGGGTCACCGATATTTCCAGGGCGTTTGAAGAGAAGCGTTTCTGTCTCTACTCGCAACCCATCCGCTATTTGGGCGAGGCGCCGGCCGATGCGCGCCACTGCGAGATTTTACTGCGCATGGTGGATGCCCAGGGGCAGGTCATCCTGCCGGGCGCTTTCCTGCCGGCCGCCGAGCGCTACGGTTTGATGCCGGTGGTGGACCGCTGGGTGATCCGCACCCTGTTCGGCGCGATCAGAACCAGCCTGGATCACGGCTCAGGCACGCAGAGCCGCCGTATCTGCTCGATCAACCTTTCCGGCGCCAGCCTGAATGACGAATATTTTCCCGACTTCCTGCGCGACCAGATCGCCCTTTACCGGATTTCTCCCGCGGCGCTGTGTTTCGAGATCACCGAAACCGTCGCGATATCCAATCTCGATCGAGCGCGCCACTTCATGCTGGAATTGAAGAAAGCCGGCTGCCGGTTCTCGCTGGATGATTTCGGCAGCGGCATGTCGTCGTTTGCTTATTTGAAGGATTTGCCGGTCGATTATCTGAAAATCGACGGCATGTTTGTCAAAAACATGGTGAAAAACCCGATCGACCTTGCCATGGTCGAGGCGATCAACCGCATCGGCCACGTGATGGGCATCCAGACCATCGCCGAATTCGTCGAAGACGAGGCGGTGCTGGAGAAATTGCGCGGGCTCGGCGTGAACTACGCGCAGGGATACGCCGTCGGCCGTCCCGCGCCCTTGCTGCTCCAGCCTTTTCCGTAACGCTCATGGCTAATTGCCGCCCCGAATCATGAAACGGCGATTCGCCATGAGCGTTCCCCTCTCCCCTAACCCTCTGATGGAACTACTAGCCATTCGACTAGGCGGCAAAGCCGCCAAGTCGCTGGTTATTCCGCAAGCCCTAAAGGACTCCGATCCGCTATGGGCTAAAGCCCATGCGGAGTCGTATGCGGGCGAGGGGGGGCGAGGTCTCGCTTCGCGAGTTTTACACTAACGGCGCTACTTCTTGTTGGCCGGCTGCGGGTTCTTGAGCATCCACATTGCCAGGATGCCCCGGATTTCATTGTTCAGGGAATGGTGCGCATAGTCGCGCGGCGTTTGCCCTTTCCAGTCCTTGGCGTAGGCGTCCGCGCCGTGGGCCAGGAAAAATTCCACCAGCTCTTTTTTCCCGGTAAAAGCGGCAAGATGCAGGGGCGTGGCGCTGTTGTTGTCTTTGGCGTTGACGTTGGCGCCCTTGGCCACGAGCAGCTTCGCCACTTCGGGGTCGGAGTTGGTGGCCGCCATGTGCAGCGGCGTGGAGCCGAGTTCGCTGCGGGTCGCCAGGAGGTTTTTGTTCGCGGCGAGCATTTTCCCCACTTCCTGGGCGGTGCCGTCGCGCGAGGCGTCGAAAATAGTGACCGCGTTGGCGGCTCCGATCATGCCCAACAACAATAACGCTGCGGCAAGGGGTTTGAGTCTGGTCATTTCATGAGCCTTTTTGAGTGGAGCCTGCACGGCGCCGGGATTTGATATGATGCGAAATATTATGCACGATTAATCGGGATTGCTTAAGGAGTTTTGCGATGCAAAGACGTAGGACGTATTACCCGGTGGCCATTGTTTTGGGGGTCGCCATGGCTTTTTCCGCGCAGGCGGCCGAGTGGGTTCAGGTGTCCAAAATCAGCGACAACGTCCGCGAGGTGGACAAGAGCAGCATTCACGGCGCCAAGCCGCAACTGACCTTCACCAGCCGTCACGTGATCGACGACGCGAGCGAATTCAGGGTCGGCCACGATGCGGTGAAATACCTGGTGATGGAACAGCGGGTCGATTGCGCCAGACGCACCACCGTCATGTTGTCGAGCGAGGCGCAGCGCGCCGATATGAGCCGGATCGACCGCCAGGCCCTGGTCGCCGAAGAAAGTCCCGTGCTGGATGGCAGCGTGGACGAGGATATCCTGAAATTCGTGTGCGCGAACTAAATCCGTATTTCAGGATGAAACCGGATATGAACGAAGATCGTTGGATCGACATCGAGAGCAAAATCGCCTTCCAGGAAGATTTGCTTCAGGAACTGAACGCCACCGTTTACCGGCAGCAGAAGAAAATCGACCATCTCGAAGCGGTATGCAATTCGCTGATCGAGCATGTCAGGGCCTTGACGGAGGCCGTTGACAGCAAACCGGGCGGTGGCGCCCTAAATGAAAGGCCGCCGCATTATTGATTTGCCGGCGGTAGACTGAAAAACCGCCGGTTCATTTCCTCCAGCCCCAGCGTGTGAAGCACCTCGCTCAGGCGCTCGGTCGGGCGCTTGCGCGGCAGGTTCTTGTAACTGGCGATGATGAGCTCGTTTTTCATCGAGTGCTCCCAACCCACCAGCTCGGTCACGTTCACCTGGTAGCCATGCGCCTCCAGCTGAAGGCAGCGCAGCACGTTGGTGACCTGGCTGCCGAATTCGCGGGTATGCAGCGGGTGGCGCCAGAGCTCGGTCAGGGCATTCTGGGCCAGCGCCTTGCCCTTGTTTTTCCTGAGCACCGAGGCCACCTCCGCCTGGCAGCACGGCACCAGCACGATGAATTTCGCCTGTTTTTTCAGGGCGAAGTGAATGGCGTCGTCGGTGGCCGTGTCGCAGGCGTGCAGCGCGGTCACCACGTCTATCCGGGCGGGCAGGCGGTCCGAGTCGATGGACTGCGCCACCGACAGGTTGAGGAACGACATGCCGGCAAACCCGAGTCTTTCCGCCAGGGCGACGGATTTGTCCACCAGCTCGTCCCGCGTTTCGATCCCGTAGATATGGGAGGGGTTATCCAGCGTCTTGAAAAACAGGTCGTAAAGGATGAAACCCAGATAGGATTTTCCCGCGCCGTGATCGACCAGCCGGATGTCCGGATGATCCCGCTGCACTTCCTGCAGCAGCGGCTCGATGAAATGGTAGAGATGGTAAACCTGCTTGAGCTTGCGCCGGCTGTCCTGGTTCATCTTGCCGTCGCGGGTGAGGATGTGCAGCTCTTTCAGCAGCTCGACCGATTGGCCAGGCTTTATTTCGTGCTTGTCGTTCATCGATGGTGGGTTCCGGGTGAGGCGGCGTTCAGGAGGATGTTTTGATGCCTGTCCAGAAATCGTGGTCTTTCCTGACGAACTCGTCGAAAGGAATGTAATGGGAGCCGTCGCATGAAAAGGTCAGGCCGACCAGGCCGTTGAAAATATTCAGCGTGCCCGAGCGCAGATAGAACATTTCGTCCATGAAACGCAGCGTGCGGAAGGCATCCAGTACCGCGCGAACCTGACCCGTCGGCACCAGGGCGCCTTCGGGGTAGGGTGTCCGGGGGTAGGCCAGGCAGATGTTCGGATCGATCAGCGCGTCGAAATCCAGCATGCGGTAGCGGTAGGGATCTTCCATCACCCAGACGATGGCCCGGCTGCTGGAGAAGTGCAGCATCACGTGATACACGCCGTGGTAGAGCATCAATTCGGCGACCACGCCCAGCACGGTGTCGATGTGCTGGTCCATTTCGCTTTCGGCCCGCGTCTGGTGAAAGACCGTGCCCCGGATCGAAGGGTCGCCCTTGATTTGGCGCCAGTAGCGCGGTTCTTCGTAGAGCTCGCGGGTCAGCGGCAAGTCGCGCAAGCCGAAATAGGCGCAGAGGAATCCCAGCTCGGCGCCGGCGCCATCGCGCACGATCTGGATGGCGGTCAGGGAAGGGCGCCGCTCGCGCAGACTGATGTAGGCATCCGAAAGAAAAAACTCCGTGCCGGGGCCGATCTCGCTCATGTAAGGCCGTTTCGACCGATCCCGGCCGAAGCCTTCCATCAGCCCGTGATGCCCGACGTTATCGCTGATCTGGATCGCGTTGGCGTCCATCACATAGAGGTGCTTGCAATAGGGCAGCTCCTTCAACCCCTCGCGCAACAGCGTATTGAGGTTCGCGCGGTCTGCCCACATCGGGGTGCATTTTTCCGCCAGCCGCCGCAGCGGCTCCCGCAAAATGCCGACCAGCGCTTCGCGCTGATGCATGATGCTTTCCTGCAGCGGTTCCTTGGCGGGCTGCGTGGTGTCGGCTTTATCCATGCCGCCATGGTGCCGCATGGGCACCAGGATTTCAATCTGTTTGTGCGCTACGACGCGGCGGCATCGGCCTTGATATTGCCCTTGACGAATCTGGCCGGATTGGCGGCGGCGTCCTTGCCCAGCGTCAGGCGAACGTCGGTATCGATTCGCAGATTTTCGCTCCGAACCGGGGTTGGCCGGCTGGGCATGCTCGAGCTCAGGCGCAAGGCTTCCGCCTGATATCCGTTTCGGTACTGAATTTGCGATACCTCCACGCGGAAAGGCTTCTGATTGGTGATGCGCGTGACCGGCAGACCGCCGTCGCGCAGCTGTTTCGCGACCTTCTTGGCCATGCCGGTCACGCCGTTGCCGTTGGAAATCTCGATATTGAATTTTTTCGCGGCGTAACTCGGTTTTGCAGCGGCCTGCACCGGGGCTTGCACCGGGGCGTTTTGGCTACGCAACTCGTAGACGCTGGGCGAAACTTCAACCAGCTTCGCGATGGCAGCGGATTTGGCGATGACCCCTCTGTCCTTGGGCAGCGAAAGGACTTGGGCCGATTCCGTCACGGTGGCGGCAGCTGGGGCGGGATCGCCAGCCAAAGGCGCGTCGGAGAGTGTGGCGGTGGGCTCTTCCACAGTTGGCGACGATCCCGCCTTGGCGGCTTGGGTGAAGGCCTGAAGGGACTTCCCCGCTTCGCCCGCCTTGGCATAGGCCAGGCCGAGATTGTTGAACGCTCCCCGGTTGTCCGGATCCAGCGCGGTGGCCCGTTCCAGGGCGACTACCGCCTCGCCGTAGGTTCCTTGGAGGTAATAGGCGTAGCCCAGATTGTTGAAGATGTGGGAGGCGTCGGGCGATTTTTGCGAGGCCGTTTTGAACGCCTCTATCGCGCCATCATATTTGCCCAGCGTGGCGTAGATCACCCCCAGACCGTTGAGCGCCTCGGCGAACCCATCATCGAGCGCCAGCGCTTTGCGGTACGCCGCGATAGCCTGATCGTAGCGTTTCTGGCCCTGATAATAGCGGCCCAGTTGATAGAACGCCTCCGGTTTGTCGGCGGAATTTCTGACGCTGGCGAAGGGCTTGATGCTCCAGGTCTCCCCGGCGGTTTGATAGGATGCGCAGCTGCTCAGCAGGGGAAGGAGGCAGACTGCCGGCAGGAAAATTCGGGTTGGGTTCATGGATGGTCTCCTTGGAAGCGCTATTGGCTCGACAATGCCGGCAGCAGCACCCGGTAGACCTGGATGAACGCCGGGCCCAGCAACACCAGCAGCAGTGACGGAAAGATGAAGAGCACCAGCGGGAACAGCAGGGTCAGCGGAATCTTCGCGGCTTTTTCTTCCGCGCGCTGGCGGCGTTTGGTGCGCAGATCGTCCGCATAAACCCGCAGCGAGTCTCCCACGCTGGTGCCGAAACGGTCGGCCTGTATCAGCATTGCCACCAGCGTGTCCACCTCTTCCACGCCGGTGCGCAGCGCGAGATTGCGCAGCGCTCTTTCCCGCGAGCTGCCGGCGCGCAGTTCCAGCGTTACCAGATGAAGCTCGTCGGACAAGACCTGGCTTTTCAGTCGTATCTCGCCGGCCACGCGGCCGATAGCCGCATCCAGCCCGAGCCCGGCTTCGATGCAGACCAGTATCAGGTCGGTCGCATCGGGGAAGTTTTCGAAGATATCCAGCTGGCGATGGGCCACGCGGCGCGCCAGCAGCAGGTTGGGGAGATAAAAGCCGGCGGCGGCAGCGCCCAGCAGCGCGATCAACGAGTTTTGGGTGCCCAGGTCCGCGCCGGTGACGGCCGTGTACAGGAAAAGCGCGATCGGCAGAAGCAGGGCCAGAAGGGTTTTGGCCGCAAAATAAAGGGCGATAGGTGTGGCGCTGCGGTAACCGGCATTCATGAAACGGATGCGCGATGCCGAATTTTCCCATCCATCGGCGGGGAGGGAAAGATTGGCCACGGGGCGGCTCAGCTTTACGATAGTCTCGATCCACGCCGATCGCGAATCTTGCCCCCCGCCCGAACCCTTCAGAACGCTCAACCGCCCCTTGACCTTGCTGGGGTTCAGT
The DNA here is from genome assembly GCA_028714315.1 of Sulfuricella sp. GTDB lineage: Bacteria > Pseudomonadota > Gammaproteobacteria > Burkholderiales > Sulfuricellaceae > Sulfuricella. The sequence continues at coordinate 15,062 of JAQTMN010000025.1, read as the reverse complement.
TGCAGCAATACCACCATGGCAACCAGAGTTACCGCCAGAAAAACCACCGCCAGGAAAATGAGTTGAGTTATTGCCATGGTGTGACTCCTGATTTTGCCGATGAAGCCGTGCTTGGGAAACGCTGATCGAGTCGTTTTCGTCGTTCCCGCGAAGGCGGGAACCCAGTCAAATATAAACCCTGGATCCCCGCCTTCGCGGGGATGACGACCTATTTAGCGGTTTCCGTGGTTTCCAGCCGAAAGCCGGGGCCTGTTCCGCCGTTACACGCGGATTTTGATAATCCGACGCATCCAAAAAATTCCCAGCGCCATCATCACGGTTCCCGCCATGACCATCTTTACTCCGACGGGGTCGTTCCAAAGCGGGGCCAGGAAGTTGGGGTTGATGATGTTGATGATGCCGGCCAGGGCGAACGGCAGGATGCTCAATATCCATGCCGACATACGCCCGTCGGCGGACAATACCCGGATCGTTCCCACCAGTTTCTGGCGCGCCCGGATGATGGCGCTGATATTGTCCAGCAACTCGGTCAGATTGCCGCCGGATTCCCGCTGGATCAGCACGGCGATCACGAAATAGCGCAGATCTGTGCTGGGTACCCGCAAGGTCAGGTTGACCAATGCGTCCTGCATCGCGATGCCGAAGTTCACTTCATCGGAAGTGATCCGGAATTCCGCGGCGATGGGGTCGGCCATCTCGTCGCCCACCATCTTTAATCCGTTTTGCAGCGCATGGCCGGCGCGGAGCGCACGGCCGATCAGATCGAGCGCCTCCGGCAGCTGCTGTTCTATCTTCAGCAAACGCTTGCGCTTTGCCCGCAGCACGTAGATCAGGGGCAGCACCGCGCCTGCCGCGCCCAGGACGATGCCGGTTATTGCCAAGTGGCTGAGCATGGCGCCGGCCAGAAAACATCCCAGCCCCGCCAAGGCGGATGCGCCCAGGAAAAAAGCCACGCTCCAATTCAGGCCGGATTGCTGCAACAGCCGGTCGAGTCGATGGATGCGGGGAATTCGCAGCAACAGCCGCTCCATCGCCGGGGTTTCGCTGAGCAGGCGCTGTTTCAGGATGGATGCCTGCTTGCCTCCATGAGCGCCCGCCGACATGGAGCGCAGGCGTCGCTCGATTCGCCGCGATTCGGGGCCTTTGTAACTGTTCCAGGCAAGATAGGCGCCTTCCAGGAACAGCACCACGGCGACGAAGGTAAGCGCGATGAAGAGGTAGTAGAGATTCACGATCGCCTCCTATGCATACAGCCTGGTCGGGTCGAACAGCTTTTCGGGAAGCGCGATGCCGTGGGCCAGCAGCCGGTCGGTGAACTTGGGGCGAACCCCCGTGGCGGCGAAATGGCCGAGCACCGTGCCGTCGGGCGCGACCCCCGTTTGCTTGAAAGTGAAAATATCCTGGGTGGTGATCACTTCGCCCTCCATTCCGGTGATTTCCTGAATGTTCAAGAGCTTGCGTTTGCCGTCCGACAGCCTGGCGATCTGGATGATGACGGTGATGGCGGAAGCGATCTGCTGGCGCGCAGCCTTGGGCGGCAGGTTCATTCCCGCCATGCCGATCATGTTTTCCATTCTCGTCAGCGCGTCGCGCGGCGTATTCGCGTGGATCGTCGCCATCGAGCCCTCGTGGCCGGTATTCATGGCTTGCAGCATGTCCACCGCCTCTTCGCCGCGCACCTCGCCCAGGACGATGCGGTCGGGGCGCATGCGCAGCGCGTTTCGCACCAGCGTCCGCTGCGTCACCTCGCCCTTGCCCTCGATATTGGGCGGGCGCGTCTCCAGGCGAACCACGTGGGGCTGCTGGAGCTGCAACTCCGCCGCGTCCTCGATGGTGACGATGCGTTCGGAAGCGGGGATGTTGCCGGAAAGAATGTTGAGCAGCGTCGTCTTGCCGCCGCCGGTGCCGCCGGAGATCAGCATGTTCACCTTGGCCTTGGCGAGCCCTTGGAGCATCTCGGACATTTCGGCGGTGAGGCTCTTGAGCTGGATGATGTCGTCCATCTTCAGGGGCACCACGGCGAATCGCCGGATCGACAATATCGGCCCGTCGATCGCCAGGGGCGGGATGATCGCGTTGACCCGCGAGCCGTCCGGCAGGCGCGCATCCACCATGGGGCTGGATTCGTCGACGTGGCGCCCGATGCGCGACACGATCTTGTCGATGATTTTGAGCAAATGGGCGTCGTCGTTGAATCTCACGTCGGTCATTTCCAGCCGGCCGCCGCGCTCGACATAGATTTGCCGGTGGGTATTCACCAGGATGTCGGAAATGGACGGATCGACCAGCAGCAGTTCCAGCGGACCGAGCCCCAGCATTTCATGCTGGATGTCGCGCACGATGTTCTTGCGCTCGGTCTCGTTGATGACCACGCTGTCTTCCGCCAGCAGGCGTTCCACCATGTTTTTGAGCTCTTCCCCGAGCCTATCCGGCGGCAGGCTCTCCATCACGGCCAGATCGAGGCGGTCGAGCAGGGTGCGGTGAATCCGCGACTTCAGGCTCTGGTAAGCATGGTAATCGGCCGCCGCCGCGGGTTTCAGTGGCGGCAGCTGGGCATTGCCCGGAATGCTTCGTATATTTTCCAGCCGGTCCCTTAGCGACATGATGTGTTCCTTTCATTGTGGGTAGCGGGGTGCGAATTCATTCGCACGCTCGGCTACTTAAAGCCGTTTTCAACGGGGTGCGGGCTCCGTTCATGCCCGATGCACCAACCGCGACCACCAGCCGTCGGTTTTCCCGTCCTGCTCTTCAACCAGGGTCTGCGCCAATTCCTGTATGCTTTTCGACACCGGATTGTTCTTCACCAGCTTGGTCACCGGAACCCCTTGATTGACCGAGGCCGCGACCGCGTCGAAGCTGTTGGGCACGGTCTTGTACACATCCATTCCCAAGGTGTGCTCGATATCCTTCAGGCTGATATCCCCGCCTTTCTGATAGCGATTGACGATCAGGCGGACTTTCTCGTTGGGATATCCCAGCGATTTGAAAACGCTCATCAGCCGTTTGGCGTCCCGGATGAACGGCAGCGTCATTTGCAGCACCGGGAAGATGAAATCGGTATGGTCCAGCGCCTTGATGGGGATGGCGTTGAAGGCGCGGCCGATGTCCAGAATCACGTAGTCATATTGGCTGACGGCCAGTTTGAGGAGCGCGTCGATATGCTCCGGGCGAACTTCCATCGCTTGTCCCGGATCTTCGGGGGAGGCGAGCACGCCGAAGTTGGGCAGCACGTGAACCAGGCTGGATGCGAGGAGGGAAGCGTCAAGCCGCTGGATGTTGAGCGCGACGTCCGCCAGATTGGCCGGCGGCTTATGGTCGGAGACGAACAGCGAGGCGTCGCCGAATTCCAGATTGAAATCCATCAGGACTACTTTCTTGTTTTCCTGGGCGGCCAGGGCATAGCCGATGTTGGCCGCCAGAAAAGTCGCGCCGCTGCCGCCCTTGCAGGGCATGAGCGTGACGATCTTGCCTTTTTGCCCGCGCGCGCGGCCCAGCCCCATCTTTTGTTCGATCCGCGCGATCGCCCCCAGAATGGCTTCCTTGCCGACGGGAGACGGCAGGACTTCCCGCACGCCGGCACGCATGGCGTTGATCAGGAAATCGGGGGACTGGTTCGAGCACAGCATGATGAAAGTCATTTCGGGGTGGTACTGGCCCAGCCGTTCGAGCTCCGCGAGTTCCTCCATGTCGATGCACATGCTGTCGAGAATGAGCACGTCGGGATGCTGTTGCACCGCGACCGGCTGGATTCGCGTAATCCCGCCTTCGTATAGGGAAACGCCCCGGTCGCCGTCGGCCTTGAGGAATCGGCCAAGGTCTTCCAGGTTTTTTTTATTCGGTGAAATGACGGCTATCTTCATGTGTTGCTCCTGCTATTCGCTATGTGCAGACCGGGTTGTCCGTGCTGCTCATGCTTTCGCGCGGCAGCGAAGTGGAAAACGGAGGAATGGGCAGCGTCACGTTCAAAATCGGAATCATCGTGGTGATGCTGACTCCGGTGACGCTTACGGCGACGCTCTGGCAGTTCGTCTCATCGCACGGGTCGGGGGTGTAGGCGATGACGATATTGCTGTCCTGCAGTTGCGGCATGATCAGCCGCATCTTGTCTTTGATCGTGGCGTCTCCCAGATCGCACACCACCGCCAGTCTCGCTCCCCAGCGCGTCGCTTCGGCGGCCGAATTCCAGGTGAACAGCAGCCGCCCGAACTCCATGATTCCGAGCAGCAGGCTGAAAAAGACGATCGCGATGAGGGCGAATTCGACCACCACGGCCCCGCGCTCCCGTCGGCGGCCGGGCAAAAACCTCATCGAGCGCCGCATTCCCGTCCTCATAATATTTGCCGCATGGTGGTGCTGATCGGGCCGAAAGTTACGCTGGGCACCACGAACGAAACCAGCGACGTAAACTGGAACCCGTTGATGCTCACCGTCACCAGATTGACCGCGCCGCTGCCGGTGGAAACGCCGTTATAGGCCAGCGGGCAATTTTCTGAAGGCGCGGTGGTGGCATCGCAAATCGCCACCATGGAAGCGGTCAAACCCGGCGCCAGCGGCGGGTCCGATGCCGAACACGTCTGCGACCCGGCGACCGTGAGGCAGGTCGCCCGGCCGTAACCGGTGCCGGCCGCCTGCGTGCTGAGGAAGCGCGCAGCATCGCGGGTGGCCTTGACCAGGGTGTTGTATTGGTACATCGCCCGGCCGAACTCGGTGATGCCGAACACGATTAGCGTCAGGGGCAGGAGCACGAGCGCGAATTCCACGACCGCGGCGCCTATTTGTTTGCGGGTCGAGCGCATGATTGGCGTCCTCATTGCACCAGCACCGGCACCAACGGGCCGACAGTGCCGCCTCCCAGGCCGGAAGTGGCGCAGGGGCTGCCCGGCAGACTCGAGAGGCCACGATATTCCAGGCTGACGTTGCCGCTGGTATCCACCGGGTAAAGCATCAACACGCAAGCGAAGTCCAGTAGTTGCGCCTGATGGGAAGCGCTCCAGGCCGAGCAATCCACGATCGGCACCGTGACCAGCCGCCGGTCGGCGCCATAGGCGGCGAGCTGGGATGAGCTTAACGAGTTGAGCCCGCCGGGCAGGCTCAAACCGGTTATGGCATCGCCTTCGTAGGGTGCATTGGTGCCGCGCCGGATCAGGAAATCGGGTAATGCGTTCCGTTGGGAAGTCCAGTTCGTCGAAGTGTAGGAATATCCCGTGAAATCGGGCGTCGGGCAGTTGGGTGGCGTGCATGCCGGCTGATTCAAGCCGAAGCGCGAGTTCCACGCCTTGCCGCCGGCATTGCCCAGATTGCCGGTTTCCGCGGGCACCGTGTCGTTTCTGGCGAGATCGCAGTTTCCCGGTCCGGTAAGCGCGTCGATGACGCCTTGCGCGCCGCTGGCCTGGCCGGGAAATTGAAGCCAGTTGAAGGCACCGTTCACGCCGCCTCCCGAACCGAACTTTCCGCCCCGCCAGTCGCCGACGCAGAGCCCGTACGTGTCGGGGGCGGAACCGTCGGGGCAGCTGGCGGGAGGTGAAGCGTTCAGGCATAAACCGAGCGGAATGGCGCAATTGGTTTGCGACGGTGCGAGGGTGGCGACCGCCATGGCGCTGACGGTCTGGGCGCCGAATCCCATGGCCTCCATGAACCACGGGGCGATCCCCGGCTGCGACAAAGTGCACATCGCATACTTGGTAGTGGCCGGGTTGGCCGAGAGCGAAGAGAGATAAGCCGAGTTCGGGCTCAATTGATCGCTGAAGCTGATGGCGACATTCGTTGCCGGGGTGGTTTGGAAATTGACGTTGTTGCGCTGTTCCAGGAGGGTTCCCGCATTTTCCGCCCGGGTGACGGCCATCGGGTCCCCGGTGAGCTCGCGCGCCGCCGCCAGCGCGCAGGCATCCGCCGAGCCCTGCGTTTCGGTCTTGGTGACGAACAGGTGCGCGAGGTCCACCACGAGGCCGAGAAAACCGACCAGGATGGCAATGGAGAGCGCGACCAGAATGATGACCGCGCCACCCTGGCGACGGGCCGGATGGCGAGCATGATCGCGGGTCTGGAATTGCCTGCCCCATCCCGCGCCCTCTCCGAGCCGTGCAGAGGAGGAGGGGGCTGGTATGGCCGGGTTGGTCATCGGGCTCATTTCCGTCGATCGTCCGCTACCGGCCCGAGCCTATGCCGATGTTGAAGACATTGACCGGGGGAGGCGGGTTCTGGAAGGTCTGGTGGTAGCGGTCGATGGCGGCCTTGCCCGATTGCCCGTCGAGACCCGCCACCGGGTCGGTGTTGCGGGAGGCATCCGGATTGACGGTCTGCTGCGCCTTGGCCAGATTCACGGTTTCGCCGAAATGCTGGTCCCAGTAGGGCGTGACCTCGGCGCACCCGCTCAACGCGGCGATTCCACCCAGACCGAGCAGCAAGCAAAGCGTTTTCTTGTTCTTCATGGCTATCTCCTTATTTCATCTCGAAGCCGCCGGCGGCGCCGGTTTGCGGCTTGGCGGTCGGCCCGGCGGGGCTGGGCTCATTGGGCTTGCCTTCCATCTTTCCCCCCAGGAAGAATTCGGCACGGGTCGGCTCGGCGAAGTTGTCGGTCGGCAGCTTGTAATCCGGTGGCAAAGGTTTCACCAGGCGCGGCGTGATGATGAACAGCAATTCGGTCTTGTCGTTCTGGAACTCGCTGCTGCGGAACAGCGCGCCCAAGATGGGAATCTCGCCCAATACCGGGAAGGCCTTGATGGTTTCGCTGGCGTTGCTCTTGATCAGCCCGGCGATGGCGAAACTCTGGCCATCGTTCAGCTGCACCGTGGTGGCGGCACGGCGGACGCTGAACGACGGCAGGATGCTGGTGATTCCGTTCGCGCTGACGAAGGGCGAGCCGTTCTGGTTCAGATCGGACACTTCGGGCGCCACGTTCAGGTTGATGCGCCCGCCCTCCAGGACGGTGGGCGTAAAGACGAGGCCGACGCCGAATTCCTTCTCTTCCAGGGTGATGACCGGGAGGCCGCTCTGGTCGGTTCTGGACACCGGGATGAACACCTTGCCGCCCGCCAGGAAACTGCCTTTCTGGCCGCTGATGGCCATGATGGTGGGTTCCGCGAGGACTCGGATCAGGCCATTCTCTCTTTGGGCATCCAGCTGGAATGAATTGAGGCCTTTCGAATACAGCAGGTTGCCGCCGAGGTTGCCGAACAGGAAATCGGAGAGCAGGGTGTAGGTCCAACCCCCGCTGGTAACGTGCCCGTTGCTGAATTTCACCCCCAACTTGTCCAGCAGGGTTTTGGATATTTCCGCCACCTTGACTTCCAGCATGACCTGCTGAGGGTCGTTGAGCTGGAGCAGGTTGACCGTTTTGCCGACAGCGCCGCCTCCGTTATTGATGCCACCGGCGGCACCGCCGGAGGACGCCATCAGCGCCGTGGTGTAGGCGTTGGCCAATTCCACCGCCTGGCTCGCCTTGACCGAGTCGGACACCCGCCCGCTCAACACCACGGAATCGGCGGAGGCGCTGACCTTGATATTTTTCTCGTTCGGCAGCAATTGATGCAGCTTGTCCTGAAGCGCGGCCGTGTCCATGGCGACCGTCACGTCCACGATGGTGGCCTGGCCGTCCTTGTTCCACAGGATGATATTGGTCGAACCGATGCTCTTGCCGAGGACGTAAACTTCGCGCGGGTTGATCAGCACCACATCCGCCACCGCCGGGTTGCCCACCGACATTCGCGCTACCGGGGAAGGCAGCCGGATCAGGGTCGATTTGCCGAGAGTGGCGCCGATATGGGGACCGATCTGGGTCATGGCCGCTGCCGGCGCCTCCTCGCTGTGTTGCGGCGCTGCGACGGAAGGCTGGGGTTTGCTGGCCGAAAACGCGAGCTGAGGGGCGGCCATCCCGAGCACCGCGCCGATCGCGAGAGCGAGCGCCCCGGAGCAGAGTTGGGAGAAGCCATGCGATATTTTGTTCTTCATCTTGTTTTCCCTTCTATGGGTTGTTATGAGGTGATTTTTCGCTGCCTCAGAAAACCACGCTGGATTCCTGCACGCCCTTGATCACCTGCACCCGGTCTTTGTCTTTCGGAAGTGCTTGTTTGACGTGGCGGGCCGGTGCTCTCTTCGGCGCCGCCTGCTTTTCCGGCTTCGTTTCCGGCTCGGGCGCCCGCTTTAGCAGGCTGACTTTCATCGCGCCCTCCGTGCCAACCGGCATCTTGTCGATCTGGTTTCTCAGCACCAGCGACAACTGGCCGATGGAGCGCGCCAGGTCGAGGTTTTCCGCTTCCTCCGGGGTGACTTCCAGGGTCACCGCGCTCACCACCCGCGGCTTGGTTTCATCCCGGCCGGCTTCCTGCGCTACAGCCAGAACCAGGATGTGTTCCAGGACGATCTTGGAAATCTTCTTGTCTTCCGTGCTGCCGCCGCCCTTGCCCCGGTCCGCCTCCGTGCTCACCAGGATGTCCACGTAGTTTCCGGGAAGGGCAAATCCCGCGACGCCGATGACGTCGTTCACCCGGACCGTCATGGCGCGCTTTCCCTCCGCCACCACCGCCGACAAGCCGCCCTTGGTGCCGAGCGGGGCGAGCTTGGATTCCAGCACCGGCTCGCCGCGGAGCACGCTGGTTTTGAGCACGCGGGTATCCAGTTCCTTGGGGTCGTTGACCGCTCCGGGAGGCATGCTGCCCCTCGGCCAGTCCGTCAGCTTCAACATTTCCGGGTTGAGCCGGCTGCCCAACTGGATGTCCACCGCCGCGACCACCACCTTGTTGGTGGCCACCGAGGCCTGCTGCGATATCCAGCGCATCGCCATGATGACGGCGGCGAAGCCGATCAATACCGAGACCACGATCATCATTACTGCCCTTGGATTTTTCATTTGATCCCTCGCTGCTTAATGGTTACGTTTCAATGCGCACTCGCCGGAGCCGCCGCCTTACTCGCGGATGTAATAGTTCTCCCATGCCTGGTCCAGCGACTGCTCGGACAACTCCGGATCGGTTTCGCAAAAACGGGCCAGATCCCTGACCTGGCCGAGGATGTCGCGTGGAACGCTGGCCAGCAGGGGACGCCCTTCCTTGTAGTGGCGTTCGCGCAGAAGATAGTCCAAGGCGGATTCGGAAAAGGGGATGCCCATCTCGTCGCACACCTGCCGGAAAATCGCCCGGTACTCGGCTTCCTCCAGCGGGCCGACATGAATTTTGTAGCCCAGGCGCCGCAGGAAGGCCCCGTCGGCGAACTCTTTGGGCGAGAGGTTGGAGGAGAACACCACGATGACGTCGAACGGGATCGCGAACTTCTTGCCGGTGTGAAGCGCCAGGTGGTCCACGTGCCGGTCGAGTGGGACGATCCAGCGGTTCATCAGATCCTGGGCCGAGACCAGTTGCCGTCCCAGGTCGTCGATGATCAGCAGGCCATTGTTGGCCTTCACCTGCGGCGGTGCCTGGTAGAAGCCCGATCTCTGGTTGAATTCCAGATCGAGCATGGAGAGCGTGAGCTCCCCGCCGGTGAGCAAGACCGGCCGGCGGCACAGCACCCAGCGGGCATCGTCGTTTTTCCCCAGGTCGAGCTGGTTGCCCGGGCCGGCTTCTTTTTCCAGCGGCTGGTGCGCCAGCGGGTCGAAGACTTGGATCACCTCGTTGTCCACCGCGATGGCGTAGGGGATGGCGACATCTCCGGACAGCAGGCCAACCAGCCGCTCGGCGATGAAGGTTTTGCCGCTGCCCGCCGGGCCGTAGACGAAGATCGCGCGCCCCGAATTCATCGCCGCGCCGAACTGGTTCCGGACCTGCTCGCGGACGACCACGCCGTCGAAGGCCTGCCGCGTCGTTTCGAGGGTCACGGCCATGTTCCCGATCGACTGGCGGGTAATCTGGTCGATGTAAGTTTGCAGGGCCACCGGCGCGGGTCCGGCATATTGGCTTCGCTGCCGGAACTCATGGGCACGCTCGCGGCCGAGGTCGGTCAGTGCATAAACCACGGCGGTTTCGGCTTCGCTGCGGCGGACGATCTCGCATGCGTGTTCGGCGCGCATGAAGGCGAGCAGCGGCTCCAGCACCGCCACCGGAAGCCGGGAGTGGCGGGCCAGTTCCAGCAGGCGCATCTGGCCGCCGAGAAACAGGATTTTTGTCAGGAGCTCGACCAGGAACGAGAAATTGAGCCCGGTTTCCTCGATCGTCTGGGGCGTTCGCGGAACGCGCGCCCGGCTGTGTTGATCCAGCTGCACCACGTCATGGCGTGAGGAAAGGTTAGGCATCATTGTTGTTATCCTCCCTGTTTTTTTCGACTACCGGGTAGTCGAGGCGGGGTATTTCAACCCCAAAACCAATTTGTGCTGCTCACGAGTACCAGTAGAAAAATCCGAATCCGTGGAGCACGATGAACCCGGATGTGCCCAGCGCAATGGCCGCACCGTAGGGCAGCTTTCCCGCCGAGACCGCAGGAGCTTCCACTGCCGGCAACTCTCCCATGGCCAGCTTGAAAAAGCTTCCAACGAACATGGTTTTGATGTTTCGGAACATGCGTCCGATGGCTTTCGCCCTCAGCGTGATTAACAGTGCGAGCACGCCGCCCGCCAGGAAAGTGCCCAGCGCCGCCCCCAACGTATCCCAAGGTCCGAGAAAGGCGCCGGTCATGGCCATCAGCTTGACGTCGCCCGCACCCATCGCGCGCAGCAGATAGAACGGCAGCAACAGCGCCAGTCCCATGCCCATCCCTTCCAGCGCGCCGACGAGCCCCAGGCCGCCGGAAAATACCGCGTTGTAAAACAGCCCGAACGCCGCTCCCGGAAAGACCAGCAGGTTGGGTATCCGGTAATGTATCGAATCGGTAAGGGCCGCCGCGAGGAGCAGCCCCAGCAGCAGGCTGATCCTCGCATCCGAAAACAGGATGGAGAGTATCTCCAGCCCGGCAGCCCATTGGTCAGCCATGTCAGCAGGCAGTGTTGTTATTCAGCTTTTGGCAAAGCGTATTGAACGTAGTCGTCACCTTGGCGCCGACGTTGGTGATTGCCAGGACAGCCGCTACGGATATCAGGGCGGCGAGCAGGCCGTATTCCACCATCGCCAGACCATCTTCATCCTGCAGAAAATGCTTGGTTCCAAGAATCAACTTTTCCATGATGTCCTCCATTCCAAGAAAATCGATGCGGTTAAAAACGAATGAACGGTTTTATTTACAAATCTGTTTCAGAAAAATTACCGTTCACTTTTTTTTAGTTGACATGTTGGAAATTTGCAACCAACTGGCTGTCATATTCCCGGCATTGAATTTGCCTTGTATTTGATTGCATTGAAAATTTTTCAATAGGAAATTTTTTGTACCGTGTCTTCTGCGGAAAGAAACGCCAGATATCCGAGGAATGTGCTACGTCGAACGGCCTTGGGGGGCGTATTGCGGGAATGGGAGTGGCGTATCCGCACTTATCGCCTTGCGGACATCGACGAGGCGGCGGAGGGGGGGCTTGTCGGAGGGAGGATTGAACCTAAAAAAGCAGTCAACCACGAAGAACACGGAGAAAAATCAATGCATTGCGGCGCCGGCGTTATACCCCATTGGGTGACTGCTCAATATTTCTCGAAACGCTTTGTGTTGCTCCGTGTTCTCCGTGATCTCCGTGGTTCAAATGAGGTTTTAGCGTGAAACTCGCTGTTGTGGGTACGGCTTCAGCCGTACAAGTCAGGCTGAAGCCTGACCCACAGGGCGCTGTTTCATCATTCGGGGCGGCGATTCGCCATGACCGTTAGGTTGAAAAACCGGTGTGCCGGCAAAAAGCACGCAACGTTGCGTTTCGTGCGGTATTTCACCGTTGCCGGGAACGGTTGTTCAGCCGGGATTTGTAACGAAATTTCCGGCCCGAACCGTCAGCCGCCGCAGAGGTAGACGCGGTTACGCCCGCTGGCCTTGGCCACGAAAAGCGCATGGTCCGCCGACTCGATGGCGTCCGAAATGGACATCCCGTCCAGCATCAGCGCGACGCCGAAAGAAGCGGTGACGGATACGCTCTCTCCATCGGACAATGGGATGGCGGCTTGTTCGAGCGCGGTTCGCAAGCGGTTCAGGATCGATTCGACGTCGTCGGCCTGGGTGTGGGGCATGCAAATCAGGAATTCCTCGCCGCCATAGCGGAAAATGGTGTCGTACTTGCGCAACTGGCTGGAGAAAATACGGACCGTGGCCTTCAGTACCTCGTCGCCCGCGCCGTGGCCATAGGCATCGTTGATCGATTTGAAATGGTCCAGGTCCACCATGCAGATATAGCACAGGTCGCCTTTGCGGATCATGCGCTCGTATTCCTTGGCCAGCTTGGCATAGAGCCAATGCCGATTCCACGCGCCAGTCAGCTGGTCGATGGAGCAGACATTCTTGATCAGCGCGTCCTGCAGGTTGCGAATCTCCGCCTTCAACGCGATCGCCGGATCCATGAACGCGTTGTAGTCGTGGGTGGAAATCGCGGACTGGCCGACTTTCAACTGCAACAGAGAGCGGGCGGCATCGTGCATCGCTTTGTGCAGGGCGCCGATTTTCCTGAACCCTGGAAATTCCACCAATTCGGGATGCCCGCCTTCACGATGATACCAGCCGCCGAATTTGCATTTGCAATGGGCATCCTCGGCCAGATTATTCGCGTCCGGGGGTTCCTGGCATACCAGGGTGTGATGCAGCTTTTTCTTCCACGCCAAGTGATTGATGATGCCGTTATCGAGGTCTTTTACTGTCTGCAGAATGGATTGAATGTCATGCGATCTCGAGACGGCTCCATCGGTTTCCGATTTCTTCATGTTGTGGCGGTGATGAGTTTAAGGGCAATTCAAATTTTCGAATTGGTTTTCATTTTAAACCCAGTATCCGGATACGGAATCAAGAGGGCAACTTCGCCATTATTTGTTGCGATACGGGCTAAGGAAACACTGATTTATTAGGCTGCTGCGTTATTTTTGCTGTAAACATGAGAAATATAACCAATTGAAATATTGTGAATAAGGCGGTACAGGCTGGTTTTTCAGAGCTGGAATACGCGGTAAAGAAGAAGCTGACAAGACGCGATCATTTTCTGGGATGAGCTGCGGTGGACGTGGCGGGCGATTTTTTACAGCATGCTGTTCAACAGGTATTGCGGAACGCGTTCACTCGCCAGCGCGCTCTTGCCGCGAAATGCGGCTGCCAGGGAATTGGAAGGGGCGTTTTGTTTGGTCAGGCGGGATTTGAGTTTTCGATGCAGATCCAGCCACGAAACTCCGGGCTCTTCAGCGACGATAGCGTCGGCCTGATTTTGCACCCAAGCCTCAAGCCGATCGGCAAATTGCTGTTTCAACGATTCCGCAGTCTTGCCGTCAATGTGAAAACATGACGGCAATCCCCTGAAATAAAATGGGATCTGCAAAATGGAACGCTCGTTTTTCATCAACCAGATCCCCTTGAGTGTTACGGGATATAAGGACATAAATGTCCGTGTTGGATACGCTTTTTACACCATATTTTCCGGGTTGACAAGGGTGGCAAGTTTAAGGGCCGAGGTGTTGATTCACTGGCGGCGGGGCATCAGCGCCCACATGCGGAGGGACGCACTTGCGAAAAATCGCGGGCATTGGCCGAAAATCCTCCGGCATTCGTCCGCTTTCGGCCGGAGCTTGCCGCAGCGGCAGGCTTCACGCCGCCCAATCTGCCGTTCTTCTCCCCCGTCGGGCTCGCTGCCGGGGCTATTCCAAAAAGATATTTTCTAGGGTGCTCCGAACCCGGCGCTCACGGACCAGTCAAGTCCAGATAGGCGGAGCGTCCCCTGCAACGATGGGTTAGGCGGCTGGTGGCATAACGCACGCATTCACTTCTTCGCTTTCAGTGAGATGACGCCAATGGCGTCTCGTGGCAATTGATGCGTGACACCGCCACCACCTGGAACATATATTGGCGTCTTACCCGCCAGGAAGGAATTCCCCGCTCCGCCTTTCACTAAGGGTATGGTTTGCCCAAGGGACTTAGCATCGGTGTAAACGACCAAATACCGTTCACCAGGCATTACCTCGACACGAGTGAAAAAGTATTCTCCGGCCCAAAAATCGTGAAGCTGCTGAACCTGTATTTCAGAAACAGTTCTTGTTGGCTGTTTGTCGCTGTTCAGGAAGACGAAACTGGGGAGGAAGATGGTGGCAGACGGCAGATAGATAGAACTCACCGCGATATCGATATCAACGGCCTTCACCCTCTCAGATGGCTTGAATTCAAAGGCGGTAAATCGGCTTTTACCTTCTGAAAACTCGAAGACGGGAGAGTCTTCCGAGATCCGCACGGACTGTTTCTCTTCAAGGCCCAGCTGCACATACGGAATTTCTGAAAATGACTTGCAGCACACACTAAGACTTCGCACGCTTTCATTGGTAGGCGCACTGGCACAACCCTGAATCAAGAGAACTGTGATGAGATACAGAACCGTCTTACGCATTATTGAACCTCCCCGTGAAATTTAGAAATAGCAATAAAGCCGCCCAACGAACCTGTAGAAAAACCCGATTCTGCCACCCCCGCAGCCGAATCGGGCGATTTTTTTCAATCGGCAACGGGCCGGGAATTGCCGGAGCGTAAGCGTTGGAATCGCCGCCACCGTGGCGGCAGAGCGTGAGTGGGGTCGAGCGTGAGTGGGGTCAGTTCTAACATTCCAACATTTCTTTTCGGCGGGTTTCAAATTTCCGCACGGCGCGACTGACGGTCATGTAGTGAACCCCGAAGTGCCGCCCGATCTCCGCCATTGTATACGCCCCTGTCAGGTAAGCCTGAGCCATCGCTTCATCCCTATCCGAATGACTGATCTGGTATTCCTCCAGAGGCAAGGCAACAGACCTTCGGTGCGCCTTTGAAACCTCGCTCAGCATGTCGTTGTCTTGCACTCCAGAGGCAAGGCAACAGACCTTCGGTGCGCCTTTGAAACCTCGCTCAGCATGTCGTTGTCTTGCAGTAGCGTGGGGTCAGCAGTAGCGTGGGGTCAGTTCTAACATTCCAACATTTCTTTTCGGTGGGTTTCAAATTTCCGCACGGCGCGACTGACGGTCATGTAGTGAACCCCGAAGTGCCGCCCGATCTCCACCATTGTATACGCCCCTGTC
>JAQTMN010000024.1:1749-35332 GCA_028714315.1 Sulfuricella sp. | reverse complement strand
AAAACGACACAAGGCTCTCTTTGCGCCTCTTTCGCGCAATACGAAGGTGTTCTCCCAGTTGCTTGATAACCTGCTCAACGGGCCGGGGAACGGCTGCGACGACATTTGGTTTTCTTGGCACGATGAACCTTAAACCTGGAAACCTCAGTTCAAGCCACTGAGATCACAGAGACGACAGGGGTTTCCGATAAGTCACCCATCACCCGATGACTGGGCGCGCCAACGCCAACAATCCATTGTTTTTTCTCTGTGAGCCCGTGTTCTCTGTGGCCAAATGCTTTTTTAGACGAAATAATAGTATTCGTTTTGATCAAAAAAAGAAATTATTATTTCAAATCGACCTCGATGCTCGGGCGTTTTACTTCGCGCTCCGGACATCTGGGCTGTTGTTGGCAAACTGGATCCGGTGCAAATTGGCGTAAACGCCATCCTTCGCCAACAACTCGCTGTGATTGCCGATTTCCATGATCTTCCCTCGCTGCATGACGACAATCCTGTCGGCCTTTTCTATCGTTGACAGGCGGTGCGCGATGACCAGCGAGGTGCGCCCTTGCATCAAGGTTTCCAGCGCGGCCTGAACGTGGCGCTCCGACTCGGAGTCCAGCGCCGAGGTGGCCTCGTCCAGGATCAGGATCGAGGCATCCTTCAGGATGGCGCGGGCGATGGCCAGCCGCTGACGCTGGCCGCCGGAGAGGCGTACGCCGTTTTCGCCGATGTTGGTGGCAAGCCCCTGCGGCAACTGGCGGATGAACTCCATGGCGTGGGCAGCTTCCGCGGCAGCGACGATCTGCGCTTCGCCGACCTCGCGTTCCTGCCCATACGCAATATTGGCGGCGATGGTGTCGTTGAACAGCACCACGTCCTGGCTGACCAGGGCGATGTTGCGGCGCAGGTCGGCGAGGCGCAGCTGTTCGATGTCGATTCCGTCCAGCAGGATTTTCCCGTTGCTCGGATGGTAGAAACGCGGCAGCAGGTTGGCGAGAGTGGTCTTGCCGCTTCCCGACGCGCCCACCAGAGCCACGGTTTCCCCGGCGGCGACGGCCAGGCTGATGCCGTCCAGTGCCCTGTTCTCGGCATGGGGATAGGCAAAACAAAGGTCGCGCAGTTCGATTTCGCCCCTCGCGCGCTGCAGCGAGAGAGTGCCCTCATCCGGTTCGGAATCCTGGTCGAGCAGGTCGAACACGATTTCCGCCGCCGCCAGGCCGCGCTGCAGGAATTCGTTGACGCCGGTGAGGCGCTTGATCGGGGCGAACAGCATCATCATGGCGGCAATGAAGGAGATGAAGGAGCCCACGGTGGTCTCGTTGGAAGCCGATTGCAAGGTGGCGATGTAGATGATGACGGCCATCGCCACCGCCGATACCAGTTGCACCGTCGGCACGTTGATGGCCGCGGCGCTGACCTGTTTCATGGCGTAGCGGCGCATGCGGTTGATGGCGTCGAAAAAACGCTTCGCCTCGTATTCCTGGCCGCCGAAAATCTTCACCACTTTGTGGCCTTCGATGGTTTCCTCCAGAACGTGGGTCACATCGCCCATCGAGCGCTGCGTCTCCCGGCTCATCGTCCGCAGCCGCCGGCTCACCAGGGCGACGATGGACACGACGACCGGCGCCACCAGCAATGCGATCAGGCTGAGCTTCCAGTTAAGGTAGAACATCCAGCCCAGCAGGCCGGCGATGGTGAGGGAGTCGCGCACCACCACGGTAATCACGTTGGTGCCGGCATCGGCGACCTGGGAAACGTTGTAGGCGACGTTGGCGATCAGGTTGCCGGAGGAGTTGTCGTCGTAATAGCGGGTGGGCAGGGACACCAGCTTGCGGAACATCCGGTCGCGCAAGTCCAGCACCAGCCGGGAGGATATCCAGTTGCTGGTATAGCTGCCGACGAAGCTGGCGATGCCGCGCACCAGAAACAGCAGAATGAGCAGCAGCGGCGCCAGCGTGATCCAGGTACGGTCCTTGTTGACGAAGCTGCCGTCCAGCATCGGCTTGAACAGCGCCGGGAAGGCGGGCTCTGTGGCTGCCGTGACCACCAGGCTGAGAAGCGAGACGGCAAACACCTTCCAGTACGGCAAAACATAGCCCAGCAGACGAAAATAAAGTTCTTTGCTGCTGAGTTCCGGTTTGGTCATGGGGGTGTTAAGGAAGGGATTTGATTTACGCGAACAATAGCAAAAATTCGGGGAAATTCCCATCGGTGGGGTGGTGCGGGACATGGCCGCAATCCCGGATTCCGCAAGCTTCTTCCGGGCTGCGCACGCTTCGGCGAGGCTGGATCACCTCAAGCGCCAAGCAAAAACCTGCGTGCCGCCACGTCGAGCGGCACACAGTGCATGAAACCGGTTTTGCAGGCTTTCAGCGTCTACTTGAATGTATATTCGAGCCTAACGGAAGCATTTCTTTCCGGCAAGGGATAGGCCTCGTAGCGGTCGGCGGTGAAGTTGCTTCTCACCGCGTAACCGAAATATTGGCGATTGAAGAGATTGTTGATTGCCGCGCTCAGGTTCCACGGGCCGACATGGTGTGTCAACTTGATATCGGCCACGGTGTAGGCCGGAATGTTTATCCCCAGACTGTTGGGCTCGTCATTATCCATGAATTGCTTGGAGACATAGCTGATTACACCGTTGAAACGGGTCTGCGAAGTGATTTCCCACGAGCCTGTCAGATCGAGCTTGTGCTGGGGAACGAGGGGCACAGTCTTGCCTGCAACGCTGATATTGGTGCCGAAGAATACGTTACCGGGAAAGGTACCCTCCAGGAACTTGGCTTCGGTATAGGTATACCCGGCGCCCAGCGTAACATTCGTCGTTGCCCGCCATTTTGCGTCCAGCTCAAGCCCACGGCGCCGGGAAGGGGGCAAATTGGTATTGCCCACTCCGCCGGTAAAAGGATCAAGGTGGATTTCATCCCGGACATCCGTCTGGAATAGGGCCGAGCGCAAATTGCCGCGCGCAAATTTCTGCTCCAACCCTATTTCCATGGTCTTTGCGGTCTGGGGGCGGAGGAACTGGAATTGCTGGGTGAAGACGGGCGAAGATTCGTATATCTCATCCACGTTGGCGAAACGGAAGCTGCGGCTGAATTTTCCGGTCAGGGCCGCTGCCGCGCTGATCTGGTGGCGCAGGCCAAGTTCGTAGGCATACTGGTTTTCGGTTTGCGTGCCGGCGGGCGCACCGGAGCCGAACAATGCGCCGGGTGCGGTCGGGTCGAATGTGTCGTTGGCGGAAATATGCAGATGTTCGCTACGCAAACCGCCGGAAAGCGTGGTCAGTGCCGACAGCCGCAACGTATCGTACAAGTACAGCCCGGTATTCTCCTGGTTGGCTCTCACGGTGTTGTGTGGCTGGTCGATGTTGCCAGGCAGGTCGGAAATCCGTTTGTGGTAATCCCATTTGTACCAGTCGAGGCCGACCACAAGCGAATTCTCCAGGCCCAGCAGAGGCTGCAGGATCCTGATTCGCGGCGTGACGGAAATCACGTTCAAGTCGGCGTCGTTGTAGATCGGGAACCCGCCCTGGTCGAAATAGGATTTCTGGTTCTTGTCGCGGTAGCCAAACCCGACATTGAACTCGCCCCAGCCAGTGTCTCGCTGCCATTCCAGACTTGCCCGGTTGCCGTCGCGGCTGGCGTAATCCAGCGGCGTGCGCGTGCCGCGAGGGTCGGCGAGCTGGTTGAGTCCGATGCTGGGTTGCACCTGTCGCCCGGCCGGCAAGCGGATGTCCTGACGGTCGGCGCCGACCTTTAGCGCGAATTCGCCCGCCTCTGTCAGCCAGCGCATGTCAGCCTGTGCATTCGATTGCTCGTTGCGGTTGTTGGCGCGATAGCCGTCGGAAACGAAGTGGTCGGCCGAGACGTTGATGCCGGCCGCCTGCCCGAAGTAATTCGCGTTGACTCGCTCTCCCTGGGTTCCATAAGAGCCCGCCATAGCGCCAATAGTCATCGCGTTGGCCATTTTTTCCGGTGCCTTGGTGATGATGTTGATCACCCCGGCGCTGGCGCCTTCGCCATATAGTACCGCGCCGCTTCCCCTCATGATTTCGATGCGTTCAATAGCGGATAACGGTACTGCGGCCCACTGCACCCCGGACAAATCGATATCGCCGACACGGCGGCCATCCAGAAGAATCAACGTGTTTTGCCCACCGGTCGCGCCGAAGCCGCGCATATCCACGGTGGCGTTGGCGGCGTTGCTGCCGAAAAGGTCGTGGGCCACGATGCCGGTTTGCTCGGCCAGCAGGTCGGGCACGGTCTTCGCCGCGCTCTGCTGGATTTCCTGCTGGGTAATGACGGTTATGCTGACCGGCTTGCCCTGGCTGGATTCCTTGAAGCGCGTCGCGGTAACCACTATTTCATCGGCCTGGTGGAGCGGAACTTCATCGGCAAAGACGGTGTTGGCGACAGCAAGCGCCAAGGCGCCCACCCGGAGGGATAGTTGGTTTGTTTTCATTGCGGCTTCCATATTGCGCATGCTTCCCCGCATGCGTCTGGATTGAGGAAATGGCAGGCCGGTATCCGGGCTCGCAAGTCTTGACGCATCGCCTTCCCGCGAGAAACTCGCAGTGGCGTGGATGATGCGTCCGCACTCGCTTACCGTTGCGGGGGCAGCACAGGCATGGCGCGAAGGGCGCGCACCTGTTTCCCGTTTAACCGGCCGGCTGGTGGAAGCCGGTCGGCACCTGACAATGGAGGCGCCATTCTACTTGAATTCGCCGGGAAGTCATGCGCGGCGCCGGATAAAACGTATCAATGCACATTCAAAGGTTTTTGTTAGCGGTTGACTTAACAGGATTTTCCCAATTATAGTGTGCGCATGGAAGCGGAACTCAAAGCCCTGGAAGACAAAATCGAATTGTTCGTGCAGCTGAATCAGCGCCTGCGCGCCGAGAATTTGCAACTGCGCCAGCAGATGGCCAGCGTGCAGAACGAGAACAAGCACCTGTTCGACAAGATTCACGGCGCCCGCGGACGGCTTGAGGCGCTGCTCGACCAGATTCCCGAGGAAGAAGCATGAGCGCGGACGTCAAGGGTCTGGACGTAACCATCATGGGGCGCGAATTCCGCGTCGCCTGCCCTGAGGGCGAGCAGGCTGCACTGCTCGAGTCGGTCTCCTACCTGGACCGGAAAATGCACGATATTCGCGACAAGGGCAAGGTCATCGGCGTCGAGCGCATTGCCATCATGGCCGCGTTGAATATCGCCCACGAATTCCTCTCCACCCGCCTCTCCGGCAACTTTGACATCGGCGAATACAAGCGTAGAATGATTTCCATGCAGGCGCAGATCGAGCAGGCGATGGCCGATCAGGACGAGTTGTTCTAGTCCTTCTTTCCCGCCGGACCGTTTTTCGAGTTGCTCCCTGCGGTGTTCGTCCAGGCTATATATTCTTTGACCGATTCGCATAGTCTGGTTGCGGCTGCTACGAGTGCTGTTGTGCGCGTCCCCTACCGGATGTGCCTGATGCGCTCAGGCTGCGACCACCTTGAACCTCAGGTTCAAGATGCTGGCCTGGACGGCACTCGCGGGGGCTTTATTCTTCATATCACCCACCCCGTTTCGCCATGAACAAACGTGAACTGCGCGCCGTTCTGCGCCGGGCGCGCCGCAAGATCGCGCCCGCACAGCGCCGCCATGCCGCCGACAACCTGCGGCGCGTAGCCGTGACGCAAGGCCTGCTGCTCAAACCTGGGCGCATCGGATTCTACTCGGCGACCGCCGAGGAAATGGATTTGCTGCCCCTGCTCAACCAGGCGCTGGACCTTGGCAAATCGTGTTTCCTGCCCGTCGTGCCGCGCCGCTTCCAGCGCCGTCTCGGCTTCAGCCGGCTGACTCCCCTGCCGCGCTGGTATCTCAACCGCTTCGGCATTGACGAACACTGGTCGCCGCGCCCGGTGCGCGCCTGGCAGCTCGATCTGCTGTTCGTGCCCCTGGTCGGCTTCGACGAGGCGTGCCATCGCCTCGGCATGGGCGGCGGCTTCTACGACGCCAGCCTGGCCTACCTGCGCCGCCGCACCGCATGGCGCAAGCCGCTCCTGGTCGGCGTCGGCTACGAATGCCAGAAAGTCGCGCAAGTGCCGGCCGATCCGTGGGACATGCATCTGGATGCGGTGATCACCGAGCGCAAAATCTATTGGTCTAACGGTCATGGCGATCGCCGCCCCGAATCATAAAACGGCGATCACCATGACCGTTTCCCTCTCCCCTAGCCCTCTCCCGCATACGACTCCGCACGAGCTTCAGCTCGTAGCGGATCGGAGTCCTTTAGGGCAAGCGGGCGAGGGGGACAAAGTCTCGCTTCGCGAGTTTCACGTTAAGGAAGAAAAATGCGCAGCTGGCTGATGAAGTCAGAACCGGGCGATTGCAGCATCGACGACCTCGCCGCCCTGCCGGGCCAGGCCGTGGCGTGGTACGGCGTGCGCAACTACCAGGCGCGCAATTTCATGCGCGACCAGATGAAAGTCGGCGACCAGGTGCTTTTTTATCATTCGAACTGCGCCGAGCCGGGCATCGTCGGCTTGGCTGAAGTGAGCCGGCTGGCCTATCCGGACCAGACCCAGTTCGACCCGGACAACAAGTATTTCGACCCCAAGGCGACGCTGCAAACGCCGCGCTGGTTCAATGTGGACGTGAAATTCATCCGGAAAACCCGGCTGGTGAGCATCAAGGAGCTGCGCACCTATCCCGAGCTGGAGCGCATGCGCGTGCTGCAAACCGGCAACCGGCTGTCGATCACGCCGGTCGATCCGCGTGAATGGGAATTCATTCTGGGAATTCTCTGAGTGGAATTCTGGGTGCTCTATCTAGCGGTCGGCGTCTTCGCCGGCTTTCTCGCCGGGCTGCTGGGCGTGGGGGGCGGGCTGGTCATCGTGCCGGTGCTGGCCTTCATTTTCACCGCGCAGCACTTCCCCGCCGGGCAGATCATGCATCTCGCCCTCGGCACGTCGCTCGCCAGCATCATGTTTACCTCGGTTTCCAGCCTGCGCGCCCACCACGGCCATGGCGCGGTGAACTGGAGCGTGGTGCGCGCCATCGCGCCGGGCATCGTCGCCGGCACGCTCGCCGGCTCGGTGCTGGCGGCGCATCTTTCCACCTCGTTCCTCAAGGTTTTTTTCGTCGTGTTCCTGTACTACGTCGCCGTCCAGATGGTGCTCAACATCAAGCCCAAACCCTCGCGCGACCTGCCGGGAGCGGCAGGCATGTTCGGCGCGGGCGGCGTGATCGGCGCGGTGTCGAGCCTGGTGGGAATCGGCGGCGGCACCTTGTCCGTGCCGTTCATGACCTGGTGCAACGTCAAGCTGCATCAGGCGATCGGCACTTCCGCCGCGATCGGCTTCCCGATCGCCGCAGCCGGTGCGGCGGGCTACATCGCCAACGGCTGGATGCTGAACGATCTGCCGCCATACAGCCTGGGATTCGTCTACCTGCCGGCCCTGGCCGGGCTGGTGGTGGCGAGCGTGCTGACCGCGCCGTTCGGGGCGCGGCTGGCACACCGCCTGCCGGTGGCAAAATTGAAGAAGTTTTTCGCCTTGCTCTTGTTCACGCTGGGTACGCGGATGCTGTTCAGCCTGCTTTAACGGACGACAACTACTTGTAGGTGCGAATTCATTCGCACAAAACAAGTTGAATTGTGCGAATGAATTCGCACCTACAACCCCCGTGTTCACACCAAGCGTTTAACGGCTCAATCCCCCATGTTGGTGCCGACGTGGCGCGCGCTCAAGATCCATGGGTGATCGGGCGGCACGGTCTTGACCTTGCCGGCGACGTCTTCCAGCTTGACGGCCTTAGTGCCGTCTCCCCGGGCGGCGACCATTACGCCGTAGCGGCCCTGGTCGATCAGTTCGGCGCAGGCCGTTCCCAACCGGGTGGCCAGCAGGCGGTCGGCGGCGGAGGGGATGCCGCCGCGTTGCAGGTGCCCCAGGATGGTGATGCGGGCTTCCAGCCCGGTCAGTTGTTCAAGCTGCTTGGCGAGGCGCACGGTTCGTTCGGCATACTGGGTTTCCGGGGCGTCTTCAACCTCCGCCTTTTTGCCTTCCTTCTGCTTGGCGCCGGCTTTCTTTTTCGCCTGTTGTTCCTCATGTTCCTGCACCGAAACCGCACCTTCGGCGACGGCGACGATGCTGAACGGCTTGCCGCGGCGACTGCGCTCGCGGATCGCAACTGCCACGCTTTCCACCGCGTAGGGAATCTCCGGGATCAGGATGACGTCGGCGCCGCCGGCGATGCCCGCGCCCAACGCCAGCCAGCCGGCGCGGTGGCCCATGATCTCCACCACGATGATGCGGTGATGGCTGTGCGCCGTGCTGTGCAGACGGTCGATCGCATCGGTCGCGATGCCCAGCGCGGTGTCGAAGCCGAAGGTGGCATCGGTCAGGGCGACGTCGTTGTCGATGGTCTTGGGCAAGGTGATGACGTTGAGGCCTTTTTCCTTCAGGCGCAGGGCGTTTTTCTGCGTACCGCCGCCGCCCAGGCAAACCAGCGCATCAAGGTGATTGTCGTGGTAATTGCCGGCAATCACGTCGGTCATGTCCAGCAGCTTGCCGCCGACCGGCATGCGGTGAGGCTTGTCGCGGCTGGTGCCGAGGATGGTGCCGCCGCGGGTCAGGATGTCCGAGAGCTCGCCGGCGTCGAGCCGCATCGTGCGGTTTTCCATCAGGCCCCGAAAGCCGTCGCGGAAGCCGACGATCTGCATGCCGTACTGGTTCAGCGCCGCCTTGCCGACGCCCCGGATCGCCGCGTTGAGGCCCGGGCTGTCGCCGCCCGAGGTAAGGATGCCGATATACTTCGCCATGTTTCACTCCGCCGTTTTATCGAATTTGGTGCATGATCGGCGATAAGCTTTTCCGGGTCAATGCTCCTAACGGCCCTGGCGAATAGCCACCCCGAATCATGAAACGGCGCCCGTTGTGGGTACGGCTTCAGCCGTACAGTCAGGCTGAAGCCTGACCCACAAATCGCGCATCCTATTTCGCGAGTTTCTCGCTAAGAGCCGGCCTTCAGCCGCCGCGCAGGTAGGCCTGCCGTTTTTCGGTGGGAAAACGCTCGATGGCGTAGCGCAGCATGGTGCGCGGCATGGTTCGGCAGTGGCGCTTCAGAAAGGCTTCCAGCGGAGCCGGATCGCGCTTGCCCACTTCACGCAGCATCCAGCCTGTCGCCTTGTGGATCAGGTCTTCCCGGTCGGCCAGAAGGTGCTCCGCAATGGCCAGGGTGTCGCCGAAATCGCCCCGCCGGATGAAGTGAAAAGTGGCGACGATGGCAATCCTTCGTTCCCACAAAGAATCCGACTGCGCCAGGCGATAGAGCGGAGCGCGCGCCTTGTCGGCGAGGTGGGCGCCCACCACGTGGGGTGCGGAAATATCCACCAGATCCCAGTTGTTGATGTGGGAAGTGGCGGCAAGGTAAAGGTCGTAAACTTGCTGCCGTTCCGCCGCCGCACCTCGTTCGAAGGCGCGCATCAGGAAAAGCAACGCCAAAATCCTGGCTTCGTGGTGCGGCGAACGCAGCAGTTGGGCGGCGTCGCCGGGACCGACGCCGGAAAACTCCGCAGCCAGCTTGCGGATGGTCGGCACCTTGATGCCGATGAAGACGTCCCCCGCGCCGTATTGGCCCGGGCCGGTCTTGAAGAAGCGCTGCAAGCCGAGCGCCGTCGCGGGGTCGGCGAGCAGTTGCAGTCTGGCCTGAATTTCCGGCAACAAAGGAGTCGTTTTCATCGGGAGCGGTTGCTATTTCGTCAGCGTCAGGAACAGCTGCGTCAACTGCTCCGGGAGGCGCTGGATGTTGTCGATGACCGCGTATTGCTTGCCGAAGATGTCGCCGACGTATTCGTCCGCTTTGGGATCGAGGTTGATGCAAAAGGTATAAATCCCCTTGCCGTCCAGCTCTCTCACCGCGCGCTGGGCGTCTTCGATCAGCAGGCGGCCGTCCTTGGCATCGACGTCGGCGGGTTCGCCGTCGGTCAGGATCAGCATCAGTTTCTTGTCCGCCTGCCGCTTTTCCAGGTAGTGCGCCGCATGGCGCATCGCCGCGCCCATGCGGGTGGAGTAGGCGGCCTCCATCGCCGCCAGGCGGGCTTTCACCTGGTCGTCCCATTGCTCGCTGTAGCCCTTGATGTGCAGGTAGCGCACGTCGTGGCGGGTGTTGGAGTGGAAACCGCCGATGGCGAACGGGTCGCCCAGCTTATCGACCGCCCAGGCAAGCAGCGAGACCGCCTCCTGGCTGAGTTCGAGGACGGTCTGCGCGCTGCCGGCCACTTTCTGGTTGAGCGATTCGGACAAATCCAGCAGCAGCATCACGGCAATATCGCGCCCATTGGTCTTGTGGCTCATGTTGATGCGCGGGTCGGGCGTGGCGCCGCCCTTGAAGTCGATCAAGGAGCGCAGCGCCACGTCCAGGTCCAGCTCGCTGCCTTCCTCCTGGTAGCGGATGCGCACTTTGTCCTGCGGCTTGAGCAGGTCGAGCAGGCGTTTCAGGCGCTTGGCCAGCGCGGCATTCCTGGCCAGCAGACGGTCGATATCCGCCGCGTCGCCCGTGGGATGCAGCGCCTCGTAAACGCTCACCCAGTCCGGACGATAGGTCTGGCTGGTGTAGTCCCACTCGGGGTAGCGGCGCGGCGGCAGGCCCCTGAGTTCCTCGGCCAGCTCGATCTTGCGCTTCTGGTCGAAGGCTTCCTCTTCGTCGCCTTCCTCGATGAATTTCCACATCTGGCGGTTGTCGTCGCGGTAATCCACCACGGTGTCCTTGAAGTGGATTTTCGCCAGTTGGTCGCTTTGCCGGCGCGTCCTGGCCCCGAACGCGACCGCCAGGTCCACCATTTCGCGCGTGCTGGAGTCGCCTTGTTCCATCAAGGCATGAAAACGCTTGGCGAATTCGATGATGTCCAGATTTGCATAAGGATGGTGCGGATCGAGTATAGCGCGCGACAGCATGGCCAGGCGGTGGCGGATGGCCGATTCGGCGGCCGGATCGCAGGCGTCTTCCGCCGGTGCCGGGTGCAGCGCCTGGAACACGCGGCGCAAGCCGGGATATTGGCGCATGGCGAGATGTTCAACGCGCGAATCTTCCAGCAATTCGACCGCCATGCGCTGGAACGGACTCAGGTTGTCGGCGAAAACCGCTTCGGTCCAGCGCTTGTGGCCGACGATATGCGCCAGCACGGCGCGGTAGCGGTCGAGGCCAGAGATGACGATTTCTCCCTCGGGGAAGCGGCCACCCTCACCCGAACCCTCTCCCTGAGGGAGAGGGGCCAAACGTGCGCCGCTCCCAGACCCGGAAGCGGCGACCGCAATATCATCGTACACGTCCGGCAGGCGGATGCCGAGCTTGTCAAAATACGGAACGGGCTTGCGCAGTTCGTCGAAGCCCAGCGAATAGGGCACGAAATGGTCGCTTTCCCGCCACAGGCCGCGCAGGTAAAGATCGAGTTTGCGCTCGTTGTCGACCAGCAGCGTGCCGTGCCGCTCGCGCTGCAAGACGGCGCGGCTGTCCGCCGATTGCAGGCTGAAATAATCGCGCTGCCGGTCCGGATGGTCGTGGTAGTTGCGGATGCCGTATTCCGTCCAGTTTTTCAGGCCCTGAACGGCCAGTTGACTCAGCAGATAGGGCACCTGCCTAAAAAATTCCGGCAGTCCGGGACTGGGAATCGTGGTGTGAAAACCGTGGATCGAACTCGTGGTTCTGTCCATGAAATCGAGCACGACATCCAGGTAATCCCGCATCTGCTCCGGGGAGCGCAGGCGTCGGGCCGCGGCCGCGAGGGACTGCAGGAAGGGGGCGATGGCCTTGCCGTTGGGCGACTTCCACATCCTGCGGATGCAGTCCATGATCGCCGGCAGCGCGGGTTCGCCGACCGCTTCCGCGGCGGCCGGCCACTCCTCGAGAAAGATCAGGATCGGCTCGACGCCGTGGCCCATTTTCCCGAGAAAGCGCGCGTTTTCCACATAGGCCTGAACGCCTTCCTTGGAAAGCGATGCCAGCGCCTCGGCCATGCATTCCTCGAACACCTCCGCGACCTGCTCGAAGCCGCAATTGAGTTCTTTCCAGTAGGACTGGATCTGAGGGTGCTGCATGGTTTTAGCTTCGGCCATATTAGAGGGCTTCAGTGAGTCTGTGAAAAAAACGGCACCCCCACCGCAAAGGCGCCAAGGGATCGCAAAGAAAACCAACATAAAATCATAACGATTTCCTTTGCGCCTTCGCGCCTTTGCGGTGGATTTTGAATTTTTACAACCTCTCAGGCAAAAACGGCGTCGATGGCGTGGTCGAGCGTGTCGCGGATGTCGGCGTCGTCGGTGATCGGCCGCACCAGCGCCATGCGGCAGGCATCGCGCGGCTCGACGCCGCCCTTGATCAGGGTGGCGGCGTAGACCAGGAGGCGCGTGGAAATGCCTTCGTCCAGACCGTGCCCCTTCAGGTTGCGCGCCGCCGCGCCGACCTTCACCAGTTTGGCGGAGATCTCGGCATCCATGCCGGTTTCCGTGGCGACAATGCCGGTTTCCAGCACTGCGTCGGGATAGTCGAACTCGAATGCGGTAAAGCGCTGCTTGGTGGATTGCTTCAGATCCTTCATCAGGTTCTGATAGCCCGGATTATAGGAAATCACCAGCTGAAAATCGGGATGTGCCGCCAGCAGCTCGCCCTTTTTGTCCAGCGGCAGAGTACGGCGGTGGTCGGTCAGCGGGTGGATGACCACCGTGGTGTCCTGCCGCGCCTCGACGATTTCGTCCAGGTAGCAGATCGCGCCGATGCGCGCCGCCGTGGTCAACGGGCCGTCCAGCCAGCGCGTGCCGTTGGCGTCGAGCAGGTAGCGGCCGACCAGGTCGGAAGCCGTCATGTCCTCGTTGCAAGCCACGGTGATCAGCGGCCTGCCCAGTTTCCAGGCCATGTATTCGATGAAACGCGACTTGCCGCAGCCGGTTGGGCCTTTCACCATCACCGGCAGGCGGGCTGCATAAGCCACCGCGTAAAGGGCCACCTCGTTGCCTTGAACCTGGTAGAAGGGCTCGTTATGAATTTTGTACTGTTCCGTCATCGTTTTCTCCTTCTTGAGGGCACAATTCCGCACGGCAGGAAAGGTTTATTCCCCCAGAAAAAAACGCCCCCAGCAAAGTGGGGGCATTTTTCGCCGCATCGGTTTGAAGCCTGGGCTTACTTGTGCACGCCCAGCTTTTCGCGCCAGCCGGGGAAAATCTTGTCGGCGTCTTTCGGGAAGGACTCGAAGGCACGGGCGAATTCCTTGTGCTCCTTGGCCCACTCGATCGGGTCGGCGCCGGCCTTCCAGCACTCGTAGGACTGACGCAGCGAGATCGCGCCGGCCGCCGGGCTGTCGATGTGGCCGTAGGCGCCGCCGCCGGCGGTGTTGATCACGTTGCCGTGGCCGAGGTTCTCGAAGAAGCCGGGCAGGCGCAGCGCGTTCATGCCGCCGGAAATGATCGGGGTGGTGGCCTTGATGCCGTCCCACTTCTGGAAGTAGACCGGGCCCTGGCACTCGTCGCGTTCGATCATGTAGGCGATAACCTTGTCGTCGCCTTCGCCTTCCATCTTGCCGTAGCCCATGGTGCCGACGTGGATGCCGGAAGCGCCTTGCAGACGGCTCATCTTGGCCAGCACGAAGGCGGTGTAACCGCGCTTGGCGCTAGGCGAGGTCACCATGCCGTGGCCGGCGCGGTGGTAGTGCAGGAACTGGGCGGGATACTGGCGGCGGCAGGTGGTGACCATGCCGGGGCCGCCGACAAAACCGTCGACCAGGAAAGCCAGCTTGTTGGCGTCGGTGCCGAAGGTTTCCAGCGCGAAATCGGCGCGGGCGCACATTTCGTAGTGGTCGTCGGCGGTGATGTTCATGGAGAACAGTTTGGCCTGGCCGGTCTCGTCCATGGCGCGCTTCATGGAATCATAAACCAGCGGCAGCACTTTCTTGATCGGGGCGAAAACCTGGTTGCCCTGCGGTTCGTCGTTCTTGATGAAGTCGCCACCCAGCCAGAACTGGTAGGCGGCGTTGGCAAACGGCTCGGGACGCAGGCCCAGCTTGGGCTTGATGATGGTGCCGGAGATGTAGCCGCCATCCTTCACCGGGCGGCCGAGGATGCGCCACAGTTCTTCGATGTTGGTGGCGGGGCCGTCGAACTGGCGCACGACTTCGGCGGGAACCCAGAAGTCGATCATCTTGGCGTGCTCGATGTCGCCCATGCCCTGGTTGTTGCCGATGGCCAGGGTCAGGAAGGAAACCAGCATGAAGCGGCCGTCGATGACGTTGCGGTCGAACAGCTCGAGCGGATAGGCGATCCGCATGTCTTCGGTGGCTTCGTCGATGTGGTAAACCAGCGCATCCACGCCCTTGGTGAAGTCGTCGGTGGTGGAAACCTCGACGTTGGTGCCGGTGGACGATTCGGCGGCAAAGTGAGCGGCCGCTTCGAGGTAACCGGTGCCGGCTTTGGGCTTCATCTTGTAGGCGACCAGAATATGCTTGGCGCCCTTGATCAGGTCGGCTTCCTTCAGGTCCAGGTTTGCGTAACGCGCGGATTGATCCATCTGTGTTCCTCTCAAAATTCGGTTAATGAATGAGTGACTGAAGTGAACTATACGAATGTTTCAGTATAATTAATACTAAATAATTATTATAATAATGATCAGTATTTACTTATCGAAAATGCGCTGGCGAAACCGGCCTCAACCGGCGAGACGGGTCAGCGCCTCGCGGTATTTTTCCGCCGTTTTCGCCGCGATATCCGCCGGCAATTCCGGCGCGGGGGGCTGTTTGTTCCAGTTGAGGCTTTCCAGCCAGTCGCGCACGTACTGCTTGTCGAAGCTCGGCGGATTGGCGCCCGGCGCGTACTGGTCGGCGGGCCAGAAGCGGGAGGAATCCGGCGTCAGCGCCTCGTCGATGAGGTAGAGCTTGCCGTCCTCGTCCTGGCCGAACTCGAACTTGGTGTCGGCGATGATGATGCCGCGGGTCAGGGCGTAATCGGCCGCCTCTTTGTACAGCGCGATGGCGGCGTCGCTCACCTGCCGGGCAAGCGCCTTGCCGAGCAATTCCTCGGCGCGGGCCAGGCTGATGTTCTCGTCGTGGGCACCCGCTTCGGCCTTGGTGGACGGGGTGAAGATCGGCTGCGGCAGCTTGTCCGCTTCCTTCAGGCCGGCGGGCAGGGGGATGCCGCACACACTGCCCTGGGTCTTGTATTCCTTCCAGCCCGAGCCGACCAGATAGCCGCGCACGATGGCCTCGATCGGCAGCGGCTTGAGGCGACGCACGACCGTGGCGCGTCCGACGACCTGGCCGCGTTCTTCGGCGGCGACCACCGATTCCGGCGCGATGCCGGTCAGCTGGTTGGGCAAAATGTGGCCTAGCTTGGCAAACCAGAAGTCGGAGATCGCAGTCAGCACCTTGCCCTTGTCCGGGATCGGCGTCGGCAACACCACATCGAAGGCGGACAGGCGATCGGTGGTGACGATCAGCAGGCGCTCGTCGTCCACCGCGTAAATGTCGCGCACCTTGCCGCGGTTGAGCAGGGGCAGGCTGCGGATGCTGGAATTGAACAGGGAATCGGTCATATTGTTTCCTTCGGGATGAACTTTTGCGCAACTTGCGAATTCTACTGGAAATTAGTCCGCTTGTTCCATTGCAGACCCTGCTAATATAAGATTAATAAAGACAAACCGACCACCACGTAAAATATTATTTATGCTCCACGTTACCCTGCGCCAACTCAAAGTGTTCGAAGCGGTGGCCCGCCTGCTCAGCTTTTCCCGCGCCGCCGAGGCGCTGCATTTGACCCAGCCCGCCGTTTCCATGCAAATCAAGCAGTTGGAAGAAAGCGTGGGCCTGCCCCTGTTCGAGCAGATCGGGAAGAAGATCTTCCTCACCGATGCCGGCCGCGAAATCCATCACTACAGCCGCAATATCGCCCAGCAACTGGCCGAGGCGGAAGCGGTGATGGAAGAAATGAAAGGGTTGAAGCGCGGCAAGCTGAATATTTCCGTGGTCAGTACCGCCAACTACTTCGCGCCCCAGCTATTGGCGCTGTTCTGCCAGCGCAACCAGAACGTCACCCTGAGCCTGAACGTGATTAACCGCGAAGTGCTGCTCAACCGGCTCGCCAACAATGAAATGGACCTGGCGGTGATGGGGCTGCCGCCCGACGGACTCGACATCGACGCCGAGCCCTTCATGGAAAACCCGCTGGTGGTGATCGCCCCGCCCAACCATCCCCTGGCGCAGGAGCGCAACATCGCGCTGCCACGCCTGGCGCAGGAAACCTTCATCGTGCGCGAGCAGGGCTCCGGCACCCGCAGCGCGATGGAGCGGTTTTTCGTGCAGCACAACCTGAACCTCGCCACCGGCATGGAAATGAGCACCGACGAAGCGATCAAGCAGGCAGTGCAAGCCGGCATGGGGCTGGGCGTGCTGTCTCTGCTCACCATCGCGCTGGAGCTCGAAACCAAACGCCTGGTCGTGCTCGACGTCGATTCCTTTCCCATCCGCCGCCATTGGTTCGTGGTGCACCGCAAGGGCAAGCGGCTGTCCACCGTGGCGCAGGCATTCAAGGAATTCTTGCTGAAAGAGGCGGCGCAGGTGATGCAGCCAGCCAGGAAATAAGCTGGAAACCGGCGTCAGGGACCACTGTAGGTGCGAATTTATTCGCACAAATAACGGTCATGGCGAATCGCCGCCCCAAATCATGAAACAGCGCTTCGCCCCGACCGTTTCCCTCACCCCTAACCCTCTCCCGCCTGCGGGAGAGGGGGACGAGGTCTCGCTTCGCGAGTTTCACGTTAACCGCTGGCTGTGCGAATAAATTCGCACCTACAACCCGCTTCCTAAATGAAAAAGGCGGCCGCAGCCGCCTTTTTCCAAGGAAACGAACCGCTTACTTCACGATCGCTTTCAGTTCGCCCTTGGCGTACATGGTGGCGACGCGATCCATCATGATCGGCTTGATCTTGTCGGCATTGCCGGCGGAGCCGAAGGCTTCGAAGCGGGCCTTGCAGATGTCCTTCATCGCCTTGGTGGCGGCGGCGTAGAACTTGCGCGGGTCGAAGTCCTTGGTGTTTTCCGCCAGGTAGCGGCGAATCGCGCCGGTGGACGCCATACGCAGGTCGGTGTCGATATTCACCTTGCGCACGCCGTGCTTGATGCCTTCGACGATTTCCTCGACCGGCACGCCGTAGGTCTGCGGCATGGTGCCGCCGAAATCGTTGATGATCTTGAGCCATTCCTGCGGCACGGAGGAGGAACCGTGCATCACCAGATGGGTGTTGGGGATCTTGGCATGGATTTCCTTGATGCGGGAGATCGCCAGCACGTCGCCGGTGGGGGGACGGGTGAACTTGTAGGCGCCGTGGCTGGTGCCGATGGCGATGGCCAGGGCATCCACGCCGGTCGCCTTGACGAATTCGGCGGCTTCGGTCGGGTCGGTCAGCAGCTGGTCGTGGGTCAGCACGCCTTCGGCGCCGTGGCCGTCTTCCTTCTCGCCATGGCCGGATTCGAGCGAGCCCAGGCAGCCCAGTTCGCCTTCGACGGAGACGCCGACGGCATGGGACATTTCCACCACCTTGCGGGTGACATCGACGTTGTATTCGAAGCTGGACGGGGTCTTGCCGTCTTCTTTCAGGGAGCCGTCCATCATCACGCTGGAGAAGCCGGAGCGGATGGCGTTGATGCAGACCGCGGGGCTGGCGCCGTGGTCCTGGTGCATGACAACCGGAATGTGCGGATAGGCTTCGATGGCGGCTTCGATCAGGTGGCGCAGGAAAGCCTCGCCGGCGTATTTGCGGGCACCGGCGGAGCCCTGCATGATCACCGGGCTGTTGCATTCGTCGGCAGCCTGCATGATCGCCTGGATCTGCTCCAGGTTGTTGACGTTGAACGCCGGCAGGCCGTAGCCATTTTCCGCGGCGTGGTCGAGAAGTTGACGCATGGATACTAAAGCCATAATTCCTCCTGCTTTTTTGGGGTGAAGTGTTGCTGGGTTAATCGAGTCTTTATTGATTGGCCGTTTTCCGGCTTTCGCCCACCTTGACGATTTTCATGGTATTGGTCCCGCCGGACTTGCCGATCGGCTCGCCGATGGTGAGCACGATCAGGTCGCCGTCCCGCACCGCGCCGCGCCGGCGCAGTTCGTCTTCGGCCTCGTGCAGGACCGTCTCGCGTTCCTGGGTGGCCGGTTTGAAGTTGACCGGGTAAACACCGCGGAACAAAGTGAGCTTGCGTCGCGTGGACACGTCAGGCGTCAGCGCGTAGATCGGCACATCGGGGTTGACCCGCGACATCCACAGCGCGGTCGAGCCGGATTCGGTCAGGGCGGCGATCGCTTTCACATTCAGGTGATACGCCGTGTACATCGTCGCCATGGCGATGGATTCGTCCACCCGGTCGAACTGCATGTTCAGGCGCTGCTTACTGAAACCGGTTTCGTATTGCTTTTCCGCCTCGATGCAGACCCGGTCCATGGCGGCCACGGCCTCGACCGGATATTGGCCGGCGGCGGTCTCGGCCGACAGCATCACGGCGTCGGTGCCGTCGATCACCGCGTTGGCCACGTCGGACACTTCCGCCCGGGTCGGGATCGGGCTGTTGATCATGGATTCCATCATCTGGGTGGCGGTGATGGCAAGTTTGTTCTTTTCCCGCGCCATGCGGATCATTCGTTTCTGCAAAGCGGGCACGGCGGCGTCGCCGACTTCCACGCCGAGATCGCCGCGCGCCACCATGATGGCATCGGAAGCGGCCAGGATCTCATCCAGGTTGGCGATCGCCTCGGCTCGCTCGATCTTCGCCACCAGCATGCTTTTTCCACCCGCAGCCTGCATCAGGCGGCGCGCCAGCAGCATGTCGCCGCCGTCGCGCGGGAACGACAC
Organism: Sulfuricella sp.; assembly: GCA_028714315.1. Taxonomy (GTDB): domain Bacteria; phylum Pseudomonadota; class Gammaproteobacteria; order Burkholderiales; family Sulfuricellaceae; genus Sulfuricella. The sequence goes on along the minus strand of JAQTMN010000024.1, from coordinate 16,484 downwards.
CGCGAGGTAGTCGGCTTTCAGTTCGGACGCGGTCTTGATGTCTTCCATGTCCTTGTCGGTCAGCGCGGAAGCGGAAAGGCCGCCGCCCTGGCGGTTGATGCCCTTGTTGTTGGACAAGGGGCCGCCCTGCTTCACGGTGCAAAGAATCTCGTTGCCGCGCACTTCTTCCACCCACATCACGATGCGGCCGTCGTCCAGCAACAGGGTAGTGCCGCGGCTGACATCGCGCGGCAGCTCCTTGTAATCCAGCCCGACGCGCTCCTGATTGCCCAGCGCGCAGTCGGCGTCGAGGATAAAGCTGTCGCCGTTGTTCAGGGTGATCTTGCCATGCTCGAATTTGCCGATACGGATTTTCGGCCCCTGCAGATCCACCAGCACGCCGACGGTCTTGCCGCGCGCGCGCGCCAGGGCGCGCACCATCTCCGCGCGCTGGATGTGGTCCTCGGGCTTGCCGTGGGAAAAATTGAGGCGGACTACATCCACGCCGGCCTGGAACATGGCGTTGAGCACTTCCTGATCGCTGGAAGCCGGGCCGAGGGTGGCGACAATCTTGGTTTTACGTTGCATCTTGGTTCGGTGAGGGGTGAGGGGTGAGGGGTGAGGGGGTAAAACCCTCGGCCCTGCTCACTCCCCACTCCTCACTTATGTCTCCCTAACTTGTTTAAATGCGGCTTCAACCGATAACTAGCCGGGCGAGAGGCGGTTTTACGCCTCACCCCTACCACCTCATGCCTTTTGAGCGCGCTGCTCCAAAATTTCCACGGCGGGCAGTTTCTTGCCTTCGAGGAACTCGAGGAAAGCGCCGCCGGCGGTGGAGATGTAGGAAACCTTGTCGAAAATGTCGTATTTCTGGATCGCCGCGATGGTGTCGCCGCCGCCGGCCAGGGTGAAGGCCTTGGTGTTGGCAATCGCCATGGCGATGGTCTTGGTCCCTTCGCCGAACTGGTCGAATTCGAACACGCCGACCGGGCCGTTCCACACCACGGTGCCGGCCTTCATGATGATGTCGGCCAGTTCCTGCGCCGATTTTGGGCCGATGTCGAAAATCATGTCGTCGTCGGCCACATCGCCGGCGTCCTTCAGCACGGCAGGTTCGTTGGCGTCGAATTTCTTGCCGCAGACCACGTCCACCGCCACGGGAATGGTGGCGCCGCGGGCGGTCATCTTCGTCATCAGCGCCTGGGCGGTCGGCACCAGGTCGTCTTCGCACAGGGATTTGCCGACGTTCTTGCCGGTGGCCTTGAGGAAGGTGTTGGCGATACCGCCGCCGACCACCATCTGGTCGACTTTGTCGGACAGTGATTCGAGCACGGTCAGCTTGGTGGAAACCTTGGAGCCGCCGACGATGGCGACCATCGGACGGGCCGGTGCCAGCAGCGCCTTGGTCAGCGCGTCCAGTTCCTCGGTCAGCAGCATGCCGGCGCAGGCCACCGGCGCGAACTGGGCCACGCCATAAGTGGAGGCTTCGGCGCGGTGGGCGGTGCCGAAGGCGTCCATCACGAACACGTCGCACAGCGCGGCATATTTCCGCGCGGTCTCTTCCACGTTCTTCTTCTCGCCCTTGTTGATGCGGCAGTTCTCCAGCAGCACCACTTCGCCTTCGGCCACATCGAAGCCGCCATCGACCCAGTCCTTGATTACGCGCACGGTCTTGCCCAGCTTGGCGGACATCACGTCGGCCACCGGTTGGAGAGAGTTCTCGGCGACCCATTCGCCCTCGGTCGGACGGCCCAGGTGGGAAGTCACCATCACCTTGGCGCCGGCCTTCATGGCGTGCTCGATGGTGGGCATGGAAGCGGTGATGCGGGCGTCGGAAGTAACCTTGCCTTCCTTGACGGGCACGTTGAGGTCGGCGCGGATGAATACGCGCTTGCCCTTGAGATCCAGGTCGGTCATGCGGATTACGGACATATTTTTCTCCTGTGGATTTAAGGTGTAAGGGATGAGTGGGCCCATGCCTTACAGCTCATCGTGGCTGGCGGCTGGCAGCCTGTAGCTTCTAGATGCGCGCGAAGCGCACGCATTTGCTACCAGCCACCAGCTACCAGCTACCAGCTACCAGCTATCGGCTAACGTGCTCCACCAGACGCAGCATGTTGCAGGTGTAGCCGTACTCGTTGTCGTACCAGGACACGACCTTGACGAAGGTGCCGTCCAGCGCGATGCCGGCGTCGGCGTCGAAGGTGGAAGGAGCGCTGTTGCCGACGAAGTCGGTGGATACCACCTTCTCGTCGGTGTAGCCCAGCACGCCCTTCAGCGCGCCTTCGGAGGCGGCCTTCATGGCCTTGCAGATGTCGTCGTAGGAAGCGTCCTTGTTCAGCTCGACGGTCAGGTCAACCACGGAAACGTCGGAAGTCGGCACGCGGAAAGCCATGCCGGTCAGCTTCTTGTTCAGTTCGGGAAGCACCTTGCCGACAGCCTTGGCGGCGCCGGTGGAGGACGGGATGATGTTTTCCAGGATGCCGCGGCCACCGCGCCAGTCCTTGCTGGAAGGGCCGTCAACGGTCTTCTGGGTGGCGGTGGCGGCATGCACCGTGGTCATCAGGCCGCGCTTGATGCCCCAGTTGTCGTTCAGCACCTTGGCGACCGGGGCCAGGCAGTTGGTGGTGCACGAAGCGGCAGAGACGATCGCTTCGCCAGCATACTTGGCGTGGTTCACGCCGTACACGAACATCGGGGTGTCGTCCTTCGCCGGAGCGGATTGCACGACTTTCTTGGCGCCCGCCTTGATGTGTGCCTGGCAGGATTCGGTGGTCAGGAAGAAGCCGGTGCAGTCGATCACGATGTCCGCGCCCACTTCGTTCCACTTCAGGTTGGCGGGGTCGCGTTCGGCCGTCAGGCGGATGGTCTTGCCGTTGACGACCATGGCGCCGCCTTCAACGGAAACGTCGCCGTTGAAACGACCGTGCACGGAATCGTATTTCAGCATGTAGGCCAGGTATTCGGGGTCGAGCAGGTCGTTGATGGCGACGATCTCGATGTCCTTGAAATCCTTGGCGACAGCACGGAATACCATGCGGCCGATGCGGCCAAATCCGTTGATACCGACTTTAATTGCCATGTTTTACTCCTTATGAATTTAAGAAAAAACCGTGAACCACGGGGATCACGGAGGACACGAGGAAAACCTGCGGTAATCCCCGTGTCCCCCGTGTGCCCCGTGGTTAAATGATGCTTTTCGCGGTATTGACCACGTTCTCGACCGTGAAGCCGAACAGCTTGAACAACTCGCCGGCCGGGGCGGATTCGCCGAAGCGGTTCATGCCCACCGTGGCGCCTTCGCCGACATACTTGTACCAGCCGTCGGTGACGCCGGCTTCGACCGAAACGCGCTTGACGCCCTTGGGCAGCACGCTGTCCTTGTAGGCCTGGTCCTGCATGTCGAACACGTTGGTGGAAGGCATCGACACCACGCGGGTGGCCACGCCCTGCTCGTCCAGCACCTTCTTGGCGTCCATGGCCAGGGCCACTTCCGAGCCGGTGGCGATCAGCACCAGCTTGGGGTTGGCCGCGTCGGCCAGCACGTAGCCGCCCTTGGCGATGTTCGCGATGGTGGCGGCGTCGCGCTTCTGGAAGGCGAGGTTCTGGCGGCTGAAAATCAGGCTGGAGGGGCCGTCGGTGCGCTCGACCGCGGACACCCAGGCTTGTGCCGATTCCACCGTGTCGCACGGACGCCATACCTGCATGTTGGGAATCATGCGCAGGGTGGCGGTCTGCTCGACCGGCTGGTGGGTCGGGCCGTCTTCGCCCAGACCGATGGAATCGTGGGTGAACACGTAGATCACGCGTTGCTTCATCAGGGCGGACATGCGCAGGGCGTTGCGGGCATATTCGGAGAACATCAGGAAAGTGCCGCCGAAGGGCAGCAGGCCGCCGTGCAGCGCCATGCCGTTCATGATGTGGGACATGCCGAATTCGCGCACGCCGTAGCTGATGTAGTTGCCGGTGCTCTTGCCCTTGACGTGGTGGCAGCCGGTCCAGTTGGTCAGGTTGGAGCCGGTCAGGTCGGCGGAGCCGCCGAGGAACTCGGGCAGCGCCGGGGCGAGGCCGTTGATGCAGTTCTGCGAAGCCTTGCGGGTGGCGATGGTTTCTGCTTTTTCATTGGTGGCATTGACGAAGGCGGCAGCATGTTCCTTCCAGTTGGCCGGCAACTCGCCCGCCATGCGGCGCTTGAACTCGGCGGCTTCTTCCGGGAAGGCGGCGGCGTATTCGGCGAACTTGTTGTTCCACAGCGCTTCCAGGCCCTGGCCCTTGGTGCGGCAATCCCAGCCGTCGTAGACGTCCTGCGGGATTTCGAAAGGCCCATGGTTCCAACCCAGGTTGGCGCGGGTGGCGGCGACTTCAGCGTCGCCCAGCGCGGCGCCGTGCACGTCGTGGGTGCCCTCCTTGTTGGGCGAACCCTTGCCGATCACGGTCTTGCAGCAGATCAGGCTGGGCTTGTCGGTAATCTTCTTCGCGGCTTGCACGGCCGCGTCGATCGCCACCGGATCATGCCCGTCCACGTTGGGAATGACGTGCCAGCCGTAGGCTTCGAAGCGCCTGGCGGTGTCGTCGGTGTACCAGCCTTCGATGTGGCCGTCGATGGAAATGCCGTTGTCGTCCCAGAACGCGGTCAGCTTGCCCAGGCCCCAGGTGCCGGCAAGCGCGCAGGCTTCGTGGGAGATGCCTTCCATCATGCAGCCGTCGCCGAGGAACACGTAGGTATTGTGATTGACGATTTCATGGCCGGGCTTGTTGAACTCGGCGGCCAGCAATTTCTCCGCCATGGCCATGCCGACGGCGTTGGTGATGCCCTGGCCGAGCGGGCCGGTGGTGGTCTCGACGCCGACCGTGTAGCCATATTCGGGGTGGCCCGGCGTCTTGGAATGAAGCTGGCGGAATTTCTTCAGCTCGTCCATCGGCAGGTCGTAGCCGGTCAGGTGCAGCAGGGAATAGATCAGCATCGAGCCGTGACCGTTGGACTGCACGAAGCGGTCGCGGTCGAACCATTCCGGGTTGGCCGGATTGTGGCGCAAGTGATGATTCCACACCACTTCGGCGATTTCCGCCATGCCCATGGGCGCGCCGGGGTGCCCGGAATTGGCTTTCTGCACGGCATCCATGGAGAGAACGCGGATTGCGTTCGCGAGGTCTTTACGAGTTGCCATTCTCTGTTTCCTTTTTCTGCTGGGGACTATTCAAACTATTGATTATTACCTACTGCATCGATTATGGGCAATAATAGATTTTTATTGTTCCACGAATTTTTCTTATAGATAAAAGATATAAGACTTGTTTTGAGTTGTCAGTTAGTTGTCAGTTATCAGTTATCAGTGGTCAGTAAAAGCGGGGTTCGGCGCTAACTGACAACTGATGACTGACAACTGATTATTCCCGTTTTGAGTTGTCAGTTGTCAGTCGTCAGTCATCAGTGATCAGTAACAGCGGGTGGTTTTGGCTCTAACTGACAACTGAATACTGACGACTGAAAACTGATTTACTGATTTTTCCTGATCCAGCTTTTCCACTGAGCAAACAAATCCGGATTCAACGCGGCGATGACCGAGCGCTGCCACGGATCGCCGGCCTGAAAATCATCCTCGCCCAGGGTGCACATGGCGCCACCCGCTTCCGCCAGGATCAGCGAACCGGCGGCGTAATCCCACAATTTCTGGCCGCCGTGGAGGTACAGGGCAAGCCGGCCCGCCGCCACGTAGCACCAATCGAGCGTGCTGGCGCCGAAATTGCGCTGCGAGGCGAACGGCGGCGCCGCCACCAGCCGCTGCGCGAGCTTCGGGTCCAGGCGCTTGAAATCGATTGCCGCCATCGCGTGGCGCAGTTCGGGCGCGCGCTCCTTGATCGGCAGCGGCACGCCGTTGAGAAACGCGCCCTTGCCCCGTTCCGCCCAGAACATCTCGTCCGCCACCGGATCGTAAACCACTCCGAGCACGCTTTCGCCTTGGCGCATCAGGGCGACCGAGACGGCGAAATAGGGCAGGCCGTTGACGAAATTGGAAGTGCCGTCGATCGGGTCGATGCACCACATACCCCGATCGCCTTCCCGCCACAACGCCTCCTGCTGCTCCGGCGCCATTTCCTCGCCCAGCACAGGACAGTCGCAAATCTTGCGCAAAGCCGCGATCAGCGCCGTCTGGGCGGCGATGTCGGCCTCGGTAAAAACGCTGCCGTCGGTCTTGCGCTGGTGCGCGACCTTCAGATAGCGCGGCATGATTTCCTGGCGCGCGACGGTTTTGACGGCTTCGATGACTGCGGTGAGCATGATTGAGTTTTCAGTCGTCAGTTATCAGTTTTCAGTGCAAGCGCTCGGCAAAGCCGAGCGCGCTTTTACTGACAACTGACCACTGATTACTGATCACTATTTCCATTTAATCGAGCAGCCCATGCTCGGAATCTGCTCCACCGGCCCCTTGCCGGTCAGCGCCACTTCCTTCATCGCCTCGAACAAGTCGCGGCGGGCGTCAGCCGGGGCCGCTTCCTTGCGCGAGGCGTCGAGCCGGCCGCGGTATTGCAGCTCCATGTCAGCGTTGAAGCCGAAGAAATCCGGCGTGCACACCGCGCCGTAGGACTTGGCCACCTGCTGGCTCTCGTCCCACACATAAGGAAAAGGAAACGCGAATTCCCGCGCGATTTGTTTCATGTTGTCGAACGAATCTTCCGGGTAATCGGCCGGGTCGTTCGACATGATGGCGATGCTGTTGATGCCAAGCCGTTTAAGTTCGGCGCAATCGCGCACCAGACGGTCGCGCACCGCCTTCACGTAAGGGCAGTGGTTGCAGATAAACATCACCAGCAGCCCCTTGGGGCCGCGCGCGGCAGCCAGGTTATAGCGCTTGCCGTCCACGCCGGGCAGATCGAAATCCGGTGCCTTCCAGCCGAAATCGCAAACAGGCGTTTGCAGACTGACCATGCGTAATTCTCCTACTTGTCGGGTGTAAATCGATTTAGTTTATCATGTGCACACTTTATATGAAGTTGGGAAAAAAGATGGCCGCTCCTCGTTTTTATTGCCCGGAAATCCCCGCCCGCAGCGGCGCGGCGGAACTGCCCGAACCGGCCGCGCACCATGCCGCGCGGGTGTTGCGGCTGAAGGAAGGCGACGCCGTCACCGTATTCAACGGCCAGGGCGGAGAAGGCGAGGCGCGCATCGCGGCGATCGACAAGCGCGGCATCGATGTCGAAATTATCGCCTGGCAGGATGTCGAGCGCGAATCGCCGCTGCGGGTCGTGCTGGCCCAAGCGATTTCCGCCGGGGAAAAAATGGATTTTACCCTGCAAAAGGCGGTGGAACTGGGCGTGCAAGCGATCCAGCCGCTGGCGAGCGAGCGCAGCGTGGTGAAGCTCTCCGGCGAACGGGCGGAAAAGCGTGTGGCGCACTGGCAGGGCGTGGTCGTCGCCGCCTGCGAGCAAAGCGGGCGCAACCGCGTGCCCGAGGTGGCGTCGATCCGCTCCCTTTCCGACTGGCTGGGCCAGGACCAGACCGACCTGCGCCTGATGCTCTCCCCCGATGCGCAAACCGGCCTGCGCGACCTGCCCCGGCCGGAAGGCCAGGTCACCCTGCTGATCGGTCCCGAAGGCGGTTTTGCCCCGGCGGAAAGCCAAATGGCGCAGCGCCAGGGCTTCCTTCCACTACGGCTTGGCGCGCGCATTCTGCGCACCGAAACCGCCGCACTGGCGATGCTGGCGGCGATGCAGGCGCTGTGGGGAGATTTTTGATAAACGCAGCCCACAAACTGGTTGTATATACGTAGCCAACAAAGCTACAATCGTAGCCAAAGGAGCTACATAAGTGTTAATGAATTTGCTATTCGGCACTTACCGCCAGCGCATACTCAGCGTGTTGCTGTTGAATCCGGAATCCAGTTATCACGTTCGCGAACTGGCCCGCATGACGGGGACAACGGCGGGCACATTGCACAAGGAGCTATCCAGACTGGCGGCAACTGGCTTGTTGCTGCGCGAAAAACAAGGCAATCAGGTACGCTACCAGGCCAATCGCCAATGCCCTATCTATAGCGAACTCGCTGGATTGTTCCGCAAAACCACGGGGCTCGCCGATGTGCTGGCGGCAGCCCTGCAACCGCTTGCCGACAACATCGAGGCTGCACTGGTGTTCGGTTCTGTCGCTCGCGGCGAAGAAACCGCCGGTAGCGATGTTGACTTGCTGATCGTTGGCGATGTCGATTTTGGCGAGGCGGTCAAAGCGCTATATCCGGCACAGGCTGTACTATCCAGGGAAATCAACCCTGTCGTCGTTACCCGCACGGAAATTCAGGAACGCATTAAAAGCGGGGATCATTTCATTCAGCAAATACTCCGGCAATCCACTATCCCGATATTGGGAAAGATTTGAATAGGAAGGTCAGCCCGTGACTTTAGCCAACCTGTTTAATATCAATCGACTGCAAGAATTTTCCGCCAGTGCGGAAGGAGTGCGGCGACTGTTGGATTCTGCCGCACGCAATCTCAACGATGCGCGTCTCGCTGGGCTCAGCACCGACAACCGTTTCGACGCGGCTTATAAAACCATCATGCAATGCGCCATGATCGGTTTGTGGGCCAATGGCTACCGCACCTCCACCAGTCAGCCCGGCCATCACCAGACTGCCCTGCAAGCGTTGCCCCTCACACTTGGCCTGCCTGCCGCCAGCGTGATCGTCTTCGACGCCCTGCGCAAACAACGCAACATCAATGACTATCAAGGCGACCCGGTGACGGAAGCCGCTGTCGCAGAGTGCATCCGTCAAGCGGATACCCTCTTGAATCACACCAGGCAATGGCTCAACAAGCACAAGCCGGAACTGCTTGCCGATGCGTGACATCCCTCCAAGTTCATCACGCCAAACATCATCACGGCGGGATGGAACATTGATGCTCAGCACCTAACCCAAGTGCAATCTACTTGTTTTCAAGTTTTTGATATTGATTGTAAACTGCCGAAGTAATTACGAGACGCCATCGAATTCAAAGATATGCCCCAGAAAACTCAAAATTCCAAATTCAAGATCGAGCATTTCGTCGCGTGGTTCCGCTCCGCCGCGCCGTATATCCACTCCTTTCGCGGCAAGACCTTTGTCGTCGCCTTCGGCGGCGAGGTGGTGAGCGAAGGGCAGTTCATCGGCCTGGCGCACGACCTCAACCTGCTCAACAGTCTCGGCGTACGGCTGGTGCTGGTGCACGGCGCGCGGCCGCAGATCGAAGAGGAACTGACCGAGCGCGGCGCGGCGATCCGCTACGACAAAGGTTTGCGCGTGACCGACGACGACGCGCTGAAATGCGTCAAGGAAGCCGCCGGCACCGTGCGCGTGGAAATCGAGGCGCTGTTGTCGATGGGGCTGGCCAATTCGCCGATGGCGGGGGCGGACATCCGCGTGGCGAGCGGCAATTTCGTCACCGCCAAGCCGATGGGGGTGCGCGCCGGCGTCGATCTGGTCCATACCGGCGAAGTGCGCAAGATCGACGTTGTCGCCATCCGTCGCCGCCTCGACGCCAACGAAATGGTGCTGCTGTCCCCGCTCGGCTATTCGCCCACCGGCGAGGTGTTCAATTTGTCGCTGGAAGACGTCGCCACCTCCACCGCCATCGCGCTGGATGCCGACAAGCTGGTGTTCCTGATGGACACGGCCGGGGTGGGCGGCGAACAGGGCGAGCTGCTGCGCGAGCTGACCACGCTGGAGGCTGAAGTCATCGTCGCCTCGGCCGCGCCGCAGCCGGCGGACGTGGGCTTTTACCTGCCCTGCGCGGTGCGCGCCTGCCGCAACGGCGTGGCGCGCGTCCACCTGATCAGCCGCCATACCGACGGCGCGCTGCTGCAGGAGCTGTTCACCCACGAGGGCATCGGTACCATGGTCAGCGAAGACGCGCTGGAAACCCTGCGCGACGCCACCATCGACGATGTCGGCGGCATCCTGGCGCTGATCGAGCCGCTGGAAGAGGAGGGCATTCTGGTGCGGCGCTCGCGCGAGCGGCTGGAAATGGAAATCGAGCGTTTTTGCGTGCTGGAATACGACGGCCTGATCATCGGCTGCGCCGCGCTCTACCCGTTCCCCAAGGAAAAGGCCGCCGAGCTGGCGTGCATGGCGGTGCACCCAAAATACCGCAGCGCCGGGCGCGGCGAGGCGCTGCTCGAATACATGCAGGTCAAGGCGCTGGAAAAGGGCTTCCGCCATCTGTTCGTGCTCACCACCCGCACCGCGCACTGGTTCCTCGAGCGCGGCTTCACCGAGTCGGGCGTGGACAAGCTGCCCCAAGCCAAGCAGGGACTGTACAACTACCAGCGCCGTTCCAAGGTGTTCATGAAAAAACTGTGATGGGGCGATGAGAAAACGACTTGCGCTCTTCCTGACCGCGCTGTTCGGATTCTGGGCAGCAGTCGCCACGGCGGCGGAGGCACCGCTTTCGGTCGGCGTGTTTCCCTATTTGAGCGCGCGCAGCCTGCTGACCCTGTACCAGCCGTTGCATCAATATCTGGAAAAAGAGCTGGGCGTGCCGGTGCAATTCTATACCGCGCCCGACTTCAAGACCTTCGTCCAGCGCACCCACCAGCACCAGTACCAGGTGGTGATCACCGCGCCGCATCTCGCCCGCCTGGCGCAGACCGAATCGGGCTATGTCCCGCTGGCGAATTACGCCAGCGAATTGCGCGCCGTAGTGGTGGTGGCGATGGCCTCGCCGATCGTGAGCCTGGACGAGTTGCGCAGCAAGGTGGTGGCGGTGCCCGACCGGCTCGCGGTGATTCCCATGATCGGCCTGCAACTGCTGCGCGAGCGCGGCTTGCGCGCCGAGGCCGATTTTCGCCTGCGCGCCTCCCAGACCCACGGCAACGCAGTGCTGGCGGTGCGGCGCGGCGAGGCGGATGCCGCCGTGGTCGGCTCCCTGCCGCTGTCCCAGCTGCCGGGCGAAGTACAGGACGAGATGCGCACGCTGGCCGTGTCCGGCCCGATTCCCAGCCAGTTCATCATGGCCGACCCGCGCCTGCCGCCCAAGCTGATCGAGCGCCTGCGCCGCGCCCTGATCGCGTTTCCCACGACGCCGGAGGGCGAGCGCTTTGTCGAGGAAAACGGCATGGGCGGCATCCAGGCGGCGAAGGAATCCGATCTCAAAAAGCTGGATGCCTACGCCCATGAAGTGCGCGTCTTGCTGGGGGCGCCGCAGTGATCCAACAAAACATTGGCCGCAAAAAGGCACAAAAAGCACAAATAAAGGCGACCTGGATTTTCTCTTGCGCCTTTTTGCGCCTTTTTGCGGCCAACGGATTTGTGGTTTTAAGATGATCAAGCGCTTTATCGCCAGCCCGCTGCGCTTCAAGCTGATACTCGCCAGCGTGGCGGTGGAAGTGCTGATGCTGACGCTCTTGGTGGCCAACAGCGTGCGCCTGATCGAAAACAGCATGAAGGAAATGACCGCGCTGCGGCTGAACGAGGTGTCGGCGCTGCTCAATTCCTCGCTGGCCGGGCCGCTGGCGCAGGGCGATTTCGCCACGCTGCAGGAAGTCCTGCAGGAAATCCGCCGCAAGGAAGGCATCACCTACCTGATCCTGTACAACGATGCCGGCAAGGTGGTCGCCTCCAGCGCCTTGCACAGCGCGTTGTCGCCGGTGTCGAACCACAAGGCGGTCGGCGCCAGCGATTCTTCGCATTTCGATACCGAAATTCCCATCACCCTGGCCGGCCATGCTTATGGCTTGCTGCGCTTCGGCATATCGACCGAATTCATGGCCCAGGCCAAGATGCATCTGCTGGAACAAAGCCTGCTGATCGCCCTCGCCGAAATCCTGCTCACCGTGCTGATGCTCGCCGCGCTGGGTTATTGGCTGACGCGCCATCTGGCAAAGCTGACGCGCGGCGCCGAGGCCGTCGCGGCGGGCAATTTCGATTTCAGCCTGCCGGTCGGCAGCCGGGACGAAATCGGCCGGCTGACCGGCGCCTTCAACACCATGGCGGAAAACGTCCGCGGCCGCATCGCCCAATTGCAGGCGGCGGAAGAAAAACAGCGAAGCTACCTGACCCTGGCGGAACAGGAGCATGCGCGGCTGGTCTCGCTGCTGTCGGCGATGAATCTCGGCATCCTGTTCGTCAGCTCCGACAACAAGGTGATTTACCACAACCCGGCCTTCCGCCGCATCTGGATGTTCCCGGAAGAACTCGACCTGATCGGCCGGCCGGTGGGCGAGGTGCTGGAATGCTCGGCCAACCAGTTGTCCAAGCCCGACCATTTCTCCAAGCATCTGCTGCAGGTGCTGGAAACCCACGAAGTCAGCGACAGCTTCGAAATCCCCATGGCGGACGGCCGGGTGGTCACCCAGCTTTCCTATGCGGTGCGCAATCACGAAGGCCATTACATCGGCCACCTGTGGGTCTACGAGGACGTGACGCGCGAACGCCAGACCGCCGAGCAGCTGGTCTACCTGGCGGAGCGCGATTTTCTTACCGGCCTGTACAACCGGCACCGCTTCCAGGAAGAACTGTCGCGTTTCATCGCCGATATCGAGCGCAGAAAATCCCTTGGCGCGCTGCTCTTTTTCGATCTCGACGAATTCAAGTACATCAACGACACCTTCGGCCATCGCGCCGGCGACGCCATGCTGATCCGCATCTCGGGCGAAGTGGGCGCGCTGGTGCGGCGCAACGAGATTTTTTGCCGCCTGGGCGGAGACGAGTTCGCCATCCTGGTGCCCGACGTTACCGAGCAGGAAACCCTGGCGCTGGCGGAGCGGGTGGTGCGCGCCATCGGCCAGATTCCGTTCCGCTACGAAGGCCAGAATCTGCGCCTGACGTCCAGCCTGGGCATTGCGCTGTTTCCGCTGCACGCGGCCAATGCCGAGGAACTGGTGGCTCACGCCGACACCGCGATGTACCAGGCCAAGGAGGCGGGCAAGAACGCCTGGCGCCTGTACCGCCAGGACCTGGATTTTTCGCGCACCATGGTGAACCGCATGTCGTGGAACGAGCGAATCGACCACGCGCTGGAACATGGCCTGCTGCGCCTGCACTTCCAGGGGATCTACCATGCCGGCGACGGCGCCCTGGCCCATCTCGAAGTGCTGGTGCGCATGGCGGACGACGCGCACCCCGGACAGGTCATCATGCCGGGGCATTTCATTCCCCACGCCGAAAAAAGCGGCAAGATCGTCGAGATCGACCGCTGGGTGATCCGGGAAAGCATCCGGCTCCTCGCAGGCTCGGCCGGCATGCCCGCGCTGGCGGTCAACATTTCCGGGCGCTCGTTCGGCGACCCGCTGCTGCCGCAATACATCGACGAGCAACTGTCGCAGGCCGGCGTCGAGCCGCGCCGGCTGCTGGTCGAGCTGACCGAAACCTCGGCGGTGTCGGACCTGCACGACGCGCAGCGCTTCATCGAAGCCCTGCGCCAAACCGGCTGCACCGTGTGCCTGGACGATTTCGGCACCGGCTTCTCGTCGTTCGCCTACCTCAAGCACCTCGACGCCGACATCCTCAAGATCGACGGCCTGTTCGTCAACAACCTGCCCAACGACCGCGACAACCAGCTGTTCGTCAAAGCCATCGTGGACGTGGCGCGGGGCATGCACAAACTGACCGTGGCGGAATTCGTCGAAGACGAGAAAACGCTGGAAATGCTGAAGCGCTTCGGCGTGGACATGGTGCAGGGCTACCACCTGGACAAACCCTGCGCCGCGCATCCGGCGCTTGCTGATCCTGTGGGTCAGGCTTTCTCGCCCGTGTGAGCAGCTCTGCTGCCACTCGCGGCGGGGACGCTCCTTGCGGGTGCAGCCTGACATGTACGGCTAAAGCCGTACCCACAAATCAGGAGCTACATTCCGTTGTCTCCATGGGAAATGCCAAGCTTGAAGTTGCGCCGGGGAAGTTCCAAGCGCCGAACTTTCAGCTATGATGGCATTTTTTTGAGTATTGAGCGGAGTAAAACCATGGCAAGAACAGTGAAATGCGTGAAGCTGGGCCGCGAAGCCGACGGGCTGGATTTCCCGCCTTACCCCGGCGAGTTGGGCAAGCGGATTTATGAAAACGTGTCCAAGGAAGCCTGGGCGGCATGGCTCAAGCATCAGACCATGCTGATCAACGAAAACCGCCTCAACATGGCCGATCCCCAGGCGCGCAAATACCTGGCCGAACAGGTCGAGAACTACTTCTTCGGCAGCGGCGCGGACAACGTCTCCGGCTACGTGCCGCCCAAGCATTAACCGGGACGCAACGTGCACTCACAGGAATACTACCTCAACCGCGAACTCGGCCTGCTCGCCTTCAACCGGCGCGTGCTGGCCCAGGCGGAGGATCACCGCAACCCGCTGCTGGAACGGCTGAAATTCCTGTGCATCGTCAGCAGCAACCTGGACGAGTTTTTCGAAGTCCGCGCCGCCGGGCTGAAGGAACAGATCGCGCTGCACGCCGCCGCCACCGGGCCGGACGGCATGTCGGCGCGCCAGGCGTTCAAGCTGGTCAGCGAGCAGGCCCACCAGCTGGTGGAGGAGCAGTACCGGCTGCTGAACGAGGTGATCCTGCCCGGCCTCGCGCGCCAGGACATCCGTTTCCTGCGCCGCACCCACTGGCACGACGGGCAGGGCGAATGGATCCGCGATTTCTTCTTCCGCGAACTGATGCCGGTGCTGTCGCCGATCGGCCTCGACCCCGCCCACCCGTTCCCGCGCGTGCTCAACAAGAGCCTGAATTTCGCCATCGAGCTGGACGGCAAGGACGCCTTCGGCCGGGCTTCCGGCGCGGCCATCGTGCAGGCGCCGCGCT
>JAQTMN010000024.1:0-1649 GCA_028714315.1 Sulfuricella sp. | reverse complement strand
ATCGGCCTCGACCCCGCCCACCCGTTCCCGCGCGTGCTCAACAAGAGCCTGAATTTCGCCATCGAGCTGGACGGCAAGGACGCCTTCGGCCGGGCTTCCGGCGCGGCCATCGTGCAGGCGCCGCGCTCCCTGCCGCGGGTGATCAAGCTGCCGCCGGAAATCGCCGGCTGCGAACACGGCTTCGTATTCCTCTCTTCCATCCTCCACGCCCACGTCGGCGAGCTGTTCTCCGGCATGGAAGTGAAGGGCTGCTACCAGTTCCGCGTCACCCGCAATTCCAACCTGTTCGTCGACGAGGAAGAGGTCAAGAACCTGCGCGAGGCGCTGGAAGGCGAGCTGCCGCAGCGCAATTTCGGCAACGCGGTGCGCCTGGAAGTGGCGGACAACTGCTCGCCGGAAATGGCCAGCTTCCTGCTCGGCCAGTTCGGCCTCAACCAGGAGGATCTGTACCAGGTCAACGGCCCGGTCAACCTGGTGCGGTTGATGCAGATTCCCGATCGGGTGGACCGCCCCGACCTGAAATATCCGCCCTTCCTGCCGAGCATGCCGCCGACGGTGGCGAAGCAGCCCGACATGTTCCAGGCGATCCGCGGCGGCGATATCCTGCTGCACCACCCCTACCAGTCGTTTACGCCGGTGGTCGATTTCATCCAGCAGGCGGCGCAGGACCCGGCGGTGCTGGCGATCAAGCAGACGATCTACCGCACCGGCTCGGAATCCGCCCTGATGGCGGCGCTGATCAAGGCGGCGCAAAGCGGCAAGGAAGTCACCGTGGTAGTGGAGCTGATGGCGCGCTTCGACGAGGAAGCCAACATCAACTGGGCGGAGCGGCTGGAAGACGCCGGCGCGCACGTGGTCTACGGCGTGGTCGGCTACAAGACCCACGCCAAGATGCTGCTGGTGGTGCGGCGCGAGGAATCCGGCCTGCGCCGCTATATCCACCTCGGCACCGGCAACTATCATCCGCGCACCGCCAAGCTGTACACCGATTTCGGCCTGTTCACCTGCAACGAGGAAATCGGCAGCGACGTCAACGACATCTTCATGCAGCTCACCGGCCTGGGCAAGGCGAGCAAGCTGAACCATCTGCTGCAATCGCCATTCACCCTGCACAGCGGGATGATGGAGGCGGTCCACCGCGAAACGGCGCATGCGCGCGCCGGCCGGAAAGCCTTTGTCGTCGCCAAGATGAACGCCCTGCTCGAACCCGAGATCATCAGCGCGCTGTATGAGGCGTCCAAGGCCGGCGTCAGGATCGACCTGATCATCCGCGGGGTATGCGCGTTGCGGCCGGGAATTCCGGGCTTGTCGGAAAACATCCGGGTGCGTTCGGTGATCGGCCGCTTCCTGGAGCATTCACGCATTTTTTACTTCCACAACGACGGCGCCCACGACGTTTACCTGTCGAGCGCCGACTGGATGCAGCGCAACTTCTTCCGCCGCGTCGAAGCCTGCTTCCCGATCCTGGACGCCAAGCTGAAAAAACGCGTCATCAAGGAAGGGCTGGAACCCTACCTCAAGGACAATTGCCAGGGCTGGGAAATGGACGCCGACGGCAACTACCGGCACAAGTGCCCGCGCCGCGGCGGCAAGGCGCTGTGCGCCCAGATGCAGCTGTTGCAGGCGCTGACTCAGCCGCTGAAATAAGC
>JAQTMN010000023.1:26313-35799 GCA_028714315.1 Sulfuricella sp. | reverse complement strand
TAGAACGTGGCATCCGAGATGCCCATCTTCCTGCAGACCTCTTCAACGGGTGTTCCAACTTCCGCTTGTTTTAAGGCGAAGGCAATCTGCTCATCCGTAAATTTTGATCTCTTCATGGCACAACCTCTCTATTCTTCATGAAAATTGTGCCGAAAATTCTAATTTAAAATGGTACGAAATTACGGTGTAGCCTCAGAGTCTCCAAAATAGACTAAATTCGAGGCTAGCCTCAGCCGGAATCAGCGGTCACGTTTCGTCAGAACACGCAAAATTTGGTGGATTTTGGCCAATCCCTTTGATCTAATTCGGGCCAATCCGCCATCGTAGCCCCACGAAATGATTGCTTGGCTTCACGTCTCTGGCCTTAATTGAAGAGCCAGAACTTACTCGCCAAACGGATGTTTCAGGATGATGGGTCTGCACGAGCATGCAAGCTAAAGAGAAAGCTTTAGGTCCGCCGGGGAGTAGAACAACGTTGTAGTCTTGGAGCCCACGAACGATGGAGTCTAGAGTTGCTATTGTTCGCCTCTGATCATTTACTGGATATTTAATGATGTCTCTAGGATCAAGATCATCGAGGAGTAGCTTATTTGCCTTAGTAACTTCTGGCTCATAGGCGGGAATTGGCGATTCTGGAAAAAATGCAATCACTCTAGATGCCTGTAGGTACTCTGCCGCGCCCATTACCTTGCCTAATTCATAGCCCAAACCCGCGATCATAGCCAAGGGGCGCCCTGGGTCAGTAAACCTTCCAGCAAATCGACGGTGAACTGGTCCGGCAACCTCATTTCTGCCAACGGTTGCCACAGGCGATTCGAATGCGGCAATGCAATACCAAAAATCGATTAAGACCCTGAGAGATGGCAGAGTGCTTCGAAGAGAGCTTATTATTTCTGCCAGTCTTTGTCGGTCAAAACACGAGATATCAATCGCTATTTGGATAGGATTATTCGCTATATCCGCATCCACAGAACTCCACAATTCTTGAAGAGCAGATTGCAACGAAGTTGAAAAGGCCCCGCTGGAAAGGTCTGGAATGATGGTAAAGTTGTTCTCCCTGAACCATATGTCGTTTTCAATGTAGGCGCCGACCTTGTTGTGGTTGAAGCCTAAAGCAAGGCGCACCTTAGCGCGACCATTTATAGCGCGTGCAATTGCGGTCGCGCGAGTTTCAAATCCATGCGCGACAATCAACAGATCGTAGGCATCGCGCAACAATTCCTTGTCAGAAATATTTTGAAGGTTATATTCGTTATTCATTGAAGAGCTTTGACTGTGGGTCAAGAATACGCTGGGGTGCCTTTACAAAGTTCCGGCGAATTGATTTTTGTATTCGCTTTCTTTTGGAGAGAAGCGTTGATAGATTTCGTGGTTTTCCAGTTCTGAGCGGTAATAGCTCAAGAGGTGCGAGGAGATACGTTGTGCGTAGGCGTTGCCCCGTGAGATCGCGAGAGAACGCAAATTGTCTCTCTATATCTCCGGTCGGAATAAAAGCACCAGCGTACAGGCCGTCAAAAATCGCTTGTCGGATATCATCTGAAATCGCTTCGTCAACTTGGAAACTTAAAATCGGCTCCAGAAGAAAATCGTTGTTAAGCACCTCGTCGCGAAATGCTTCGACTAAAATATCTACTAAACTTTTGAGGCCGCCTTCTGTTGTTGAAAGTCCTGGTCGAGCAGGCCGCGGAATTGTGGCAATATAATCCATAAATTTGCGTGATGCTGAAACTAGTGCGTCATATTGGCTTTCATAAGAAAGATCGCGACGAGACATGCTCTTTTCTCTTCGAATAAGAAGATGTTTGGCAATTCCCGTAAACCATCGGGGATTGCCCTCAGAAACGAGGCACAATGCCTCCCATCCGCTATAAATCCTAGCAGGCTTCGTTTTGTCCCTATGGATTTCTGCTCGTTGTCGAGTTGGATTCCACTTGATCATGAAATCTCTAAATCCAACGATGGGTGCAATCTTACGTACTACCGAGTTTTTTAGATTGGCAGGCGCTTTTTCGAGTGCATGTGGATCAATGTTATACGCTGCGAGGAACCGACCGTACGATGGGTCCTTTGAGGCGAGGCTACTTGAAGCTCTCTGCCAGTGCCCTTCTTTGCTGTAGGGATGCGAGGTTTCTGGTTCATGAAATATTGAATGTCTCAGAACGGAAGTTGGAGGTAGTTGCTGTGCGCTGCTGCCTCTAGCGATTTTTTCCCATAATTTTTCGCAAAAAGCTACGGTTTCCTTAGGGTCCGGATACAGGGATATTTCATCGAAATCGTTACCCGCAGTTGGCCCCATCGCTTCTCGAAATACGCTTGCGGCCTGGGTCGAAGGGCTAAGCGCAAGCTTAAACAACAGTTTTTGGTCTGTCGCACGTAAACTGCGGAACAGCACCTGTTGCACCTCTTTTGGTGCGATTTCCAGTTCGTCAAACATAAGACACCAGCGGCCCTCGAAACGATTGATTATCGAATCAAAAGCGTTGGTTCCTCGAAGCGCAGCCTGGACTGCTTGAGTTTGGCTGTTTTTGAGCAGGCTGGATAAGTTTTGGTCGTCTTCAGCTGCTTCATATAGATCAGCCAATCGATCAACAAGGGCTTGTCGAATTCCAATCATTGAGTGAATTCTGGGGGATAGCTTCCAGCTGGTGGCGAGTGTCCTGCATAACTCTGCCTCATGCTTAGTGCTGAGCGTTACATGAGCAAAGCCTTTGTCATTAGATGGGCGATCGTATGTAAGCTGAAGGAAACAGTCGATCAATGAGCGCTGAACATGGCTTGAGAACACTGCGGCACGAAATTTTTTTTGTGTTTTTTCTGGAAGCAGTTCCGCAGTAGATTCGATTTGTTGACGCCAAGCTTCATCTGCCGGAACAAACACGCCCCAATAGGGAATATTAGCTCGTATCCCTTCGGCATCTTCATGATCCCATGCGTTTAGCGCTTTCGGCTGAAGCATTTTTAGCATATGCGTTTTGCCACTACCCCGTGCACCTACCAATAGCGAATTTTGTACACCAAGTAATTGCATGAATTTCGAACTCGGCACAAAAGATCGCGCTACCTGCTCCGCGTCAAGGTGGCGGGCATTAAAACTTGAAAAGAATCCGATAGCGTTGTCCACTCGCTTCCGCTCCTATCTGCCGACTTGGTGTGGTTGACCGTTTCGATCCCGAAGGACTTGAAGGCCAAGTTTTTCTAGTTCTGTCTCCAACTCTCTCAGGGCATCTGGAAACAAAAAATCCACGGATGGAATCTTGGCACGCACATCAATCCATGTCGCAAAGGCTGGCCCAACAATGTCGGCAATTTGGCTTGCCAAAACCCTAGTCTGTCCACGGTATCCAAATCCACAAATTGGTGGCAATCCCGCGGGCTGTGATGAAAGACTCCAACCTGATGAGTCATTCCAAGACCAAGTTTCCACAGTCCCCACAATTGAGGCGTGCTCGCTTAAATTGGACTTGTATAAACTAGCAATATGAAATTGGTTCGGTACGCCTGGAATTCTTGCCCCAAGGCTTCCTGCTCCAAGTATGAAGGGAACGGCATTAGTGCTTGATGCTCCATGAATCAATCTTGGTTTATGCCTGTGGCCGTGGATAATTAACCAGGAGTTCCCTGTGGCCTTTACGATTTCATCTAATAAATCCTGTCCATTTCGGATGTATTCCTTGTCTGCTGTTCGTGCCACCCCACTCAATGGTAAAGGATGATGATGACAAACCAACACGTGAGCTAAAGCATCTTGAGTATTCTTTAATTCAGCGGCCAGCGCATCAATTGTACGTTTGCTTACTCGCCCATATAGAATTTCTTCTTGCTTTCCCCCATGATAGGCGCTGGTATTCAAAGATGCGATCACCACATCGTTATGTCGTAGCACAGCGTAGTTTCTCGCCCAAAATTTGTCCGATAGCGCCGAATCTTCAAATGGAAAACGAGGGGATAGCGAAAGGAGTGCGCCTTTTGGATCAGGGTCGGTCTCGTTTGATAAATATCTTGAATCTAAATCGTGATTCCCACAGGTCGCTACCATCTGATCGGCTTGGAGTAGTGTGCGAACGTGATGCAGTTCAATCCAGGCGCGTTCAAGACCCCCGAAGTCTGCCTGATTGCATATGTCGCCAGCACAAACCAATATATCGACCTTAGAGCTTTGTTTTTCTATTTCTTGTGCGAGGTCGGATAGCGGATTTGATGCCCCCGGACTTATACCTGAAAAATCCAAAACGGAGTCTGTCCCTTTTTCTCTTGACGAAAAAGCATGAATATCGCTGACAATAGCGATACGAATCAAAGGTTTGCCTTGCTCTGTCATTATGAAAGATAGCTAGTCAATATAACTTCCGGCACCTTTAGTCGGAACTCAGCTTTGCTAGCCACAGAACGGGTGGCAGAGACCAAATGAACACTCCAACCACTTAGGGACCTAACAAATGCTTCGTCATACGCATATGACATGGTGACAGATATTCCTCGCGAAGCCAATTCGCGTGCTGTATCGATCAGAAGCGACATTTCGCTCTCTCCAAATCTTCCTGCATAGCCATATTCGCCACGGTAGCGATCGATTTTTCGATAAGGAGGGTCCATATAGACCCAATCCCCGGGTCGGCTCAATGCAAGGGTCTCTCTGAAGTCGCCAGATACCAGGTGGGCGTTCTGAATTAATTGATGAGTCTCGATAAGGTGTTTGCGCGTTGGCAACGCATATACTCGGTCTCCCATCGGCACATTAAATTCACCTCGTAGGTTCGTTCGATATACCCCATTAAAGCAGGCCTTCATCAGGAAAATAAGCCGGGCGGCACGCTGGCTAAGGTTTAGAGAAGATGGGTCTTGGGCTCTAAGCTTATAGTATGCATCGGCCGTCTTTGGGATCTCCTCTAAGGCGTCGGCAACACTGTTAGGATCTGAACGTATCGCTCGATATACATCGATTACTTGTGCATTAATATCACCAAGGATCGCTATTTGTGGTTCAAGGGCGAAATAAAGGCACGCTGAGCCCGCAAATGGTTCGACATATCGGCTGTACTTTTTTGGGGCAAGTCGAGATAAGTCTGGTATGAGCCTGGCTTTGCTCCCAGCCCAGCGGAGAATGGTAGGTTTCTTCAATTAAATCAAACATAAAGAAAAACACAGATGATTCAAT
The DNA here is from genome assembly GCA_028714315.1 of Sulfuricella sp. Taxonomy (GTDB): domain Bacteria; phylum Pseudomonadota; class Gammaproteobacteria; order Burkholderiales; family Sulfuricellaceae; genus Sulfuricella. Next base: position 30,644 of record JAQTMN010000023.1, on the reverse strand, counting down.
ATTTGAATAAATATTGATGCCAAAAGCGACATAATAGCAGTTATTAGCTGAATGCTTGCGCCAAGATGTTTTTTAAGTATGGATCGTTATGATGCTTCCTTTTGGCGCGAAACTTAATTCGTCGTGGTTACGTTTTAATGTGTTTTACCCCCGCCGCACCGAAAAACTCTCAAACATGCCCCCAATCCGCTCGCATAGCGCCTCATCCACCAACTCCCGCGCCGGATAAGACGCGACCGCCTCGTCCGCACACCCCTGCGGGCGAAACTCCTGCAGCACGTAATGGCGCGCGCCCATCTTGCGCAGTTCCTCCGCCAGCCGCAGCAGGGATTCCTGGGTATGAAACAGCGGATGCACGGTGGTGCGGAATTCGTGGGCGACGCCGCTGTCCAGCAGCAGGCGGGCGCTTTCCCGCGCTTTTTCGCCGCTGGCGGGGGTGCCGGTGACGCGGTCGTAGTCGTCGAACGCGGCCTTGATGTCCATGCCTACCCAGGACAGCAGCGGTAGCACGGCGCCGAGTCGGGCGGGGTAGGTGCCGCCGGTGTGCAGGCCGATCTTGAAGCCGAGGTTGCGCGCTTCTTCGATGGCGGCGGGAAGATCGTCCTGCAGGGTCGGTTCGCCGCCGCTGAACACGACCGCGTCGAGCAGGCCCTGGCGGCGGCGCAGGAAGTCCATCACGCCGGGCCAGTCCAGCGCGCTTTCGGCATTGCGCGGAATCAGGTGGGGATTATGGCAGTAGCCGCAGCGCCAGGGGCAGCCCTGGCAGAACACCACGGCCGCGAGGCAGCCGGGGTAGTCGGTGCTGGTCAGCGGGGTGAGGCCGCCGACTTGGAGGCGGGATAAGGTCAAGGGCATGTGGCCGCGAAAAAGCACAAAAGGCGCAAATGGAAAAATTCAAAATCGACCGCAAAGGCGCGAAGGCGCAAAGTCTACGCAAAGGAAATTGCCTTGAGTTCGCGGGGGTTTCCTTTGCGATTCCTTGGCGTCTTTGCGCCTTTGCGGTGGGGATGTCGTTTTCTGAGCCTTTTGCGCCTTTTTGCGGCTAAAAGGGTTTAAGCCGCCAGCCCGGCCCGGCATTCCTGGAAATACTGGCGCTCGTGGTGCTCGCCTTTCTTGCCGATGTTGAACGAGGCGACCGGGCGGTGATAGCCCATGACGCGGGTCCAGACTTCGCAGGGCTGGCGCTCGGCGTCGGTCAGCAGGATTTCTTCGGTTTCCAGGTTGGCTTGGTGGGACAGGTCGTTCATGGTGTTCTCCTCTTGCGTGGTCATGTTAATGGAACCGATTTTCCCCCCTTTGAAAAAGGGGGGCTAGGGGGGATTTAAATTGTGGCAAATAGCTACTATCGCTAAATCCCCCTCAATCCCCCTTTTTCAAAGGGGGAGGCGGTCGGTGTGTCTCCTACGCTGCCGCCAATTTCTTGCGTTTTTCGGCCAGGCGGTCCTGGTCGCATTTCGGGCAGAACTTGTGCTCGCCGTCGAGGTAGCCGTGCTTGGGGCAGATCGAGAAGGTCGGTGTGATCGTGATGTACGGCTGGCTGAAGCGTTCCAGGGCGCGGCGCACCAGCGTCTTGCAGGCTTCGGCGCTGGTGATGCGCTCGGTCATGTACAGGTGCAGCACGGTGCCGCCGGTGTATTTGCGCTGCAATTCCTCCTGACGCTCCAGCGCCTCGAACGGGTCGTCGGTGAAGCCGACCGGCAGTTGGGACGAGTTGGTGTAGTAGGGCATTTCCTTGGTGCCGGCCTGGATGATGTCGGCGAAGCGCTTGCGGTCTTCCTTGGCGAAGCGGTAGGTGGTGCCTTCCGCCGGCGTGGCTTCGAGGTTGTACATGTGGCCGGTCTCTTCCTGGAAGGCGAGCATCTTGGCGCGCACGTGGTCGAGCAGGCGCACCGCGAAGGTGTGGCCGTATTCGGTGGTGATGTCGTGTTCGTCGTGGGTGAAGTTGCGCACCATTTCGTTGATGCCGTTCACGCCCAGGGTGGAGAAGTGGTTGCGCAGCGTGCCGAGGTAGCGCTTGGTGTACGGGAACAGGCCGGCGTCCATGTGGCGCTGGATTACCTTGCGCTTGATTTCCAGGCTGTTCTTGCCGATTTCCATCAGCTCGTCGAGGCGGGCGAACAGGGCTTCTTCGTTGCCCTGGTAGAGATAGCCCAGGCGCGCGCAGTTGATGGTGACCACGCCGACCGAGCCGGTCTGCTCGGCGCTGCCGAACAGGCCATTGCCGCGTTTCAACAGTTCGCGCAGGTCGAGCTGCAACCGGCAGCACATCGAGCGTACCATGTTCGGCTTCAACTCGGAATTGATGAAGTTCTGGAAATAGGGCAGGCCGTATTTCGCCGTCATCTCGAACAGCAGGGTGGCGTTCTCGGATTCCCACGGGAAATCCGGCGTCATGTTGTAGGTCGGGATGGGGAAGGTGAACACGCGGCCCTTGGCGTCGCCCCTGGTCATCACTTCGATGTAGGCGCGGTTGATCATGTCCATCTCGACCTGGAGGTCGCCGTAGGCGAACGGCATTTCCTTGCCGCCGATCACGGGCACCTGCTCGCGCAGGTCTTCCGGGCATACCCAGTCGAAGGTCAGGTTGGTGAACGGCGTCTGCGTGCCCCAGCGCGACGGCACGTTGAGGTTGTAGATCAGTTCCTGGATGTACTGCTTGACGCAGGCGTAGGACAGATTGTCATTGCGGATGAACGGCGCCATGTAGGTGTCGAACGAGCTGAACGCCTGCGCGCCGGCCCATTCGTTCTGCAGGGTGCCTAGGAAGTTGACGATCTGGCCGACGGCGGAGGACATGTGCTTGGGCGGGCCGGCCTCGACCTTGCCGGGGACGCCGTTGAGGCCCTCGTTGAGCAGGGTGCGCAGCGACCAGCCGGCACAATAGCCGGCGAGCATGTCGAGGTCGTGCACGTGGATGTCGCCCTCGCGGTGGGCGACGCCGACTTCGGGCGGATAGACGTGGTTGAGCCAGTAGTTGGCGACCACCTTGCCGGAAACGTTGAGGATCAGGCCGCCCAGGGAATAGCCCTGGTTGGCGTTGGCGTTGACGCGCCAGTCCATCTGGTCGAGGTATTCGTTGATCGAGCTTTCCACATCCACCACCGTCTTGCGGTCCTGGCGCAGCTTGGTGTGCTGTTCGCGGTAGACGATGTAGGCGCGGGCGGTCTTGAGGTGGTTGGCGGAAATCAGCACCTGCTCCACCGCGTCCTGGATTTTTTCGATATGCGGCGGTTCGGAGCGGAACTTGTGGATCAGGACCTTGACCACCTGGGCGGTGAGCAGGAAGGCTTCGTTGGCGTCGAGCTCGCCGGACGCCGTGCCGGCCCGCTGGATGGCGGAGCGGATCTTGTCCGAATCGAACGGGGCCAGGGTGTTGTCGCGCTTGATGACTCCCTTGTGGAGAGAGACCAGATTGGTGCTGCCGCCTTCCGGCTGGTGTTCCGTCATTGTTTCCTCCTGGCGTGCTTGCCGTTCACGAATCCGCCGCCAATCCGCGATTGGTTGACAAATATCATAAACCACAAGATGTTGTGTGTAGGAGTGCAAAATTACCCATAGTCTTGTGTTGTGTCAAGTGGAGAAGCGGGCTCCGATATTCATATCGAATGACTAAAGTTTAATACTTTTCGAGCGGGTCGGATTGGTGCGGGAGGGGGGCGCCATTAACTCCCTCGCCCCATTGGGGAAAGTGCCGGGGAGAGGGAGTGTCAGGGAAGATTTGGGGCGCGTTTCACGCGCTTGGCGGAGCACGCCAACTTGAATTCCGTTTTCCGTTCTTCCCGCTGAAGCGGGAATCCGGAAAATTTCAGCGAAGCATGGATTCCCGTTTTCGCGGGATGCCGTCTCAGCGCGGGCTGGCGGCAAGCAGCCGGGCGGCGGCTTTTTCCAGCACTTTTCCCGGCATCACCTGTTCGATGTCGAACTTGGGCAATTCCACTGCGTCGAGCGTGTTCTTGGCGATCAGGCCCAGCTCGGTGTCGCCTTCGACCACCAGGCGGCGGCTGAAGAACAGGGTGTCCGGGTCTTCCTTGCGCATGCCGAGCATCAGGAAATCGTAGGCGGTGGCGCTGATCGACAGGTCGGGCGTCTTGTCGCTCTTGCAGGCGATGAAGCCGGTGCTGTTGATGGTGAAGAAAAAGCTGAGGCCGGCATCGGTGACGCGGATGCGGATCACCTTGCCGTGCAGCGGCTCCAGCAATTCGCGCTTGATGATGCGCCCCAGCGCCAGATTGAGGCCCTGGCTGAACAGCAGCGAATGCGGATAAGCCGGCAGCAGCGACAGCGCGGCGCCGAGCGGCTTGGGGATTTTGAACGCGGGCAGGTTCATGCGA
>JAQTMN010000023.1:0-26213 GCA_028714315.1 Sulfuricella sp. | reverse complement strand
CTTGATGATGCGCCCCAGCGCCAGATTGAGGCCCTGGCTGAACAGCAGCGAATGCGGATAAGCCGGCAGCAGCGACAGCGCGGCGCCGAGCGGCTTGGGGATTTTGAACGCGGGCAGGTTCATGCGAATTCTTTCAAGGCATTAGTTGCGGTACATTTTATCGATTTTTTCTCGATTCGGCCATCGCGGCTATCAATATGGCAGCCAACATTCCTGTGGGTATGGCTTTAGCCGTACATGTCAGGCAGCACCCGCAAGGAGTGGCAGCAAGCTGCACTCCGACTTTCTATCGACTAAAGTCGATGAAAGATCGTATGTCCCCCGCCGCGAGCGGCAGCGGAGCTGCTCGCACGGGCGAGAAAGCCTGACCCACAAGATAATCTAACTTTTTGGGGCGGCATCCCCCGGCCGTGCCGTGCCGTACCAAGCAGTAAGCGCGCGCGCCGCATCCCCGTCGGCCGGCGACCACGGCGCATAGTTGGCTTCGGCGATCGGCTTGTACGGCCCCTGCTTGACCTCGAACACTACCGTGCCGGGCTGGGTGGAGGCCACCGCATGCCAGGTATGGGCGGGGATTTCCACCGTGCCGACTTCGCCGCAGGCGGAGAGTTCGGTTCGCTCCGTCACCCGGCCGTCTTCGTCGAACACCAGCAGGACCACTGCACCGGAGAGCACCAGCAAAATCTCCCAGCTTGCCGGGTCCGAGTGCCGATGCGGACGGACGTAGGTGCCCGGCTCCATCGCGATGCACAGGCGTTGGACCGGGTCGTCCAGCTCGGGGTGCAGGTTATGGTGTGCCCGCAGGCGCGGCGCGGCCGCTGCCTGGGCGGAGAGGGAGGTGAGGAGCTGCCGATCGATGCGTTTCATGCGTGCTTTCAGAGTAAAACTCGCGAAGCGAGCCCCCTAACCCTCTCCCGCAGGCGGGAGAGGGTTAGGGGTGAGGGAACTGTCATGGTGAATCGCTGTGTCATGATATGGGGCGGCGATTTTGCCATAACTTGGTTGAGTGGAATTGCTCTTGCGGCTGTCCATCGGACAGGGCGGGCACCCGCCGCATCACCCGCTCCAGCAGATCCGCATCGAGCTCTGCCTCGGCCTGGAACTGGCCGGCATAGGCGGCTTCTTCCTGTTTCAGCTCGTAGCAGTTGGCGCCGCTGATGTCCATCAATACGGCATTCATGCCGGCCTGCTCGAAAGCACGATGGCGCTTGACGAAAAACTGGCTGCAGCAGGCGCCGACGTAAGCTTCGACGCCATCCGCCTTCATCGTTCCAAGGGTGCTGGTGAGGTGTTCATAGTGGGTGATGGTGGTCACTTGCATGTTGCGCTCCCGCGCCATGCGGTAGGCGTCGCCCACCGCGCATTTGCCGCATTCCCCGCAATCGTCCTGGCTGCGCCATTTGCACCAGGCGGGTTTGGCGCAGTACGGCAGCAGCATGACCGAGGCGCGCGCGAGGACGGCTTCGGCGCTTTCGCCGCCCGCTACCATCAATTGGTTGGCCTGGCGCGCGCTTAGCCCCATCAATTCTTGCTGCGCCAGCTTGTCGATGGCCAGCCGCAGCACATGACGGATGTCGTCGGCGGAAAAGCCGAGCAGGTCGCCGGGATGTTGGTCGAAGAACGCCGAAACAGCCGCTTCCGCCTGCTCAAGAGGCATCCCGGCCAGCGTTTGCTGCAGGCGTTCCAGCAAGTCGGCGGGGTGCACATGCAAATCGCCCGCGAAGCGGATTCGGTCGATGGATTGCCCGGATGCATCCAGCCGAAGGCGTGCGCGCAACACGCCGCCCGGCGTTTTGTGCAGGGCTTCGAGCGGCGTAGGGCCGATATCAGGTGTGGTTGGTTCATAAGCCCCTCTCCCGTCTCGCCGTGGTCGCTGCGCAGCAGCGGGAACCCGGCGGGGACACTCCTTGCGGGTGCAGGGGGAGGGGTTGGGGTGGGGATCGTCGCTTTCCACAACCATTTCCATACCGGAAAGACCCTCACCCCGGCCCTCTCCCGCTCGCGGGAGAGGGAGAACAGCGAGGTCTGCCGTAGGGGAGGGAATGAAGTCGGCGCCGAAGTCACGCCGACCAAACACACCCGCCAGCCCTTCGCGTAACGCCTGTTTTAGCACCGCATCGGGCGGAATTTCTCCAAGCACTTCCCTAACCGTGGCAAGCCGCTGCCGCGCGCTTTCCAGGCCGGTTACGGTCAGCTTCTCGGTGGGCGCGCGCAGCGCTTCGAGCAGGGTCTGGATATCGACGTCGCAGAGCAGGGTGGCGTGCAGCAGGATGGCGTCGCCCTCGATGGCGATGAAGGCGGAGGCGAGTTTCCGGCCTTCGATTTCCAAGTCGTTGGGCGCCTTGAAGGCCGCCGTCATGCCGAGGCGCGAGAGGCCGTCGGCGATGGCCGCGCAGAAGGCGGCGAGCATCTGTCCCAGTCCGAAGCCTTGCCAGGCGGCCGGGCGGCTCGCGATCAGGCTGAATCCGAGCTGATTTTCATCGACATAAAGCGCGCCGCCGCCGCTGGCCCGGCGCACGATTTCGATGTTTTTTTGGCGGCAATAGTCGGCGCGGATTTCATGTTCCGGCGCCTGATGGCGGCCCAAGGTGACGCTCGGCGTGCTACGGTAAAAGCGCAGCAGGCCGGGGCGTTCGCCGACGGCGTGGAGTTCGAGCCAGGCGTGGTCGAAGCGGGCATTCCATCCGCCCGATTGCAGGCCGGTATCGAGCAGCAGATTGTCGGTGGGTTTGTCTTGCATGAGGGCTAAAGGATAGCAGTTTTACCGCGGTTCGCATTCGCGGGGTTATACTTTGCTCAGTTAATCGCGGTTTCGCCCTCCGGAGGTGGAAATGGCTGAGCTCAATCTGGCTGAACAACTGGCGCGCCACGGCATCAGCCGGCGCGAGTTCCTCAAGTATTGCACCGGTCTGGCGGCGTTGCTGGCGCTGCCGCCGGGTTCCGGGGAGGCCTTGGCCGACAAGCTCGGCAGCGTAAGCAAGCCCTCGCTCATCTGGCTTTCCTTCCAGGAGTGCACCGGCTGCACCGAAGCCCTCACTCGCTCCTATTCGCCCACTCTGGAATCGCTGATCTTCGATTTCCTGTCCCTCGACTACCATCACACGCTGCAAGCCGCTTCCGGCGAGGCCGCCGAGCTTTCCCGCGAGCAGGCGATGAAGGAAAATTTCGGCCGGTATCTCCTGGCGGTGGACGGCTCCGTCCCGCTCAAGGACGGCGGCGTCTATTCCACCATCGCCGGCCGCACCAACCTGGATATGCTGGAAGAAGCGGCCAAGGGCGCCGCGGCGGTGATCGCGGTGGGCACCTGCGCTTCGTTCGGCGGCTTGCCGATGGCGAACCCGAATCCCACCGGCGCGGTGCCGGTGAGCCAGATCGTGCGCGACAAGCCGGTGGTCAACGTGCCTGGCTGCCCGCCGGTGCCGACCGTGATGACCGGCGTGGTGGCGCATTTCCTGCTGTTCGGCACGCTGCCGGAACTGGACGACCAGCATCGCCCGCGCTCGTTCTTCGGCGAAACCATCCATGACCGCTGCTACCGGCGGCCGTTCTACGACCAGGGCAAGTTCGCCAAGAGCTTCGACGACGAGGGCGCGCGCAACGGCTGGTGCCTGTTCGAGCTGGGCTGCAAGGGGCCGACCACCCACAACGTCTGCGCCACCACCAAATGGAACGGCGGAACGAGTTTCCCGATCGAGTCCGGCCACGGCTGCCTGGGCTGTTCCGAGCCGCATTTCTGGGATGCGGGCGGTTTCTATCAGCCGCTTTCCACGCCGATCAGCCCGCTCGGTAAAATCGCCGTGGCGGCGGCGGGCGTGGGCCTGGCGGCGGGCGCCGCGGTGGCGGTCGCCAACCGCAAGGCGAAAAGCGATGCCAAGGCCCAACATCAGCCCGCCACGGTGGACGATCTGGAGCGCAAACCATGAGCGAGATGGACTTGTTGTTGTGGGCGCGCGGCCCCGGCCTTCAGATCGGCATTGCGCTGTTCGTCGCCGGGATCGTTTTGCGTCTGGCGGAAATCTTCGGCCTCGGCCGCAAGCGCGACCTTGCCGTGCCCCGGCCGGGCGCCGCGTGGGGCGGCTGGCGCACCGTGTTCAGCCGCAGTTTGCCGCGCCTGCCCTTCCTGCGCGCCAATGTGGCCACTTACCTCCTGGGCTACGTGTTTCATCTTGGGCTGTTCGCGGCGCTGTTCTTGTTCGTTCCCCATATCCGCCTGTTCCAGTCCGAATTCGGCTTTGGCTGGCCGGGGCTGCCGAGCGCCCTGGTAGATGCGGCGTCGCTCTTGACCATCGCGGCGTTGGCGGGAGTGCTGATCTTGCGGCTGACGCACCCGGTGAAGCGATTCCTTTCCACCTTCGACGATTATCTGGCCTGGGCGCTGACGACGGCGCCGATGCTGACCGGCTACCTCGCCTTTCATCACCTGGCGCTGCCCTACACCACCATGCTGGCGGTGCACATCCTCAGCGCAGAAGCGCTGCTGGTGCTGCTGCCGTTCACCAAGCTGGCCCATGCCTTTTCGTTCGCCATTTCGCGCTGGTACAACGGCAGCGCGCTCGGCCGCAAGGGGGTGACGCTATGAGCTCGCTCGAACGCGGCCTGAACCTGATGCGCGAAGTGCTGGACGCGCCCATCGCCAGCTATTTCACTAGTTGCGTCCACTGCGGCCTGTGCGCCGACGCCTGTCTGTTTTACACCGAAACCGGCGACCCGAAATACACGCCCATCCACAAGCTCGAACCGCTGCGCCGGATGTGGCGGAACGAGTACACGCTGCTGGGCCGGCTTGGCGCCGCGCTTGGCTTGGCCAGACCCGTCGGCGAAGAAGAGCTCGCCGCCTGGAGCGAGCTGGTTTACGATTCCTGCACCCTGTGCGGGCGCTGTTCGCTGGCCTGCCCGGTCGGCAACGACATCACCGGCATGGTGCGCAAGATTCGCGAGGGTATGGCCATCGCCGGGTTTGCCCCGCCCGGCGTGATCGAGGCGGTGACGCGCACCATCGAACTGGGCAGCCCGATGGGCATCAAGCCGCCCGCCTTCCTCAAGATGGTCAGCGTCGAGGCGGCCGAATCCGGCGTCGAGGTGCCGATCGATCAGGCCGGCGTCGATTGCCTGGTTTTGATGTCCTCGATGGAGATCGTCGGCTTCCCCGAATACCTTGGCGCGCTGGCGCGCATCTTCAAACAGGCCGGCGTGACCTGGACGGTTTCGTCGGAAGCGTTCGAGGCGACCAACGCCGGCATCCAGATCGGCGTTTCCGACCTGGCGCGCGACATCGTGCTGCGCATCGTCAACGCGGCGGAAAAGCTCAAGGTCAAGACCGTGATCAGCCCGGAATGCGGCCACGCTTTCACCGCCCTGCGCTGGGACGGCCCGAACCTGATCGGCCGGCCTTATCCTTTCGAGGTGGTGCATGTGCTGGAACTGCTCGACCGGCTGCGCAACGAGGGCAAGCTGCCGACCGAAGGCTCGCTCGATGAGCCGCTCACCTTCCACGACCCGTGCCAGATCGTTCGCCGCGGCGGCGTGGTCGAGGAGCCGCGCTATCTGCTCAACCAGGTGGCGTCGGATTTCCGCGAGATGGAAGACGCCGGCATCTACAACTGGTGCTGCGGCGGTGGCGGCGGAGTGAGCGCCAACCCGCGCGCGGAAGCCCTGCGCTTCAAGGTGTTTCAGGTTAAGAAGCGCCAGCTCGACAAGCTCGGCGTGAAAACCATGGTCACCGCCTGCGCCAACTGCCGCAACGTGATGGAAGAAGCGATCGAACACTACAACATGGACGTGCGTGTGATCGGACTGACGGAGCTGGTGGCTGAACATTTGGTGGAGAGTGAAGCAGATAAAAATCATTAACCACTGAGGTCGATTTTCTCCCTTCTCCCTCAGGCGGGAGAAGGGCCGGGGATGAGGGTGTTTGCGTCCCAGCAAGCGTTGCCTAAGCGCAAAGTCCCTCACCCCAACCCCTCTCCCTGCACCCGCAAGGAGTGTCCCCGCCGGGTTCCCGCTGCTGCGCAGCGACCACGGCGAGACGGGCGAGGGGCTTTAATATGCCGCAGATTCGCTAATGCCTGAGAGGTTATGTTTTTTAAGGACAAAAAATGAGCCGCATCATCGTCGATCCCGTCACCCGCATCGAAGGGCACTTGCGCATCGAGGCCGAAACGTCCGCCGACGGCACCATCACCGAGGCCTACAGCGCCGGCACCATGGTGCGCGGGCTCGAGCTGATCCTGAAGGGGCGCGATCCGCGCGAGGCCTGGGCCTTCGCCCAGCGCATCTGCGGCGTGTGCACCCTGGTGCACGGGATGGCTTCGGTGCGGGCGGTGGAAAACGCGCTGCATTACCCGATCCCGGCCAACGCGCGCATCATCCGCAACCTGATGGGCGTGGCGCAGTTCGTGCACGACCACGTGATGCACTTTTACCATCTGCACGCGCTCGACTGGGTGGATGTGATCTCCGCGCTGAAGGCTGACCCGAAGAAAACCTCGGAGCTCGCGCAGAGCATCAGCCGCTACGCCAAATCGTCGCCGGGCTATTTCGCCGACACCCAGAAAAAGCTCAAGGATTTCGTCGAGCGCGGCCAGCTCGGTCTGTTCAGGAACGGCTACTGGGGGCATCCTGCATACAAGCTGCCGCCCGAGGCCAACCTGATGGCGGTGGCGCATTACCTCGAGGCGCTGACTTGGCAGCGCGACGTGGTCAAGCTGCACGCCATTTTCGGCGGCAAGAACCCGCATCCGAATTTCACCGTGGGCGGCATGCCCTGCGCGATCAGCGTCCATCCCGACCACCCCGGCCATGGCCGCGGCCCCCATTTCCGGGGCGGCGCGGGTGCCACCGCGGTCGATCTGGCCGGTCTGCAACTGGTCAAATCCGTCATCGACCAGATGCGCGAATTCGTCGATCAGGTCTATCTGCCCGATGTACTGGCCATCGCCGGCTTCTACAAGGACTGGGCGAAGCAGGGCGAGGGACTGGGCAACTTCCTCACCTACGGCGATTTCCCGGAAAAGGACATCGGCGATGCGGCGAGTTTCCTGGTGCCGCGCGGGGTGATCCTCAATCGCGACCTGTCCCGCGTCCACGAACTCGACCTCGACGCGCCCGACCAGATCCAGGAATTCGTGCCCCATTCCTGGTACGAATACGAATCCGGCAAGGACAAGGGCTTGCATCCCTACGACGGTGAAACCAAGCTGAAATATACCGGGCCGAAGCCGCCCTACCGCGAACTGAACCCGATGGAAGCCTATTCCTGGATGAAGTCGCCGCGCTGGCGCGGCCACGCGGTGGAAGTCGGCCCGCTCGCCCGCGTCGCCATGCTTTACGCCAAGGGCCACGCGCCGACCCGCGAGCTGGCCGGACAGGCGCTGAAACAGCTCGACCTGCCGCTCGAAGCCCTGTTCTCCACCCTGGGCAGGACCGCGGCGCGGGCGCTGGAAACCAAGCTCCTGGCCGATGCCCTGCCCGGCTGGTACGACCAGCTGATGGGTAACATCCGCGCCGGCGAACTCGATACCTTCAACGACAAGCTGTGGGAACCGTCCTCATGGCCGAAGGAGGCCAAGGGCGTCGGCTTCATGGAAGCCCCGCGCGGCGCGCTGGGCCACTGGGTGGTGATCCGCGACGGCGTGATCGCCAACTACCAGGCCGTCGTGCCCAGCACCTGGAACGCCGGCCCGCGCGATGCCCAAGGCAACGCCGGCGCCTACGAAGCCGCCCTGCGCGGCCACGCCATCCATGATCCGAAGCAGCCGATCGAAATCCTGCGCACGGTGCACAGTTTCGATCCGTGCATTGCCTGCGCGGTACATTTGCTTACGCCGGACGGGGAGGAATTGACGCGGGTGGAGGTGGTTTGAGGTAATTGACCAGGCCTGTAGCCAATGGCGTGGCTCCTTAAAACCCCTGAAACAGCAGGTCGAGTGCCGCGGTGATTTCGCCGCGGCGATTTTCGGTGTTGAACAGCGGGGCTTTGAGTGTGCCGACCAGCACAGCGGCCAGGTATTGAGTCACCATCGAATGCTGCGCCCCATCGATCTCAAACAACGGGTTGAGCGTGCCGATGGGCGCCGGGGCGGCGTCCAGCGGCAGGAGCGGAACGACGACGCGGGTGTTGAGTTGGCTTAGCAGATCGGCCTGAACGTCAAGCAGGTAGCCGGTACCCGTTGGATTTGCGTAAACACCGAATCGGGCCATGTCAAAACATTCTGTGCTGCGCCAGCGGCAGCCCGTGCTGTTTGACGTAGGCGTTGGCGCTGGCGATTGCGGCTTGGTTTTCGGCGAGCCAAAGCTCCGCGCGCTTGTCCGCGACAGCCCGTGCAATGCCTGCTTCGGCGGCTTGCGAAATATTGATGTGTAATGTTTTGGCTTCGGCTAGCAGCGCTTCTCGTAGCGTCACATTAGTCGCCTTTTTTGTTCCGGTTGTCGATTGTTCCATCCGCATAATGCCCCCTTATAATAAGTTAATGTTGGCATTAATGCGCATGAATTACAACATGATTCGCCAATATTTCGCTGTCGCGCCGCGACAAAGTGGATTGTGCGAATGAATTCGCACCTACGCGATGTGGCCGACTGATATGCGCTATTCGTTTTCGGCCGGCGCGAGGTAGCTCTGCTCGATGCCCGGCTTGCCGTGCCAGTAACCGTCGCAGGCTTGGTCGAACATCAGTTTGGTCATCTGCTGCGCGGCGGCTTGCGCGGTAGTCCGACCGTCCAGCGCGTCGCGGAACAGCTTGAGGATTTTCGGTGTGTGGAAGGCCTGCGGGCTGACGCGCACCACATCCACGCCGGTTGCGCGCATCGAGTCGAGTTCGCCGATCAGGTTGTAGATACTGGCGGACATGGTCTGGATGCCGTTCAGGGCCAGGAAGGGCTGGCCTTCGCGGGTATTGAGGGTGAGCCCGTTGGGATAGTCCATGCAGCGGAACTGGCAGTCGTCCTTGGGCAGGTTGTAGTGGCGGGCGGTGAAGCAGCGCGCCGAGAAAGCCAGCGGCAGACGGCCATAGGCGAACACTTCGGTTTCCATCCCGGCCGGGCGTGTGGCTTGCATGTGGGACAGCGCCTCGCGCGACATTTCCACTGGCATCACCCAGCGCTTGGCGCCGAGTTCATTGAGCAGCTCGAGGGTTTGCGGGTTGTAGGTGTTGATGTGGGGGCCGGCGACGAAAGGGACTTTGGCGGCGGAAAGTTGATGCACCGCGCCCATGTCGTTGGCTTCGACCATGAACTTGCCGTTGCCGGTGAGGCGGCGCAGCGTTTTCAGGTCGGATTCGGATTCGATCAGCGCCTGGGTGGAGAGCACCACTTCCTTGCCGGCGGCGGCGAGCTTGTCGGCGACCTCGAACCAGTCTTCGGTGCGCAGGGTGTGGCGGCGCGAGCACACGGTTTCGCCGAGGTAGACGATGTCCACCGGCGCGGCGGCGATCTCGTCGTAGAAACTGAAGGTGGCTTCGCGTTCCCAGTAGTAGAGGATGGGGCCCAGGGCTAATTTCATTTCGAACTCACTTTAGCAAACTAAAGGTTTATTTCCTTAATCATTCAGGTCGGTTTGCTCCCTTCTCCCGCAGGCGGGAGAAGGGGCGGGGATGAGGGTGTTTGCATTCCGGCAAGCGTTACTCATGCGCAAAGTCCCTCTCCCCAACCCCTCTCCCGCCCGCGGGCGAGGGGCTTTTTTCCGCAGATTCGTGAATGCCTGAGTAGTTCCTTATTTCCACGGCCGGTTATATGCTCCCAGCGTGTTCTGCTGGCCTTCGGCGACCTTGTTCAATTGCGCCATCCATGCCGGGTTGACGTTGTAGCTTTGCGGCGCGCGCTTGGCGGAATCGATCGCCGCGCGCCACACCTTGGTGACCTGCTCGACGTAGGCGGGGCTGCGCTGACGGCCTTCGATCTTGATCGCGGCGATGCCCATAGCGATCATTTCCGGCAGCATTTCCAGGGTGTTGAGGCTGGTCGGCTCCTCGATGGCGTAGTAGGTTTCGTTGTTCACCTCGAAGCGGCCTTTGCACAGCGTCGGGTAACCGGCGTTCTCGTCCTTGCCGTAGCGGTCGAGCAGCACGCCGTTTAACCGCGATTCCAGCCCTTCCGGCGTCTGCTGCCAGCGCACCGCCTTGGCCGGCGAGCACACGCCGCAGGTGTTGGGTGATTCGCCGGTGGCGTAGGACGACAGCGCGCAGCGCCCCTCGACCATGACGCACAGGCCGCCGAAACCGAACAGCTCGATTTCGACCGGGGTGTTTTTTACCACCTGCTCGACCTGCGCCAGCGACAGCACGCGCGGGATGACGGCGCGCTGGACGCCGAAATGTTCGTGGTAGAAGTTGATCGCCTCGTAGTTGGTGGCGGAGCCCTGCACCGAAAGATGCAGGCGCAGGTTCGGGTAGGTGCGGGCGGCGTAGCGCATCAGGCCGGGGTCGGCCAGGATGATGGCGTCGATGCCGAGTTCCACGGCGTTGTCCACCGCACCTTGCCAGCGTTCCCACTTGTCGGACTGCGGGAAGGTGTTGAGCGCGAGCAGCACCTTGGCGCCCTTGGCATGGGCGTAGCGCACGCCTTCGCGGGCGCTGGCCGGGTCAAAGTTCAGCCCGGCGAAGGCGCGCGCGTTGGTGTTGTCCTTGAAGCCCATGTAGACGCAGTCGGCACCGTTGTCGACTGCGATTTTCAGGGCGGGCAGGTTGCCCGCCGGGCAGACCAGTTCGAGAGATGCTTTAGGCGACATGTCTTAATCTTTCCTCGGTTGCGGCGGCGTATATTCCCTGGCGGCTGTCCCGCCTTCTCAGTTCCTGTTCGATGCCGTTGAGCACGGCCCATTTCTTCGAACACCAGTCCGGCGCCAGCAGGATGTCGCGCGAGGCGGTGCCGGTAACGCGGTGAAAGACGATATCCTCCGGGGTGCGCTCGATCAGGTCGGCGGCGATGCGGGTGTAATCCTCCTGCGAGAGCGGCTGATATTCGCCGCGCCGCCATTCCTGCGCCAGCAGGGTGTGCTTGACGACGTGCAGCGGGTGCAGCTTGAGGCCATCCACGCCGTGTTCGAGCACGGCATCCAAGCTGGCGTGGTAATGCGTTTCGGTTTCCCCCGGCAGGCCGACGATGAGGTGGGCGCAGACCGGAATGCCGCGTTGCCGTGCAGCGGCTGCCGTGGCGATGTATTCGGCCAGCCCGTGGCCGCGATTGACGCGCTTCAGGGTTTCGTCGAACGCCGATTGCAGGCCGAGTTCGAGCACCACTTCGTAGCCGCGTTCTTGGTATTCGGCCAGAAGGTCGAGCACTTCCGGCGGCACGCAGTCGGGGCGGGTGCCGATTGCCAGGCCGATCACGTCCGGCGCCGCCAGCGCTTCTTCGTACATGGCGCGCAGACGTTCGATCTTGGCGTAGGTGTTGGTGTAGGCCTGGAAATAGGCGATGAACTTGTTCGCCCTGGTGCAGCGCTGGATGGCGCGCCGGCCCGAATCCATCTGTTCCTGCACGGTGGGCGGCCGGTGGCCGTTCGGGTTGAACGAGTCGTTGTTGCAGAAGGTGCAGCCGCCGATCCCCTTGCTGCCGTCCCGGTTGGGGCAGGTCAGGCCGGCGTTGAGCGCGATCTTGTGCACGCGCTCGCCGTGGCGCCGCAGCAGAAGCTGCCCGTAGGTATGGATGCGGTCGGAAAGAACCATTGCCGGTAACCGAAAAACAGGGTCGGTTAGGCTAGCACGCCGGCACCAAAGCTTCAACTACCCGTTCAGGTATCGTTTGACGCGAGTTCCCTCGCTCCGCGCGCGACTCCGCACGGGGCTTTCGCCCTGTGCCGGATCGAAGCCGTTTAGGATTTGCGGGAGGGCGTATGGCAGATCGGCTGGTCGTCCGGGTTTTCGACGTTGCGGGCGATGCCGGTGGCGAGCGCGTGGATTTCGTCGATGCTGAAGGAGCCCATCAGCCGGGCCATCATGTCCGGCTCGATGCGAATCATGCACGGGCTGCCGTCGGCCAAGGTAATGCGGATGCCGGCGGCATGCTTGTGGCCGGGTTCGGCTTCGTCCACCAGATCGGCCTGCGCCTCGAGCAGCTGGTCGTACTGCGTCTCCAGCGCTTCGGCTACCGCGTCGTCCAGGTCTTCCGGCACGGCGATGGTGATGCCCATCTCGTCCGGCTTGGCTTGGCAGGCCACCCCGAGGTCTTGCGCGAAGGCGACGAAGCGTTTGCTCAGGCTGTCGTCGAAAAAGATGTATTCCATCATGATGGTGTCCTTAATGTGCGTGCCCTAAAATGATTGCTTGACCGCCAGCACCGCCTGGTTGCGCAGCGTTCGCAACAGGCTCAGCTCGTTTTCCGGTATGACGATGTCGCCGGCGGCTTCCTTGTCCGCATAGATCAGCGCCACCGGAACGTTCTTGATGTTGAGCGGGAACAGCACGAAGGTTTCGGCGGCGACATTGTTGCGATACCAGTCGGGAATGCGTTCCCTGATCTTGGGGTCGTTGATGTCGGAAATCAGGATGTCCACGTTTTTGGACAGGGCGGCATGGAACACGTCCGGCATATAGTTGAGCGAAAACTTGAAGCGCTTGATGGTCTCGTTGATGTCCTGCCCGAAGCCGAAGCGGCCGACCATGGTATTCTGCCGGGCGTCCCTGATGCACAGCAGGACGTGCTGAAATCCCATGCTGCGATACATGGTTTCCAGGATCATGCGCAGGATGTCGTTCAGCGAGTTGCCGTCCACCAGTGAGTTGCTGATGTCCTGAATGCCGGCGGTCAGTATGGCTTGCCCGTTGCCCGCGGCGGCCCGCGAGCTGGACATGTCCGGCAGTTCCGCCTCGGCCAGGGCGACGCCTTCGGTGGCGGTGATGGCGGCGGCCGAGTCCGGTGTTTTGTCGGCGATCAGGGTGTCGTCGTCCGCCGCCGTTCTCGTCGGCGCAGCCTTGTCGTTTCTTCCCGCCCAGTGTGCCGCCTGTTTGCCGAAGTGGCTGTGCTGCAGGTTCACCCGCACCGTTCCGGTAAATTGGGTGATTTCTTCGAGGGACTTTTCCAGCGTCGCCTGCAGCTGCTTTTCCGGAATCGGCATGCGATCACCGAAGCGCCCGGCGATTTTCCTGATTTCCGTTTGTCGATCTTCGTCCGGCGTGGTGGCGATGACTTCGCACAGCTCGTTGGAAAATCCGGAGATCAGGCGCAGATGGTCCATCTGGGTTTTGGGGCGGGGGATGGAATCGGGCGGCAGCTTGCGCATGCTGTGCACGATTTGCTCTGGAAAACCCCAGGTCCTGGCGACGCCGATGCCCATGTCCTGGTAGGAAATTCCCAGTATCTGGGCGGACGCTGTGTCCTCGCTGCATTTCTTCTGCGCCATGATTTTCCTGACGGCTTCGGCTTCCTCAGGGAAATAGAACATGGCGAGCAGCCGGCCGAGATTGTGGAACATGGCGCAGATGAACGCTTCTTCGGTATCTTTCAACGCGCCCTTGACGGCGATGTCCTTGGCCAGGATGCCGCTGAATAGCGAGCGGACGAACTCTTCCTTCAGGTGGGCGGCGTGGGATTTGTTTTGCAGGTGGTCGAACAGGATCAGCGTGATGGCGATGTTGCGCACCGCGTCGAAGCCGAGAATGATGACGGCGCGCGAAATGGTGCTGATGGTGCCGCCGCCGTAGGATTTGTAGAAGGCCGTGTTGACCAGGCGCAGGATCTTGTTGGTGAGGGCGAAGTCCTTCAGGATCGAGTTGGACAGCTTGTTGATGCTTTCCTTGTCGGAGGACACCACCCGGTTGATCGCGCCGACCGATTCGGACAGCGCCGGGAAATCGCTCTTGTGGCGCATGCGCCGCAGCAGGAAATCCAGCGTGCTCTGTTTGGACTCGGCGGAGGGCGCGGGTCCGCCCTCTTCGGGCAGCATGTAGGCGTTCAGCGCGTTTCTCATTTCCTCGGCGCTGGCGTAGCGATTCACCGGGTCCTTGGCCACGGCCTTGAGAATGATGTCGCCCAGCCTTTCGTCGATGGCGGTCTCGCTGTCCGGCGGCAGCGCGACCGGCTCGGCGGCGATGCGCTGCATGACTTGGCGGGCATTGCCGCCGCCAACGAGCTTGCGCCCGGCGGCCATTTCGCCGAGGATCAGCCCCGCGGCGAAAATGTCGTTCTTTTCGCTGACCTGCCTGGCGTTGACGTATTCCGGCGCCATGTAGGCCGGCGTGCCCATCAGCACGTCCTTGTCGCCTGTGTTGTCGGAGACGCGCGTCGAGATGCCGAAATCCATGACACGGGGCACGCCGTCGCGATTGATCAGGATGTTCGACGGTTTGAGGTCGCGGTGGATGATGCCGTTCTTGTGCGCGTGCGAAATGGCGTCCAGCACCGGACCGATGATCCCGATCGCCTCGGCGGGCGGCAGCGCGCCTTTTTCCCGCAGCAAATCGGCCAGGGTCTGCCCTTCGACGTATTCGAACACCAGATAGGGGTCGCCGCCCTGCTCGCCGGCCTCGAAGATGGGCACGATATTGGCGTGGCGCAGTTTGCTGACGGTGCGCGATTCCTGGATCAGCGCCTGGGTTTTATCCTGCCAGTCGCGCTGCTCGGTGAAATGCAGCGTCTTGATCGCTACTTCACGCTGCAGATTCGGATCGTAAGCCAGATAGACCACGCTCTGCGCGCCTCTGCCGAGAATCCGGGTGACCTCGAATCGACCGATGTGGGTTAAGGGCTGGGCCATGCGTGCTCTGGAAGTTATGCGACGGTGGTCGAGGCGGGGGAAATCCTTATTTTGCAGTGCTTTCGACGGATGTTCAACCTTTGGGGCAACGCCCCCGCGTTATGGATTAAAATACTCCTTTTCAATACTGGATTTCGACGATGAGTTACGCGTCTTCGACATGGCGCACTTTTTCCGCCGCGCCTCACCGCATGATGTTTCTCGCCGGCGCAACGCAGGGCATTGCCGCCATCGCCTGGTGGCTGGGCGAGCTGCTCGGCCGCTATACCGGCGTCTGGCTGTCGCCCGCCTGGCCGATTCCCGCCACGTGGGCGCACGGTTTCCTGATGATTTACGGCTTCTTCCCGTTTTTCATTTTCGGTTTTCTGATGACCACTTACCCGAGCTGGATGAACGGCCCCAAGGTGCCGCCGCGCCGCTACGTGCCGGCCTTCCTGCTGCTGGCGGGCGGGGTGCCGCTGTTTTACTTCGGCCTCCTGGCGGGCAAGCCCTGGCTGGTCGCCGGGGTCGCGGCGATGCTCGGCGGATGGGGCGTCGCGCTGTACGCCCTGTTCGAGGTGCTGATCACGGCGCGCCATCCCGACAAGCTGCATCCGAAAATCACCACGGCGGCGCTGGCGGCCGGCTGGCTGGGGTTGCTGGCTTACCTTCTGTGGCTGGCGACGGGGAATGGTTCGTTCGCGGTGTTCGCGCTCAAGGCGGGGGTGTGGTTTTTCCTGCTGCCGATTTTTTTCACCGTCTGCCATCGCATGATCCCTTTTTTCTCCAGCCGGGTGCTGGACAACTACGAGATCGTCCGCCCCAAAGGCGCGCTCGGCGTGATGCTGGTGTGCAGCTGCGGCCACGGCTTGCTTGAAATCCTCGGCTGGAACGCCTGGCTGTGGCTGTTCGATCTGCCGTTCCTGGCGCAGGCGCTCTATTTGAGCTGGAGCTGGCAGTTGCGGCGCAGCTTCAAGGTGCGCCTGCTGGCCGTGCTGCACATCGCTTTTGTCTGGCTGTCCATTGCCTTGGCGCTGTATTCGGTGCAAAGCCTGTTGTTGCTGGCTAGCGGCGGGCACATCGCGATTCTTGCCTATGCCCCGCTCCATGCCCTGACGGTGGGCATGTTCGCCTCGATGGTGCTGGGCATGGCTTCACGCGTCACGCTGGGCCATTCGGGCGGGGAGCTCAAGGCGGACGCCGCGACCTGGGCCTTGTTCCTCGGTTTCCAGGCCGCGGCGCTGGCGCGTGTCGGCGGCGACTTGCCGCCGGTCGGCGCGGCGGCGGGATATTTTTACCTGCTTGCCGCCGCGGTCTGGCTCGCCTGCTTCATTCCCTGGTTTGCCAAGTACGCACCGATGTATTGGCGGCCCCGCTCCGACGGACAGCCGGGGTGATCCCGCGCACCGCCGATTCCTTGCTTGAGGAAGCCGGTCGCTGCGTCGCCTGCGGCCTGTGCCTGCCCCATTGCCCCACTTACCGCAAAACGGGGAACGAAGCGGACTCCCCGCGCGGGCGCATTGCGCTGATGCAGGGCGGGCTGGAACGGCGCATTCCGATGAACGAACGGTATCATGCGCATCTCGATTTGTGCCTCGGCTGCCGCGCCTGCGAAGCCGTGTGCCCGAACAACGTGGCCTATGGCGGGCTGCTCGCCGGAGTGAGGGGCTTGGCGGAAAGCTCGCGCCGGCGCGGTTTATGGCGGCGGCTGGCGAGGGTGGCGCTGGTCGATGGACTGGTAACGAAGCCGGCTAGATTGCGCTTGGCTGGCGGCTTGCTGCGGGCGTGGCAGGCATCCGGGCTGCCGGCTCTGGCGCAAAAATCCACTGGGCTGGCGCAATGGAGCTTGGCGCGGATCGTATTGCGATTGCCGCGCATCAAGCCGCAGCCGGTCTGGAAGGCTGTTTATCCGGCGCAGGGCACGGTGCGCGGCGAAGTCGGGCTGTTTCTCGGCTGCGTCGCCCGCGTGGCGGATAGCGACACCCTGCGCGCCACGATCTTCGTGCTCAATCGCTTGGGCTACACGGTGCATGTGCCGCCCGGGCAGGCCTGCTGCGGGGCGCTGGACGCGAGTATGGGCCGACCGGAAAAAGCGGCCGGATTCGAGCGGGAAAATGGGGAAGCGTTTTCCGGAATGGACGTCGTGATTTCGACCGCGGCCGGTTGCGGCGCGACGCTGAAGGGCTACCCCCAAGCTTTCGCGGGTCGGGTGCAGGATGTCAGCGAATTCCTGTCTGCGGCCGGGGGCTGGTCGGAAGTGGATATCGCGCCCTTGGCCGAAACGGTCGCGGTGCACGAATCCTGCCTGATGCGCAACGTACTGCGCTGCCAGGACAAGCCCTACGGCCTGCTGCACCGGATTCCCGCCCTGGCGGCGGCGCCCCTGGCTGGAAACGACCAGTGCTGCGGGGCGGCGGGCGTGTACGCGCTTACCCAGCCGGGCATGGCGGCGGTCCTGCTGGCGGACAAGATCGAGGCGATAAAAGCCAGTGCCGCGCGGATCGTGGCGACCTCCAATATCGGCTGCGCGCTGCATCTGGCGGCGGGCTTGAAGGAGGCGGGGCTGGACGTTGAAGTGGTGCACACCGTGACGCTGCTGGCGCGCCAAATGGGATTTGATGATGACAAGAATCGATGAATTGATTGTTGCGATCGATCAAGGCTTGCGCACTCTGTTCGTGCCGGCGCGAACCGTACGCCCGTTGCCGGGCAGGAATCTGAGCGAAGCGGAGATGACGGAAGACGAAAAGCGCCAGGCGGCGGCGCTGATGCGCGTGAATCATAGCGGGGAAGTCTGCGCCCAGGCTTTGTATCAAGGCCAGGCGCTGACGGCGCGACAGCCCGAGCTACAGGAAACGCTGAAGGAAGCGGCCAGGGAGGAAACCGAGCACCTGAATTGGTGCGAGAGCCGCATCGCCGATCTGGGCGGGCGCAAAAGCCTGCTCAACCCCGCTTGGTATGCGGGGTCGCTGGCACTCGGCGCGCTGGCCGGGGCGTTGGGGGATAAATGGAATCTGGGCTTTCTGGCGGAAACCGAGCGGCAGGTGGTCCGCCATCTGGAAGGCCACCTGCGGCGTCTGCCCGTTGGGGACGAAAAGAGCCGGGCGGTGGTCGAGCAGATGAAAATCGATGAGGCTCGGCACGCCGCCATGGCGCAGGCCCACGGCGGGGCGGAATTGCCCGTGCCGGTCAGGCTGGCGATGAGGCTGTCCGCCAGAGTGATGACGCGTACGGCGTATTGGATTTAGCGTAAAACTCGCGTAGCGAAACCTCGTCCCGCTTTTCGCCGGATTGAGCGGCGGGGACACTCCTTGCGGGTGCGCCCGCTTGCGGGAGCGGGTTAGGGGAGAGGGTTGGACTTGATTATTCTTCCACGATCTCGAAATCGTGCGTGATCTCGGCCGTCTTGCCGAGCATGATCGAGGCCGAGCAGTATTTTTCCGCCGACAGCTTGATCGCCTTTTCAACTTGCTCCGGCTTGACGCCTTTGCCGCGCACGGTGAAATGGAAGTGCATCCTGGTGAAAACCTTGGGCTCTTTGTCTGCGCGCTCGGCGTCGATCGAGACTTCGCAGCCGGCCACCGGCTGGCGGCTTTTTTTCAGGATCGCGACGACATCGAAGGCGGTGCAGCCGCCGGCGCCGAGCAGCAGCATTTCCATCGGGCGCGGCCCGAGGTTGCGCCCGCCGGCATCGGGCGGGCCGTCCATCAGAACGGCATGGTTGCTTTCGGTGGTGCCGAGGAAGCTGGCGTCCTCCACCCATTTGACTCGTGCCCGCATGGAAATCCCTTCTATATATATCGTTGAACCGGGCGGATTATAGCCGATGAATTTAGGTTTGACAGCTGCTATAGTCTTGACATAGAATGCGCGTCTTTCTCTGATACAGCAACCGGGATTTCTGCATGAAAACCTTCTCTGCAAAGCCACACGAAGTAAAGCGTGACTGGTTCGTGGTCGATGCCACTGATAAAGTTTTGGGCCGTTTGGCCAGTGAAATTGCCCTGCGTCTGCGCGGCAAGCACAAGCCGGTGTATACGCCGCACGTGGATACCGGCGATTACATCGTGGTGATCAACGTCGACAAGCTGCGCGTGACCGGCAACAAGGCCGAGGGCAAGGTTTATCATCGCCATACCGGCTACCCCGGCGGCATTTACAGCACCACGTTCGCCAAGATGCAGGCCCGTTTCCCCGGCCGCCCGCTCGAAAAAGCGGTCAAGGGCATGCTGCCGAAAGGCCCGTTGGGCTACGCCATGTTCCGCAAGCTGAAGGTGTACAAGGGCGCGCAGCACTTCCATAGCGCGCAGCAACCCAAAGTACTGGATATTTAAGGACTCACCATGATCGGCAACTACTACTACGGCACGGGCCGCCGCAAAAGCTCGGTAGCACGGGTGTTCCTCAAGGCGGGCAAGGGCGACATCGTCGTCAACGACAAGCCGGTGGACATTTTCTTCTCCCGCGAAACCGGCCGCATGATCGTGCGCCAGCCGCTGGAGCTGACCAATCATCAAGGCACGTTCGACATCATGGTCAACGTTCACGGCGGCGGCGAATCCGGCCAGGCCGGCGCGGTCCGCCATGGCATTACCCGCGCACTGATCGACTACGATGCGGCGCTGAAGAGCGCGCTGAGCAATGCCGGACTGGTTACCCGCGATGCGCGTGAAGTCGAACGTAAGAAAGTCGGCTTGCGCAAAGCCCGCCGCGCCAAGCAATTCTCCAAGCGTTAAGCGTTTGGGTTTCAGCGAAAAAGCCGCCCTTGGGCGGCTTTTTTGTTGCCTATCGCCGGCAGGATTATTATCATCGTCAAGTTGAGCAATAAAGGATGGAGCAATGATTAAAGTTGGAATTGTGGGCGGCACGGGATACACCGGTGTCGAGTTGCTGCGGCTCCTGGCGCAGCATTCGGAGGTGGAACTGGTGGCCATCACCTCGCGCAAGGAAGCGGGCATGGCGGTGAGCGACATGTTTCCCAATCTGCGCGGCAGGGTGGGACTGAAGTTCGTCGATCCGGCGACGGCGCCGCTGAAATCCTGCGACGTCGTTTTTTTTGCCACGCCCAACGGCATCGCCATGCAGGAAACGCGCGAGCTGCTCGACGCCGGCGTGCGGGTGATCGATCTGGCGGCGGATTTCCGTATCAAGGACGTGGCGCTATGGGAAAAGTGGTACGGCATGCCGCATGCCTGCCCTGACTTGATCGCCGAGGCAGTTTACGGCTTGCCGGAAATCAACCGTGCGCAAATTCGGGGCGCGCGCCTGGTCGCCAATCCAGGCTGCTATCCGACGGCGGCACAGCTGGGTTTCCTCCCGCTGATCGAGGCTGGCGTGGCGGATTTGGGCCATTTGGTGGCCGATTGCAAGTCCGGCGTTTCCGGCGCGGGGCGCAAGGCTGAAGTGGGTGCCCTGTTCAGCGAGGCCTCAGACAACTTCAAGGCCTATGCGGTGCCGGGCCATCGCCACCTGCCGGAGATCCGTCAGGGCTTGTCGCGGGCGGCCGGAAAGGACGTGCAGCTGACCTTCGTGCCGCATCTGACCCCGCTGATTCGCGGCATTCACGCGACCCTGTATGTGCGCCTGACGGGCGAGGTGGATTTGCAGGCGCTTTATGAAAAGCGCTATGCCGACGAATATTTCGTCGATGTCCTGCCCGCCGGGGCGCACCCGGAAACCCGCTCGGTGCGCGGCGCCAATTTCTGCCGCATTGCCGTGCACCGGCCGCAGGGGGGCGATGTCGCCGTGGTACTGTCGGTGATCGACAACCTCACCAAGGGCGCGGCGGGTCAGGCGGTGCAGAATATGAACATCCTGTTTGACCTGCCGGAAACGATGGGCTTGGAGCAAATTCCGCTGCTGCCATGAGGCTGCGCCGGGTATTGAAGCGCCGTTTCAGTATCGCCGCGGCTCCCTTGGCGGTGCGCCGGCATGTCGCATGGTACTGGCGTCTGCCGGCGCTGGCGCTCTTGCTGGCGGGCGGCGCCATTGTGTCATGGTATTGCTACGATGCCGGAATGCGTTTTGCCGGTTTTGAACGCGGTTCGACGATCGAGGAATTGCAGCGGCTCCGTGAGAAAGGAGCAGCGCTGGAGCATGAGATAGTCGGTTTGCGCTCCAAGGGAACGCAAAACGTCCGCGCGATGCAGATCGAGCAGGCGACGCAGAATGACCTTGCCAAAACCGTCAAGACGTTGCAGGATGAGAACGCCAAGCTGAAGGAAGACTTGGCCTTTTTTCGCCAGTTGATGTCTTCCGACAAGGATGCCGGCGATCTCAGTATTTATCGCTTCAAGGTCGAGCGGGGCGGGGCGGAGGAGTATCGCTACAAGCTGCTGATCCTGCAGGGAGGGCAGCGGGAGCGGGAGTTTCAGGGTCGGGTGCAGCTGTTGGTGAATTTGGCGCAGAATGGGAAAAAGCAGGTTATGGTGCTTCCATCCCAGAGGGATGCCGAGTCAGGTGCATTTAACGTGAATTTCAAGTTCTATCGGCGGCTGGAAGGTGCGTTTCAGGTCGAACCCGGGTCGCTGGTGAGGAACGTGCAGGTCCAGGTGTTCGAAAACGGTTCGACACAACCGAAATTGACGCAGTCCGTTAACTTGTCTTAAAACGGGAATGGGGATGGGTGATGTTTTTCGGAAAGAATAAACGCAGCAGACCGCAGAACCGGATTGATTCCCTGATCGGGACGGGGACGAAAATCGAGGGAAACATTACCTTCAGCGGCGGCTTGCGGGTGGATGGCGGCATCAAGGGAAATGTCAATGAGTCCGGCGACCAGCCCAGCACGCTGGTGTTGAGCGAGCAGGCGCGGATCGAAGGGGTGATCTGCGTGTCGCATGTGGTGATCAACGGTACGGTGGTGGGCCCGGTGCAGGCGCGCGAGTACGTGGAACTGCAATCAAAATCCCGTGTCACAGGCGACGTGTTCTATAAAACGCTGGAAATGCATGTCGGGGCGATCGTCGAAGGAAAGCTGGTTCACCGCGAAAATGTCGGCGAGCCGGCAGTCGATATTCAACCCGTGGCATTAATTGACCAATTGACTCGACTATAGAATAATATATAAATAAATTTTATTTGGAGAACCATGATGAATGCAGTGACCGAAATGCCCAGCCCGCTGAATTTCACCGAAAACGCCGCGGCCAAGGTTAAACAACTGATCGACGAGGAAGGGATCCCTGGCCTGAAGCTGCGCGTATTCGTGACCGGCGGCGGCTGTTCCGGATTCCAGTACGGCTTTACTTTCGACGAAACGACCAACGACGACGACACCGCCGTGGAAAAAAATGGCGTGACGCTGCTGATCGATCCGATGAGCTATCAATATCTGGTTGGTGCGGAGATCGATTACCAGGAAGGTCTGCAAGGTTCGCAGTTCGTCATCAAGAACCCGAATGCC
Source organism: Sulfuricella sp. (assembly GCA_028714315.1). Lineage (GTDB taxonomy): Bacteria > Pseudomonadota > Gammaproteobacteria > Burkholderiales > Sulfuricellaceae > Sulfuricella. The sequence goes on along the minus strand of JAQTMN010000023.1, from coordinate 4,143 downwards.
ACCACCACCTGCGGTTGCGGCTCTTCATTCTCGGCTTGATTACGAGGTGGGTTGGCTGGAGAAGAAAGGGGCGCAAGCCCCTTTCTTCATTTCAGGCGGGGTAAATTGCCCCCAGGATACGCAGGCCACGGGCCCCGGTAACGTCGGGCAGATTGCCCGGCTGGCCGTGGAGGGCTTGCCGCGCGAGCCAAGCAAAGGCGAAGGCCTCCACCCAGTCGGCATCGATTCCCAGGTCGTCGGTGCGGGCGACCATTTTTCCATTCAAGCGCCGTTTCAGTTGATGGACCAGCGCGGCGTTATGAACTCCGCCGCCGCACAGGTAGATTTCACTGGCTGTGCCGCAGTGTTGCAGAATCGAGCTGGCGATGCTCTCCACCGTGAGCTGCAGCAGCGTGGCCTGCACATCCGCCGCAGCGGCGTGCCCGGCCTTGAGAAAGCGATGCAGCCACGCTAGGTTGAACAGGTCGCGGCCCGTGCTTTTCGGAGGCGCCAAAGCGAAGAAGGGTTCGGTGAGGAAGCGCTGCAGCAGTTCGGGAATGACGCGGCCGCTCGCCGCCCAAGTGCCATCCTTGTCGTAAGTCTGGCCGAGGTTCAGGTCGATCCATCCATCCAGCAAGAGGTTGCCCGGCCCGCAATCGAATCCCTGTATCTTTCCCTGTGGCGGCAGGCTGGTCAGATTGCTGATACCGCCGATATTGACGACGACGCGATGCCGTTCGGGATGCCGGAACACGGCGTTATGGAATGCCGGCACCAGCGGCGCGCCCTGCCCGCCGGCGGCAATGTCGCGATTCCTGAAATCGGCGACCACGGCGATGCCGGTGAGTTCGGCCAGCAAGGCCGGATTGACCAGCTGCGAAGTGAAGCCCAGGTCGGGGCGATGGCGCACGGTCTGTCCATGGCAGCCGATGGCTTTGACTTGTTCCGCGCTTGTTCCGGCTTGCCGAAGCAGTTCCAAAACGGCTTCGGCATAGTGGCGCGCCAATTGATTCGCCGCCAGCGCCATTCGTTCCAGCTCATTCGTCCCGGGCTGGTTCAGGGCAAGCAGTTCTTCGCGTAGCGGCGCTTCGAATGGCTGAAAATGGCTTTGCAGGATGCGGGGGGGCGTGCCTCCGAAAGCAGCCAGGACCGCATCTATGCCGTCAAGGCTGGTGCCCGACATCAGTCCGACATGATATTCCTGCGAATCGAGGCTACTCAAGCGAAGCCAAGTTGGTGCTTTTCAGCAGGTTCAGGCGCATCGACAGGTTTTCGGCCATTCTGGAAAAGTCGGCCTTGTACTGCACGGCGATGGGAAACGCGGTGGGCATGGCGATGTTCAGGGGATTGCGCTGAATGCCGGCGACACGGAATTCGTAATGCAGGTGCGGGCCGGTCGCCATCCCGGTCATGCCGACATAGGCCACCACATCGCCCTGGCTGACCTTGCTTCCCCTGCGCAGGCCTTTGGCGAAGGCGGAAAGATGGCCGTAAGCGGTGCTGTATTGGCCTTGGTGCTGGATCACCAGCAGGTTGCCGTAGCCGTTTTGCCTGCCGATCATGGCCACGGTTCCGTCCGCTACCGCTTTTACCCGTGTTCCGATTGGTGCACCGTAATCGACGCCTTTATGGGCGCGCCACGTCTTGAGAACCGGGTGTAAACGCGCACTGGTGAAGCCGGAAGTGATGCGGGAAAACTCCAGTGGGGAGCGCAGGAACGCCTTGCGCAAACTTTTGCCCTCTGGTGTGTAGTAGCCGCCGCGGCCCTCGCGATCCTGGAACCAGACCGCGCGGTAGCTCTTGCCGTTGTTGACGAACTCGGCCGCCAGCACCCGACCGGTCTTGATCAACTCACCCTTGTTATAGAAAGACTCGTAGACAACGGTGAATTTGTCGCCTTTTTGCAGATCGCGGTGGAAATCGATATCGGACGAAAAAATATCGGTGAGCTGCATGGCGACGGTGTCGGGAATATTGGCGGCATCGGTCGCGCCGAACAGGGAGCTCCTGATTTGCGCCGATTTCATCATGACGCGTGATTCGAGCGGCACGGCCGAGTCGCTGGCGTTGAACTTACCGTCCTGTTTTTCCACCTTCAGCATGGAATCGCTGCCGCTGATGTATTGCAGGGCGAGCAGGTTTCCGTCTTCATCGGTCTGGGCGCGCACGATGCGGCCCGGGATCAATTGGCGCAGGGATTTCGACCCTTTGGCGCTTTGCAGAAATCCGGCGATATTTTCGTCGTTGACATCGAGGCGGTCGAGCAGGGCAGAGATCGAATCGCCGCGCTGTATGCGCTCCTCATGCCAGAAGCTGCTGTTGGATTCCGCGGTGGGGGAGACGCTGGGCAGTTGAAGATTTTCGATGACGGTATGCAAGGGGATGTGGCGCGTTTCCGTTTCGGGCGCGATGCCGAAGGCGGCGACCACGCCGAACAAAGGCACGCTGGAAGCGGCGATCAGCCAGCGCAGGCTTAATTTTCGTTCTTGGGGAAACAGCTTTTGCGCTAAAATGGCGAACTTGTTGTTCTGCATGACTTCTCTGACGATTTTTCCGTAAGCGGGGAGCTTATCAGAAGATGGGTTTGGCGTGAAGTTGGTGGCAGTTAAATATTATTTATGAATTGGATGGTATAGATGACTCAGGCTGATGAGGCGCTGCACATTATTAAAAGAGGATGCGACGAGTTGCTGCTGGAGCATGAGCTCGTAGAAAAGCTGGCTACGGGCAGGCCCATGCGGGTCAAGGCGGGGTTCGACCCCACTGCGCCGGATTTGCATCTTGGCCATACCGTCCTGCTTAACAAATTGCGGCAGTTCCAGGAGCTGGGCCACGAAGCGATGTTCCTGATCGGCGACTTTACCGGCATGATCGGCGATCCAACAGGCAAGAACGTGACTCGCAAGCCGCTGACGCGCGATGACGTGATTGAGAATGCGCGCACCTATGAACAGCAGATCTTCAAAATTCTCGATCCGGAAAAAACGCTGGTGATGTTCAACTCAAGCTGGATGGGCGAAATGACGGCGGCGGACCTGATAAGTCTGGCGGCCAAGCACACCGTCGCCCGCATGCTGGAGCGTGACGATTTCCACAAGCGTTACGGCTCCGGCCAGCCGATCGCGATCCATGAGTTTCTCTATCCATTGATTCAGGGCTACGATTCGGTGGCCATGAAAGCTGACGTCGAGCTGGGCGGCACTGACCAGAAATTCAATCTGCTGGTCGGACGCGAATTGCAGAAGCACTATGGGCAGCCACCGCAGGTTGTGCTGACCATGCCGATTCTTGAGGGGCTGGATGGGGTCAACAAGATGTCCAAGTCCCTGGGTAACTATATAGGGATTCATGAGCCGCCTTTCGATATGTTCGGCAAGCTGATGTCCATATCCGACGATTTGATGTGGCGCTATATAGAGTTGTTGTCGTTCCAGCCGATGACCCAGGTGGCGCAATGGAGGAAGGCGGTGGGAGAGGGACGCAATCCGCGCGACATCAAGGTACTGTTCGCGCAGGAGATCGTTGCGCGCTTTCATAGCCAAGCCGATGCGGAAAACGCGCTGGCCGATTTCGAGGCGCGCTTCAGGCAGAACGCGATCCCGGACGAAATGCCCGAAATTACGCTGGCGACTGAAGCGGATGGCGTCGCCATTGCCCAGGCGCTCAAACAGGCCGGGTTGACGTCAAGCACGTCCGAGGCGCTGCGCATGATCGATCAGGGCGGCGTAAAACTCGATGGGGAAAAGCTGAGCGACAAGGGTTTGAGACTGAAAAATGGCGAAACTGTCGTCGCGCAGGTGGGCAAGCGAAAATTCGCGCGCATCACGGTGGCGTGACCGAGATATACAGTATTGTTGGTTTTCAATGGGTTGTGGGTTTATTCTAACAAATCTGTCAAAAACGCTTGACCGTCAGATTTGGGTCTATATAATGCGCACCTTCTCGACGCGGCGCAAACAGCGCATCGACGGGAAAGGCGCAAGAAATAAGGGTTTGACGAAAATTTAAAACCCTGTAGAATGCGCACCTCTCGAAGCGCAGGTCACCGCGATGACGAGAAAGCGGGTTGAAAAGAGTTGTTGCAAAATGTTTGAAACGCTGTAGAATGCGCACCTCGCTTCGGTGGTAACGAAGCGGCTTCTGAAAAAACGAAGCGCTGTTCTT
>JAQTMN010000022.1 GCA_028714315.1 Sulfuricella sp. | reverse complement strand
CGGCAATCACGCTGCGCGAGATCGAAGGCATGAGTTACGAAGACATCGCGGGCGTCATGAATTGCCCGATAGGCACGGTGAGGTCGCGGATATTTCGCGCCCGCGAGGCGATCGCCGAGAAATTGCGCCCCTTGCTGGGTACGGCTAAAGACACGAGGTGGTAATGATGAAAAGTCGAATATCCGCACTGGTGGACGGCGAACTGGAGCAGAAAGAAGCCATGGCACTGCTCGCCGCGGCCAAAGGCCACGAGCGGGAAAGCCTGCGACAGGACTGGCTGACGTATCACCTGATCCGCGACACGCTGCGGCAAAATTCACCTCTTTCGGCGGACTTCGATGCGCGCTTTTCCGAGCGCCTGGCTCAAGAGCCGACCATCCTGGCGCCCAGCCGATCTTCGGCGCCGGCACCCAGGCGCACCCTGATCGCGCTGTCCGCGGCGGCTTCGGTCACGGCGTTTTCCGTGGTGGGTTGGGTGGCGTTCCAGATCAACGGCGGGAACGGCGCCGGCCCCGCGGCAGCCACCGTCGTCGCCGAAGCCGGCCCGCCGGCGCTCAATGTCAGCAGTTACCTGATCGCACACCAGGAATATTCCCATGCCGCGCAGGATACCGTCCGCTACCAGCGCGCCTCTCTCGAAAAAACGCAGGATCGGGGTCAATGAGAGCTTTATTCCTTGTGACGGCCCTGTTTGTCCTTTCCGGTGCATCGCAAGCTGAAACGACGAATCAGGCCGATGCGCTGGAAACGCTGAAGAAGGTCGCCGCCGCGGCGCACCAGCTCAACTACAGCGGAACCTTCATCTATCAATACGGCGATCGGGTCGAAACCAGCCGGATCGCGCATCTCCGGAACGAAAGCGGCGAGCATGAGAAGGTCGAGGCTCTGGATGGCGCGCCCCGCGAAGTGGTGCGCAACAATGGCGAAGTGCTGTGTTTCAGGCCGGATAGCGACGCCTCCATCGTGGTGGAAAAGCGAAGAATCGAGAAGTCCTTTCCCGCGCTGCTGCCACGGCGGATCGACGCGATCGGCCAGAACTACAAGGTCCGTTTTGCCGAGCAGGACCGGATCGCCGGCCATGTTTGCGACGTGCTGGTGCTGGAGCCGAAGGATCAATACCGCTACCGCCTGAAGTTGTGGAGCGACCATGCCACGGGCCTGCTGTTGAAGGCTAGCACGCTGAACGAAAAGAACGAGGTGATCGGGCAGTTTGCCTTTACCCAGCTCACCATCGGCGGGCCGATCGACAGGGAAGCGCTCAAGCCGAGAATTTCCGGCCGGAAAGTGGTGATCTCCAACAGCCCCGCGCCCGCGACCGAACTGCATGAGAACGACCTGGACTGGGCGGTGAAACCGCTACTCCCCGGTTTCAGCCAGGTCACCGCGATGAAGCGCACGATGCCGGGGAAAGAGGCACCGGTCGATCACCTGGTGTTTTCGGACGGGCTGGCGACCGTTTCGGTTTTCATCGAGCCCGTCGAGGCCGGCATGAAGACCATGCAGGGCGTGGCGCGCCAGGGGGCCACCAATTTCTACACGCGCACGCTGGCGAATCACCAGATCACGGTGCTGGGCGAAGTGCCCGCCGTGACCGTGATGCAAATCGGCAACGCCGTCGTCAATACCGCGAGAGCCGCCTCGCCATGATCGAGACCGAAGCCGTGGTGGTGAAAGTGGAAGATTCCATCGCTTACGTGCAAGCCAACCGTAAGTCGAGTTGCAGCGGCTGCAGCGAAAGCCATTGCGGCACCTCGGTGCTGGCCGGCTTCCTCGGCCGGAAAGCCCCGCTTTACCGTGCCCGTAACGACGTCGGCGCCAAGGTGGGCGACCGCGTCGTGGTCGGCCTGGAGGAAGCCGCCCTGTTGAAAGGCACGCTGCTGCTTTATCTGCTGCCTTTGCTGCTGCTGTTTGTCGGCGCCGTGGCCGGAAGCGCGCTGGCGGATGCCGCATCGCGCGACGGGTATGCGGTGGCGGGCGCGGTGGCGGGTTTGGCGGCGGGTTTCCTGTGGCTCAAGGCGCATTCGGCCGAAACGGGTTTCGGCGGGCGATATCAGCCGGTAGTCCTGAGCCGGGTCGCCGATGCGCCGATCCGCTTCGTCGAGAGCGGCGCCGGTTTGAAGAAGTAAGCCTTTGCGGCTATGTTTATTACATAGCGATCAACCTTGCAGAGGCCGTCGGAATATGAAGAAATTACTGTGCGCCTTATTCCTGCTGTCGTTTCCGGTGTTTTCCCTTGCCAGGGAGCTGCCCGATTTTACCGAACTGGTCGAGCGGCAAGGCCCGGCGGTGGTGAACGTCAGCACCACCCAGACGATCAGCTTCGAGGATTTGTTCCCCCAAATTCCCAACCTGCCCGAGGGCGACCCGCTGCTGGATTTCTTCCGCCGCTATCGCTCTCCTCACGGCGAGATCCCGCGCGAATTCGAGTCGAAGGCCCAGGGCTCGGGCTTCATCGTCAGCGCCGACGGCTACATCCTCACCAATGCCCACGTGGTGGATGCGGCCGACGAAGTCACCGTGCGCCTGACCGACAAGCGCGAATTCAAGGCCAAGGTGATCGGCGCCGACCTGAGATCGGATGTCGCGCTGATCAAGATCGAGGCCGCCGGTTTGCCAAGGGTGACCATCGGCAATCCCGCCCAGGTCAAGGTGGGCGAGTGGGTCGCGGCAATCGGCTCGCCGTTCGGTTTCGAGAACAGCGTGACCGCCGGCATCGTCAGCGCCAAGGGGCGCTCCTTGCCACAGGAAAACTACGTGCCTTTCATCCAGACCGACGCGGCGATCAATCCGGGTAATTCGGGCGGGCCGCTGTTCAACCTCAAGGGCGAGGTGGTCGGCATCAATTCCCAGATCTACAGCCGCACCGGCGGCTACATGGGGCTCGCTTTCGCCATTCCCATCGACGTGGCGATGAATATCGCCGATCAGCTGCGCGCCCACGGCAAGGTTAGCCGCGGCTGGCTTGGCGTGATCATCCAGGAAATGACGCGTGACCTGGCCGAGTCGTTCGGCCTGAAAACGCCGGAAGGCGCGCTGATCGCCGGCGTGGAAAAAGGCGGCCCGGCGGAAAAGGGCGGTCTGGAGCCGAGCGACGTGGTGCTGAAATTCGACGGCAAGCCGGTGGCGCGCGCCACCGAACTGCCGCTCCTGGTCGCGGCGACCAAGCCCGGCAAGCCGGTGGTGGTGCAGGTTTGGCGCAATGGCGCGCCCAAGGATTTGAGCCTGACGGTGGGCGAGGCGCCTGCCGAGCCGGTCGTGCAGCGCCCCGGCAAGGCCGATACGCCTTCCGGCAAGCTGGGTTTGAGGCTGGGCGAGCTTCCCGCCGAAGGAAAAAAAGAGCTGCAAATTACGCATGGCGTGGTGGTGGAAGACGCGATCGGGCTGGCTGCCCGCGCCGGCATCAGGCGCGGCGACGTGATCATGTCCATCGACAACAAGGACGTCAAAGGCGTGGAACAGTTCAACCGTATTCTTGCCGGCTACAAGCCGGGGCAGAGCATCGCCTTGCTGGTGCGGCGCGGCCCGCGCGCCCTGTTCGTGTCGATCAGGCTGAAATGAGCGGCGCCGCGCGATTGACGGTCTATAGCCGCGAATACTGCCACCTGTGCCACGACATGATCGCCGCGCTCGACGCGCTACGATCGGCGTATCCGTTCTCCTTGCAAGTTGTCGATGTCGATGACGATGAAGCCCTCGAACAGCGCTATGGCCATCTGGTGCCGGTGCTGGTCGCGAACGGCGAGGAAATCTGCCACTACCATCTCGATCCCGCCGCGCTTGCTGCTTATTTCGGCAGAATCCTGTAAAATCCGGCTTTCCCAAAAGAAAGAGGGCACCGCAAAGTGCCCTTTTTTACTGACAAAATATGAAGCGCATCCGCAATTTTTCCATCATCGCTCACATCGATCACGGCAAGTCCACTCTGGCGGATCGCATCATTCATCTCTGCGGCGGCCTCTCCGACCGCGAGATGGAGGCGCAGGTGCTCGATTCCATGGACCTCGAACGCGAGCGCGGCATCACCATCAAGGCGCAGACCGCAGCGCTGAAATACAAGGCGCGCGATGGAGAGATTTACCAGCTGAACCTGATCGACACCCCCGGCCACGTCGATTTTTCCTACGAAGTGTCGCGCTCCCTCGCGGCCTGCGAAGGCGCGCTGTTGGTGGTGGACGCCTCGCAGGGCGTGGAGGCGCAGAGCGTGGCCAACTGCTACACCGCCATCGAGCAGGGCGTCGAGGTGGTGCCGGTGCTCAACAAGATCGACCTGCCCAGCGCGGAACCCGAGCGGGTAATCAAGGAAATCGAGGAAATCATCGGCATCGACGCCTCCGATGCGGTCCTCACCAGCGCCAAGACGGGCGTGGGCATCGAAGATGTCCTGGAAGCGGTGGTGGCGCGCATTCCGCCGCCCAAGGGCGATCCCGCGGCGCCCCTGAAAGCGTTGATCATCGATTCCTGGTTCGACAACTACGTCGGCGTGGTGATGCTGGTGCGCGTGTTCGACGGCGTGCTCAAGCCCAAGGACAAGATCAAACTGATGGCGACCGGCGCGACTTTCCTGTGCGAGCAGGTGGGATCGTTCACGCCCAAATCCATGCCCCGCCCGCAGCTGTCCGCCGGCGACGTGGGCTTCATCATCGCCGGCATCAAGGAACTCAAGGCCGCCATGGTGGGCGACACCGTCACCTTGCAGGATAACCCTGCCGCGGAAGCGCTGGCCGGCTTCAAGGAAATCCAGCCGCAAGTGTTCGCCGGCCTTTATCCGGTGGAGTCGCACGAATACGACGCGCTGCGCGACGCGCTGGAAAAACTGAAGCTCAACGACGCTTCACTGCGCTACGAGCCGGAAGTTTCGCAGGCGCTGGGATTCGGTTTCCGCTGCGGCTTCCTTGGCCTGCTCCACCTGGAGATCGTGCAGGAGCGCCTGGAGCGCGAGTATGACATGGACCTGATCACCACCGCGCCGACGGTGATTTATCAGGTGGTGATGAAGGACGGCGAGGTGCTGGAGATCGAGAATCCCTCCAAACTGCCCGACCTCTCCAAGATCGAGGAAATCCGCGAGCCGATCATCAATGTGACGATCCTGACCCCGCAGGAATACGTCGGCTCCCTGATTACCCTGTGCACGCAAAAGCGCGGCGTGCAGAAGAACATGCAGTACATGGGGCGGCAGGTGATGCTGTCCTACGAGATGCCGATGAACGAAGTGGTGATGGATTTCTTCGACAAGATGAAGTCGATTTCGCGCGGCTACGCATCGATGGATTACGAGTTCAAGGAATACCGCACCTCCGACCTGGTCAAGGTGGACATCCTGATCAACGGCGACAAGGTGGATGCGCTGTCGGTGATCGTGCACCGCGCCAACGCCCAGTATCGCGGCCGCGAGCTGGCCTCGAAGATGCGCGAGCTGATCCCGCGCCAGATGTTCGACGTGGCGATCCAGGCGGCAATCGGCGCGCAAATCATTTCGCGCGAGAACGTCAAGGCGTTGCGCAAGAACGTGCTGGCCAAATGTTACGGCGGCGACATCTCGCGCAAGCGCAAACTGCTGGAAAAACAAAAGGCCGGCAAGAAACGCATGAAGCAGGTCGGCAACGTCGAAATCCCGCAGGAAGCGTTTTTGGCGATTTTGCAGGTGGACAACAAGTAGCTTGCAGCCTGCAGCTTGCAGCTGGCAGCTTGAATGTGCGCGAAGCGCTTGTTTTTGCTACCGGCTACCAGCTACCAGCTACAAGCCCTAAAGAGGGTTACCCATGAACTTTCCACTGATCATGCTGATCGCGCTGGTAGTCACCGGCGTCGTCTGGCTCATCGATATTTACGCATTGCAGCCGAAGCGCACCGCCGGCGCCAAGGAACCCTTGCTGGTCGAGTATTCCAAGAGCTTCTTTCCGGTCATCCTGGTGGTATTCCTGCTGCGCTCGTTCCTGGTGGAACCGTTCAAGATTCCCTCCGGCTCGATGATGCCGACCTTGCTGGTGGGGGATTTCATCCTGGTGAACAAGTTCGACTATGGCATTCGCCTGCCCGTGATCAACCGGAAAATCATCAGCGTGCATCAGCCGAAAAATGGCGATGTGATGGTGTTCCGCTACCCCGCCGATCCCTCGTTGGACTATATCAAGCGCGTGATCGGCGTGCCCGGCGACAAGATCGTCTACCGCGACAAGCGGCTCACCATCAACGGAAAACCGTTGCAGGTCGAAAATCAGGGCGATTACAGCTACGTCAAAAGCGGACTGAATTTCGTGACGGCGATCCAGCTGCGCGAAAAGGCAGGGGCGCACAACCACCTCACGCTGGTGCAGCCGGATATGCCCACCCTGCGCCTGGGCGACGTGAAGCCATTTCCCGACCGCGATCATTGTGTTTACAATGAGGAAGGTTTTGCCTGCACCGTGCCGCAGGGGCATTACTTCATGATGGGCGACAACCGCGACGACAGCAACGATAGCCGCTACTGGGGCTTTGTGCCGGATCGCAACATCGTCGGCAAGGCTTTCATGATCTGGTGGAATTTTGACGACTTCAAACGCATCGGGCAATCGATCGATTAAGGGGGAGAGGTCCGTGAATAGAAAAAAACAGCAAGGCGCTACGTTGATCGGTATGGTATTCATCGCGGGGCTGGTGGTGGCGGGCGCCATCCTGACAGCCAAGCTGGTGCCGGCTTACCTGGAATTCATGTCGGTAAAGAAGATTCTCAATGTCATGGCAACCAGCGGGGATCTGAAAACCATGTCGCCGAAGGAGTTGATGGATTCCTTTTTCAAGCGCGCGGACATCGATAACATCCATAACGTCAAACCGGAAGATGTCACCGTCTCGCGCGAAGGGAACGAAGCGACGGTAAGCGTGGACTATTCCGTCAAAGTGCCGGTGGCGGCCAATCTCAGCGCCTGCATGGACTTCACCGCTTCGACCAGCGCGAAAGGCGAGTGATCTTCCCGCATGGGCATTGAAACGCTGACGCGGCGGATCGGATACGAATTCAAGGACGCGGCGCTGCTGCGCCGGGCGCTGACCCACCGCAGCCACGGCGTGCCGCACAACGAACGGCTGGAATTTCTCGGCGACAGCGTGTTGAATTGCGCCATCGCCACTCACCTTTTTCACCTGCATACCCGCGTGGCGGAGGGCGACCTGTCCCGCATGCGCGCCCACCTGGTCAAGGAACAGACGCTCTTCGAAATCGCTTCGGCGCTGAATCTGGGCGACTACCTGCTGATGGGGGAGGGCGAGCTGAAAAGCGGCGGCTATCGCCGTCCCTCGATTCTCGCCGACACGCTCGAAGCCATCATCGGCGCGGTTTACCTCGATGCCGGTTTTGTTGCGGCCGAACAGCTGATAGCCCGGCTGTTCGAACCGCTCATGAAAGGGCTCGACCCCAAAACCCTGGGCAAGGATCCGAAAACCCTGCTGCAGGAATATCTCCAGGGCCGCAAAATTCCGCTGCCCAATTACACCGTTCTGTCGATAGCCGGAGAAGCGCACCAGCAGTGCTTCGAGGTTGAATGCGCCATTCCCGGATTGAGCATCTGCACCCGCGGCCAAGGCGCCAGCCGCCGCAGCGCCGAGCAGTCGGCGGCCAGTAGTGCCATGCGGGAGCTGGTGGCCGGTAGCGGGTAGCTTGTAGCAAAAACCCAAGCGGCGAAGCCGCACAACCAGCTACCTGCTACGAGCTACCAGCCCCAAAGAGACCCATATGGAATTTCGCACCGGATACATCGCCATCGTCGGCCGCCCCAATGTGGGCAAATCGACGCTGCTCAACCATTTGGTCGGGCAGAAAATCAGCATTACCTCGCGCAAGGCGCAGACCACCCGCCACCGCATCGTCGGCATCCGCACCGACGCTGATGCGCAGTATGTGTTCGTCGATACGCCTGGCTTCCAGATGCAGCACCAGAGCGCGCTGAACCGGGTGATGAACCGCACCGTCACGCAGTCCCTGTCGGACGTGGACGTGGTGCTGTTCGTGCTCGAAGCGATGCGGTTCGACGAACGCGACGAGAAAGTCCTGCGCTTGCTGCCGCGCGACCAGCCGGTGGTGCTGGTGCTCAACAAGCTCGACCTGGTGCGCGACAAGGCCACCTTGCTCCCGTTCATCGAAAAAGTGTCGGCCGCATTTCCCTTCGCGGCGATCATCCCGGTGAGCGCCAAGCGCGATGCGCAACTGCCCGACCTGGTTCAGGAAATCCGCCGCCATCTGAAGCAAGGCGAGCCAATCTTCGGCGAGGATGAAATAACCGACCGCAGCGAACGTTTTCTCGCCGCCGAAATCGTGCGCGAGAAAGTATTCCGCCTGTCGGGCGACGAAATCCCTTATTCCGTCAGCGTCGAAATCGAGAAGTTCGAAACCGTCGGTGAGCTGCGCCGCATTTTTGCCGCCATCATCGTCGACAAGGAAAGCCAGAAGCCGATCCTGATCGGCAAGAAAGGCGAGAAGCTCAAGGAAATCGGCACCCAGGCCCGGCTGGACATGGAAAAGCTGTTCGACGGCAAGGTCTACCTCGAAGTGTGGGTCAAGGTGAAAAGCGGCTGGGCCGACGACGAGCGGGCGGTGAAGAGTCTGGGGTATGAATGATTGTAGGGCCGAATTCATTCGGCCTGATGGGCACGGCATGGCCGAATGAATTCGGCCCTATATGATTGACGCGGCAAAGCCGCTCCCCGCTCCCCGTTTTTTACTGTTAAAATACGCCTCAGCGGCATACGCTCCAAGTCTTCGTGCCGCAGCCTATCCAGGTTCACCAATCCTTTCCGTCTGCCTAAGACTGGCGCCGATAGCGGCGACAGGCCGATGTTATTTCCGGAGTCATCATGTCCTTTTCCACACTCGGCCTGTCCGATGAAATCGTCCGCGCCGTTACCGAGCGCGGCTACACCGTTCCCACGCCGATCCAGGCCCAGGCGATCCCCGCCGTGCTGTCGGGCGGCGACCTGTTGGCCGGCGCGCAGACCGGCACCGGCAAGACCGCCGGCTTCACCTTGCCGATCCTGCACCGGCTTTCCGACCCGAGCGTCAAAGGGCCTTCCAGCGGCCGTCCGCCGATCAGGGCGCTGATCCTGGTGCCGACGCGCGAACTGGCCGCGCAGGTCGAGGAGAGCGTGCGGGAGTATGGCAAATACCTGAAACTGAATTCGATGTCGATGATCGGCGGGGTCAACATCAATCCGCAGATTACCAAGCTGAGAAGCCGCGTGGACATCCTGGTCGCCACTCCCGGCCGCCTGCTCGATCACGTGCAGCAGAAAACGGTGGATCTGACCCATATCGAGATACTGGTGCTGGACGAAGCCGACCGCATGCTGGACATGGGTTTCATCCGCGACATCAGGAAAGTGCTCGCGCTGCTGCCGCGCCGGCGCCAGAACCTGCTGTTCTCCGCCACTTTCTCCGACGAAATCAAGGCATTGGCCGACGGCTTGCTCGACAAGCCCGCAATGATCGAAGTGGCCCGCCGCAACGCCACCGCCGACAACGTGGCGCACAAGGTCTATCCGGTGGACCGCGACAAGAAGCGCCCCTTGCTGGCGCACCTGATCAGGCAGCACAACTGGTCCCAGGTGCTGGTGTTCATGCGCACCAAGCACGGCGCCAACCAGCTGGCCGAATACCTGACCAAGGGCGACATTCCCTCGCTCGCCATCCACGGCAACAAGAGCCAGTCGGCGCGCACCCGCGCCCTCAGCGAATTCAAGGACGGCAGCCTGCGCGTGCTGGTGGCCACCGACATCGCGGCGCGCGGCATCGATATCGCCGACCTGCCGCACGTGGTCAACTTCGAGCTGCCCAACGTGCCGGAAGATTACGTCCACCGCATCGGCCGCACCGGCCGTGCCGGCGCTTCGGGCGAGGCGGTGTCGCTGGTCTGCGTCGATGAGCTCAAGCTGCTGGCGGATATCGAAAGGCTGCTCAAGCGCGAGCTGCCCGAGGAAGTGGTGGCGGGTTTTGAACCCGACCGCAACGCCAAGCCCGAGCCGATCCAGAACGGACGCGGTTCGATGGCCGGGCGCGGCGGCCAGTCGCGGGGGCGTTCATCCCAGGGAACGGCCAAGCCGAAATCGCCAGCTGGAGGCAATTCCGCAGGCCGGCCTGCCGCAGCGCGCCGCCCGACTGGACGTCATCACTGAGGCCGGCGGATCAGGCTTTTGCGCCCTTGCGGGCAGATTTGTTGCAGCAATACCCACAGGGTCGGTTCGTCAACTATTCACGGTGGCCCTGTGGGTCAGGCTTAAGCCTGACAGTACGGCTTAAGCCGTACCCACAATAGACCGAATGACTGGCTCCACCTTGAGGTGCCTGCTGTCCGTTGAGTCGCGCTACTGCGTGCCCTTGACCACCATGGAATTCTCGACGGCTTCCACGCCCTTGACGCCGCGCGCGATGGCGACCGCTTTGTCGATGCTGGCGGGACTACTGACAAAGCCGCTCAGCTGAACGGTGCCCTTGAAGGTCTTGACGCTGATCTCGCTGGATTTTAGCGTGGGCTCATTGAAAATTGCCGCCTTTACCTTGGTCGTGATCACGGAATCGTCGATATATTCGCCGGTTCCCTCCTGCTTGGTCGTAGATGCGCATCCCACCAGCGTCGCCAGCAGGGCCGCGAAGAACAAGGTTGCGAAGCGATTGAATTTCGATGTCATGATGATTCTCCTTGATATTGATGAGTCGGTGAGTCGGTGAGTCGTTTCTCCCTGAATGAACCTATTGATTCGGCCGGTAAATGTCGCCATTCCGGGCTTGACCCGGAATCCAGGGGCCTTGTCGATACTGGATTCTCGCCTGCGCGGGAATGACGGTGCCTCAATATTTAGTGGCCGCCTCGATATAAAAAGCGGTTAACGGGGAACACGGGGGATAGAATCAATTTGTTGCATGTTTTGCCATAATCCATTGGGTGACGAAGGTTAAATTCAAAATCCCGTACCCTCTTCGTGCGCCCCGTGTTCCCCGTGGTTTGAAATGAGTTTTTAGGATAAAAAAGCAAGGGCAACCGGGAAAAACCTTACGAACCGGAAAGGCTTTGCTTCACCGCCCGCACCACACGCCAGATTTCCCACCCGCGCGACAGCCATCCCGCCACGCGTTTGGGGCGAAACGCGGCCGCCACGGCCATCGCTCCGACCAGCAGCATGGGGTGTCTGGCGATATGGCGTGCTGCCGCCAAACCTTGATCCGCCAGCGCCAGCCCGCCGCGCAGGGGAATGACGGCCTGCGATAGCTGGGTGCGCTGGGTGGCTGCCCGTGCCGTCAGGGCCGTTCTATACAAGGCCAATTCCTCCAGCGTCCGATTTTTCATGAGCGCGACGCCAGATGCTCGCGATCCCTGGACAATTCAGCCAGGCTGGCCGCAAACAGGCGGGGTTTCGCCCTCGCCTTGTCGAGCACGACCCGCCAGGCCAGCACCGCGCCCAGAAGAAAGAGGAATGCCGGAACGCCCAGCGCCAACAGCCGATGGGTGTCCCACAATACGAGCACCACGAACAGCGTGGCGAGAACGATGCCGAACCCGGCGAAAAACAGCGCGACGACGGCCCACACCAGCATGGAATAGAGGTGCATCCGCTCCTCTTCGAGCTCGGTGGAAAAAAGCTCCATCCGCGTGTGCGCAATGCTGATCAGCGTGCACGCCAATGCCTTCATGGAATCAAACAGCCCGCCAGGGCTGCGTGCGCCCTGATTTTTGGCTTCTGCAGCCATCGGCCGTTCAGCGTCGTGCAACCAGCACGCCAAGCACCATTCCTGCCGCCGCGGCAATCCCCACCGCCGTCCAGGGATTTTCCCGCACATAGTCGTCGGTGGCCTTGGCCGCTGCCTTGGTCCGGGCGAGCATCTCGGTCTGCATTTCGCTCATCCGGACCTTGGCCATCTTCAGCGATTCCTCCGCCTTGGCGCGGGCCGCCGCGATTCGTTCGCCGGTCTGATTGGCCGTGGCTTTCAGCAGCTCTTCCGCGTCGGCGACGACCATCCGTAGATCCCCCATCAATTTTTCCTTGTTGATCCGTTCTGCCTCGGCTTCGGTTGCCGGCACCAATTCTGTCATGTCCATGGCGATACTCCTTCAGCTATAAATGAAAACAGCTGATTTAAATCTAGCAGTCGGCCGGGATAAATCAACTCCGTGAGAGGTGAGGAGTGAGGGTGAGGAGTGAGGGTGAGGAGTGAGGGTGAGGAGTGAGGAGTGAGGAGTGAGGAGTGAGGAGTGAGGAGTGAGGAGTGAGGAGTGAGGAGTGAGGAGTGGGGAGGAGTGGTGAAGTGTTACCACTTGCCTTTTAGCCAATCCAGCGCGCCCGAGCCGGCCGCGTGGCCGCTGGCGAAACAGGCGGTGAGCAGGTAGCCGCCGGTCGGCGCTTCCCAGTCCAGCATTTCGCCGGCACAAAATACGCCGGGCAGGGAGCGGATCATCATTCGCTCGTCGAGCGCCTCGAACGCCACGCCGCCGGCGCTGCTGATCGCTTCCTCAAGCGGGCGCGGCGCGACGAGCCGCAACGGCAGCGCCTTGATCGCCACGCCAAGCCGGGCGGGGTCGGCGAACGCCTGCGCCGGCAACGCTTCGCGCAGCAGGCCGGCTTTCACGCCCTTGATGCCCACCCGGCTTTGCAGGTGGCTCGACATCGAGCGGGAACCCCGCGGTCGCGACAGCTCGCCGACCAAGCGCGGCAGGTTCCAGCCGGGCGCCAGGTCGAGGCGGATCTCCGCCGCGCCGGCGGCTTCGATCTCGTCGCGCAAGCCGGCGGACAGGGCATAGATCAGGCCGCCCTCGACCCCGGTTTCGGTAATCACGAATTCGCCCTGCCTGCGTCGTTCCCCCCCCGCCGCGCCGGTAAAACTCGCAACCACCGATTTCACGGGGTGCCCGGCGAAACGCATGCGAAAGTGCTCGCTCCAGCCGATATCGAAGCCGCAGTTGGACGGCCGCAACGCCGCCACGGGAACGCCGCGCTGCGCCAGCAGGGGCACCCACGCGCCATCGGACCCGAGCCGCGCCCGGCTGCCGCCGCCCAGAGCCAATACGACGACATCGGCGCGCACGGCCAGCTCGCCTTGCGGGGCCGCAAAGCGTAGCGCGCCGGACTCGTCCCAGCCGAGCCAGCGGTGGCGCATGTGAAAATTTACTCCGGCCTCGCGCAGCCGATGCAGCCATGCGCGCAATAGCGGGGCCGCTTTCTTCTCGACGGGAAACACCCGTCCCGAGCTGCCGACAAAAGTTTCGATGCCGAGCTGGCGCGTCCATTCGCGCAGGGTTTCGGGGCCGAACGCGGCCAGCAGCGGTGCGATCTCGGTGCGGCGTGCGCCATAGCGCGACAGGAAGGATTCGATCGGCTCGGTGTGGGTGAGGTTCAGCCCGCCCTTGCCAGCCAGCAGGAACTTGCGTCCGGCGGAAGGCATGGCGTCGTAAAGATCGACTGCCGCGCCGCTCCGAATCAAAGCTTCCGCCGCCATGAGCCCGGCAGGTCCGCCGCCGACGACCGCGACCGACCCGGCGCACCCGTGGTTCATCGGCATCGGGGATTATTCATGTAGGACATGGTTAATGGGTTTGTACGAGAAGATCAACAGGGACTAGCAGACGATCAAGTGAAAATTCCATGCGACAGCGGTTCGGTTCTCAGGATGGCGTCGTTCCCCGAAAAGACGACCAGATCGACGAAGAAATTGAAAATCGAAATAAAGATGCTGGCAAAAAAAGCGGTCCAGAACCCCGATACCCTGAAACCCTTTACCAACGACGAGACCAGCAAGATCATCAGCGCATTGATGACCAGCAGAAACAGGCCGAAAGTCAGCAGCGTCAGCGGCAGGGTCAACAGGATGAACAGCGGCCTCACAATCGCGTTGGCCAGGCCCAGCAGCAAGGCGGACACGGCCAGGGACTGCCTGTCGGAAAAGGAAATTCCGTTAAATACCTGGCTGACCACCCATAGGGAAAGGGCCGTCAAACCCCAGTTGAGCAGGAACTGGCTAAGCGGGTGCATGTAGCTGGATTCCTTTCTTACGGTTATTGATTCAGCCATCTAAAGTCCCTCTCCCGTCTCGCCGTGGTCGCTGCGTAGCAGCGGGAACCCGGCGAGGGAGGGGTTGGGGTGGGGGACTTCGCATGTGGACATATGCCCTCACCCCGACCCTCTCCCGCCCGCGGGAGAGGGGGAATCGTCAGGATAGGCCGAAAATATGCGCCATTTTAGCCGTAATGCGCTGCTTGAGGTGGAAGTATTCGCTCCAGGGGTCGTCGTCCAGACGGCCGAGGCGCTGGCCGATATTGCCGAGGTTGAAGCGGTCGGCGCGCATGTCCATATCCAGCTCGTCCCACGCAATCGGCGTCGAGATCGGCGCACCGGCGCGGGCACGCGTGGAATAAGCCGCTACCGCCGTGGCGCCCTCGGCGTTGCGCAAGTAATCGATGTAGAGCTTGCCGGTCCGCCTCGATTTGGTCTGGATGGCGGTAAAACGGCTTGGAATGGTCTTTTCCATATGTTCGGCGATGGCCTTGCTGAACCGCTTGATCTCTTTCCAGCTTCGCTCCGGCACGAGCGGAACGGCCACGTGCAGGCCCTTGCCGCCGGTGGTTTTGACGAAGCTCGCGAGCCCGACATCGTCGAGCAGGGCGCGCATCAGCTGGGCGGCTTCCACCACCAGCCTCCACGGTAGCTCCGGCGCCGGATCGAGGTCGAAGATCATGCGGTCGGGCTTGTCGAGGTGGCCTTGGCTCGCGCCCCAGGTATGAAATTCCAGCACGCCGATCTGGACCAGGCTGACGATGGCGGGCAGGTCGTTCGCCAACATGTAGGTCGCGCTGCCGTCTCCCTCGGGGACTTCGATCCGCCCGATTGCCGGCGAGATCGTGTCATCCGCGTGTTTCTGGAAGAAGCAGCTCTCGCCGCCGCCCTGCGGGCAGCGCACCAGTACCAGGGGGCGGTCGCGCAGGTGCGGCAGGATCCGGTCGGCGAATTTTTCGTAATAGCGCGCCAGATCGAGCTTGGTCCACTCCGTGCCGGGAAACAGGATGCGCGAGGCGTGCGATAGCGCGATGCCCGCCACCCGTGCCGCTTCGTTGGAAACCGGACGAGCCGCCGATGGTCCGCTCCCCGGAGGATCGGCGGGGTCGTCGGCGGGAAGCGGCTGCTCGCGCACGATTTCGCGTGCCGGCTTGTCGGTGCGCAGGCCGATGAACGAAGCCTGGCGAACCAGGCCGTCCGTCGTCCATTCGGCGAATTCGATTTCGGCGACGAGCTCCGGTTTGAGCCAGTGCACCCCATGCGCCTCGTGCCCCGTCGGCGGATTGGCGAAAGGGGAGGGCGCTTGCCATAGCCTGGAAAAATGTTTCGCGACCGATTTCAGCGTGGCCGCATCGAAGCCGGTGCCGACTCGCCCAGCGTAGCGCAATTTTCCGTTTTCGTCGTGCACGCCGAGCAAGAGGGCGCCGAATTCCGCGCGCGATCCGGCCGGGTCGGAATAGCCGCCGATCACGAACTCCTGCCGGTGGCGGCACTTGAGTTTGAGCCAGCTTCTTCCCCGGCTCTGGACATAGCGGGCATCGGCGCGCTTGGCCATGATGCCTTCCAGGCCGTGCATGCAGGCCGCCTCGTAGGCGTTTTGCGCGTCGCCGGCGATGTGGCCGCTGTATAACACCGGAGTCCCCGGATCGAGCTCGGCGAGCAATGCCTTCAACGCGTTCTTGCGCGCGAGCAGCGGCACGCCGCTCAAGTCATGGCCGTTCAGGTAAATCAGATCGAATACGTAATACGCCAGACGCGCCGAAGCGCCGTTCCGTATCCAATCCTGCAGGGCCTGGAAGCTGATCGAGCCGTCGTCGGCGAAGGCCACGATTTCGCCGTCCAGCCAAGCCTGTTCCACCGGCAGGCGAGCGGCGGCCTGGGCGATGGCGGGCCATTTGGCCGTCCAGTCGTGGCCGGCGCGGGTGTAAAGCCGGGCCTGGGATTGTTCGATGCGGCACAGGGCCCGATAGCCGTCGAACTTGACTTCAGACAGCCAATCATCGCCCTCGGGCGCACGCTCGCTCAACATCGCCAGCTGCGGCCGGATCTGCTCGGGCATGCGCGCTTCTTTCGCACCGGCGGCTCGGATCCGGTCGAGCGGAGCCTCGCCGGAATCGGAATCGGTCCGTACCGGCTTGCCGGCGCGGGTATGGCGGGGTCGGCCCGAGTCATGGCGCGCCGCCACGCTTTCCGGCTGCCGCGCGATGATGTCGGCCTCGTCGCCGCTGCGCGCCGCATCGTCGCGCTCCTTGATCAACAGCCAGTGTTGCTTTTTGTCGTCCTGATCGTGGTCGAAGCTCTTCATGCGCACCAGGGACCAGCCGCCGGACAGCTTTTGGCCGTCGAGGCGGAATTTGAGCCGGCCCTGTTGATACCCCTCGACCGGGTCGCCTTCGGGGATCCATATGCCGCGATCCCACAGCAGCACGGTGCCGCCGCCGTACTGATCGGGCGGGATTTCGCCTTCGAAAGGGCCGTAATCCAGCGGGTGGTCTTCCACCTGCACCGCCAGCCGTTTATCGGCGGGATCAAGGCTGGGGCCCTTGGGGATCGCCCAGCTTTTCAGCACCCCCTCCAGTTCCAGGCGAAAATCATAGTGCAGGCGGCTCGCGTCGTGCCTCTGGACGAAATACGCCAGTTGTCGGCCCGATTGGGCCGGCTTGCCGCGCGGCTCGGGGCTCTTCCCGAAATCGCGTTTCTCCCGGTATCTTTCCAGGCTCATGCGCGGCGTCCGCCCGCCGCCTTGCCGTGGCCGCCGTTACTAGATTTGGCGCGCTTTTTCGCCGATTTTTCCTCGACTTCCCCACCGATGTCCTCATCGTTCGCGGGCGGCGCGGCCTTGCCGCCCTTGGACGCGATGCTGCGCTTGAGCAAAGCCATCAGGTCGATCACCTCGGCGGCCTGGGCGATTTTTTCCTCTTTCTCGGGCAGCGTGATGGTCTTGGTCTGATGCGCTTCGACCTTCTTCTCGACCAGCGCCAGCACGTCTTCGCGATAGGTATCGTGGTAGTGCGACGGATCCCATTTTTCCGTCATGCCTTCGACCAGCGCGAGTGCCATCTTGAGTTCCTTGTCGGTGATTCCGGCGCTTCCCGCTTTCGTCTCGGGCAGGTCGAACTCGTCGGCGGCGCGGATTTCATCGGCGTAACGCAGCGTGTTCAGCACGATGGTATCGCCCATCGCGACCAGCGCGGCCAGATGCTGCTTGGTGCGGATTACCACCTGCGCCACCCCGATCTTGTCGGACTGGCGCAGGGTTTCGCGCAGCAGCGCGTACACCTTGCGGCCCTGCTTGGTGGGAACCAGGTAATAGGGCTGCTCGTAAAAAGTCAGGGGAATCTGCCGGGCATCGACAAACGCCTGGATGTCGATGGTCTGGGTCGCCTCCACATTGGCGCGGCGGAGATCCTCGTCGGACAGGACGACAAACTGCTCGTGCTCGTATTCGTAGCCCTTGACGATGTTTTCCCAGGCGACCTCTTCCCCGGTTTTCTTGTTCACCCGCTTATAGCCGATGCGCGAGAAATCGCGCCGGTCGAGCATGGTCAAGTCCAGGTCGGCGTGCTTCTCCGCCGGAAACAACTCCACCGGAATGAGGACCAGGCCGAAACTGATGGCACCTTTCCATAGCGCGCGTTGCATGATGGTCTCCTTCTCGCCAAGTAACGGTATGGTTGTTAGAAAACCATTGGCGGATAGTTGTTCCTTGCCGGCTCGAACGCGGCACTTCGTTGATCCTGAAAACCACGGGGAACACGGGGCGCACGGAGAACGGCGCGGGATGTTGAATTTCAGCCCTTTCACCCAATGGGCGATTTGAGCAAAACACTCGACAAATTGATTTTACCCCGTGTTCCCCGTGAGCCCCGTGGTTTACCGCTTTTTACAGGTTGATGGGTCTTAGTCCGGCATGGGCCACTGCGGATTCCATGCGGGTTCGTCGTTCCCGCGAAGACGGGAATTCGGCGAAATTCTCGTCCTCGCGGGGAATAAGGTACATGGGGCTTCGCCTGCCTCTTCGGGCCGGGAATTGAAACTGAGATATAATATCTGCATGAAAATTCTCGCCCTGGATACTTCTACCGAGCTCTGCTCCGTTGCCTTATGGCTGGACGGCGAATTGCACGTGCGTGAAGAGCTGGCGGGGCAGCGGCATTCCGAGCTGGTGCTGCCGATGGTGCATGGTCTGCTTGGCGAGGCGGGGCTGAGGTTGAACGCGCTGGACGGCGTTGCGTTCGGCGAGGGGCCGGGGTCTTTCACCGGCCTGCGCATCGGCTGCGGCGTGGCGCAGGGCTTGGCGTTCGGCGGGGGCTTGCCGGTGGTGGGGGTGTGTACGCTGCTGGCCCTGGCCGATGCTTCGGGCGCGAGCCGCGCGATTGCCTGCCTGGATGCGCGCATGGGCGAGATTTACCATGCGGTGTATGAGAAGTTGGATGGCGAGTGGCGGGAATTGAGCGCTCCCGGCTTGGGTTTGCCGCAGGATGCGCCGGAAGTCGCCGGCGTGGGCTGGACCGGCTGCGGCAGCGGTTTCGCGGCCTACGGCGAGGCGTTGGGCGGGCGCTATGGGGGCCAGATCGAGACGGTAAGGGGGGAGTTGCTGCCCCACGCGGCCCAGATCGCCGGGCTCGGCGCTATCCGGTTCGCGCGCGGCCTGGGCAGGGACGCGGCGGAGGCCGCGCCGCTGTATATCCGCAATAAAGTCGCTTTGAAAACGAGCGAGCGATGAACGCCCAGTTGCAGGATGCTCACGCTTTTCGCCCGATGCGCTTGGCCGATGTCGAGGCGGTGATCGCGATCGAGTGCGAGATTTATCCGTTCCCGTGGAGCTATGGCAATTTCCGCGATTCGCTCAGCGCCGGCCACAGTTGCTGGATCTACGAGTTCGGAGGACGGGTGATCGGCTACGCAGTGATGATGGCGGCGGCGGGCGAGGCGCATCTGCTCAACCTGGGTATCGCGGGCGACTGGCAGGGCAGGGGCATGGGGCGGCGGTTCCTGCTGCACCTGATCGGGCTGGCGCGCGAGTATCATGCCGAGTCGATGTTCCTGGAAGTGCGTCCGTCCAACATTCCGGCACGGCGGCTTTACGTGACGGAGGGTTTCCGGGAGATTGCGCTGCGCAAGAAATATTATCCGGCCGAAGACGGGCGGGAGGACGCGATTTTGATGGAACTGGAATTGTGATGGGGCGGCGCGAGGTTTTCCTGGAGGAAATGGGACTGGGACCGGTGTGGCGCCGCCGCGGTGAGCCGGCTGAAGCCGCGCCTCAGGAGCAGGTTCCGGAGCTGGATTGGACCGGGCTGAAAGACGCCGTGGCCGCGTGCACGGCCTGCGATCTCCACAAGACCCGCACCCGGACGGTGTTCGGCGTGGGCGACGAGAATGCCGACTGGCTGTTTGTCGGCGAAGCGCCCGGCGCGGACGAGGATGCCGTGGGCGAACCTTTCGTCGGCCAGGCCGGCAAGCTGCTCGACAACATGCTAAAAAGCATCGGGTTGAAGCGGGGCGAGAACGTGTATATCGCCAACGTGGTCAAGTCGCGCCCGCCCGGCAACCGCAATCCGCTGCCCGGCGAGATCGCCGCCTGCTTCCCCTATCTCAAGCGCCAGATCGAATTGATCCGGCCCAGGCTGATTGTGACTCTGGGAAAAGTCGCTTCGGAAACGCTGCTCGGACGCGAGGCGACCATCGCCGGCCTGCGCGGCAAGGTGCACGCCTATCAGGGCATCCCGCTGATCGTCACCTATCATCCGGCTTACCTGCTGCGCACCCTGAACGACAAGGCCAAGGCTTGGGAAGATTTATGCCTGGCGAGGGAAACCATGCAAAACTTGCAGTCCGGCGCGCCCGTCGCCATTTGATTGATTGTGCGAATGAATTCGCACCCACCACTCTTTTTCCAAGCTGATCGAGGAGATCGTTATGCGTAACTGGCTGTTGTCCGTGATGCTGTTGCTGTCCATGTCCCTGAGCGGCTGCGGCTACAATACGTTGCAGTCCACCGACGAACAGATCAAGGCGAGCTGGTCCGAGGTGCTCAACCAGTATCAGCGCCGTGCCGATCTGGTGCCCAATCTGGTGAACGTGGTCAAGGGCTACGCCTCTCACGAAAAAGAGGTGCTGACCCAGGTGACACAGGCGCGCGCCCAAGTGGGCTCGATCCAGGCGACGCCGGAACTGATCAACGACGAACAGGCCTTCGCCAAATTCCAGAAGGCGCAGGCGCAGATGACCAGCGCCTTGTCGCGTCTGCTGGCGGTGTCCGAGCGCTACCCGCAGCTCAAGGCCGACGGCGTGTTCCGCGATCTCCAGGCGCAGCTCGAAGGCACCGAGAACCGCATTGCCGTGGCGCGCAACCGCTACATCAAGGCGGTGCAGGAATACAACGTGACCGTGCGTTCCTTCCCCAGCAACCTGACGGCGCTGGCGTTCGGCTACAAGACCAAGCCGAATTTCAGCGTGGAAAACGAGAAAGAAATTTCCACCGCGCCCAAGGTGGATTTCAGCGCGCCCGTTCCTGCCGGCAGATAAATAATGCAACGGGTCTGGCTGCCTAGCCTCCTCGCACTGCTCTGCCTGGTCCTGGCAGCGTGGGCGCAGGCGGAGGTGGCGGTGCCGCCCCTGGCGGCGCGCGTCACCGACCTGACCGCAACCCTCCAGCCCGGCCAGCGCACGGCGCTGGAGCAGACCCTGAAAGCCTTCGAGGACAAGAAGGGCAGCCAGATCGCGATTCTGATCGTACCTACCACCCAGCCTGAAACCATCGAGCAATATTCCATCCGGGTGGCCGAATCCTGGCAGCTGGGACGCAAGGGCGTGGACGACGGCGTGTTGCTGCTGGTGGCCAGGAACGACCGGAAAATGCGCATCGAAGTGGGTTACGGCCTGGAAGGCGCGATCCCCGACGCGGTGGCGAAGCGCATCGTGAGCGAGGTCATGACCCCCTATTTCAAGCAGGGCGACTACTACGGCGGCATCGGCGCGGGGGTTGAACGTATCGTCAAGGTGATCGAGGGCGAGCCGTTGCCGGAGAAAAAATCGACCCGAAAGGGGAGCAAGGCCGCGTTCAACGGCGATTGGCTGGTGATCGCGTTTATCGTGGCGATGGTGCTGGGCGGTGCGATGCGCGCCCTGTTCGGACAGTTTTTCGGCGGGCTTGCCGCCGGTGCCATTGCGACTTTTGTTGCCTGGCTGCTGTTTGCATCGTTGTTTTTTGCCCTCGTCGCCGGCGCGCTGGTGTTTGTGCTTACCCTGGTCGGGCGTTCCGGCGGCGGAGGCTGGTACAGCGGCGGTGGTGGCGGCTGGTCGGGTGGGGATGGCGGCGGCTTCAGCGGCGGCGGTGGCGGCTTCGGTGGCGGCGGCGCTTCGGGGGATTGGTGACGCCATGAAAATCAAACGGCTGGTTCGGCATGGACTGACATTCCCGTGGCAGGTGAGACGGGTATTCCCGCGCCGGGCGATGCAGGCCATCGAGGCCGCAATCGGGCTATCCGAACGGACCCATTCCGGCGAAATACGTTTTGCCGTGGAAGCCGCGCTGGACGCGTATTCGCTGCTCAAGGGAAAAAGCGCGCGCGAACGCGCCATCGAGGTGTTTTCCCAGCTGCGGGTATGGGACACCGAGTGCAACAACGGCGTGTTGATCTACCTGCTGCTGGCCGACCGGCGGGTGGAAATCCTGGCCGACCGCGGCGTCCATCAAAAGGTCGGCGACCAGGGCTGGGCGGATATCTGCCGCGAGATGGAACGTGCGTTCAGGCAGGGGCGTTTCGAGGAGGGCGCGATCCTGGGGATTCGCGAGGTCACGCGCCATCTGGCGGAACATTACCCGGCGCAGGGCGAAAACCCGAATGAGTTGGCGGACGCGCCGGTGATCTTGTAGCTTGGTTTTGTGGGTGCGGCTTTAGCCGTACGTGTCAGGCTGAAGCCTGACCCAACAACGCTACGCACTTATCGTGATTGGGCGATTAACCTTACCTGTTCAGTGCTTCGGCAGATTTTCGGAAGGCCGGCCGATGTAATACCCCTGAGCCAGGTCGATGCCGATATCGCTCACACTTTGCAGCACATCTTCGTTTTCCACGTACTCGGCGACGGTCTGGATGCCCAGTTCCTGCGCCAGCATGGCGATGCTCCGCACGAAAGCCATGTCTTTTTCGCTGCTGGTCATGTTGACAATGAAATCGCCCTCGATCTTGAGGAAGTCGATGGGGAAACGCTTCAGGTAGTGGAAAGAAGAAAAGCCCGAGCCGAAATCGTCGATCGCCAGCTTGAATCCTTCCAGTTTCAGGTTGTTGACGAACTTTTCCAGCATGTTCATATTTTTGATGGTTTCGCGCTCGGTGATCTCGAACACGATCCTGCCCGGATCGATGCCCGATCCGGCGACGATCCGCCGCGCTTCGGAAATGAATTCGTTCAGCACCAGCGCGCGCGGTGACAGGTTGAGGAAGATGTTGCCCTGGAATCCCTGTTCCTGCACCGCTTGCAGGGCTTTCTCCATGACGATGTAATCCATCTTGTGGATTACGCCGATTTTTTCGGCGATTTCGACGAAGTCCCCCGCGCCCATGATTTTGTCGTTGCCCAGGTCGATGCGGCTGAGCACTTCGACCGCTTTGGTTTGCTTGCCGCGGGAATCGACCAGCGGCTGGAAGAAAGGGATGATCTTCCGGTTTTCCACCGCGTTCAGGATGATGATGCTGGTTTCGCTGATGTTGCGGAACACCTCGACGATGTCTTCCTCGGTCGGCACACCGATCCGGTTTTTCCCTTCCGTTTTTGCCTTGTACATCATGTTGTCGGCAAACAGGAACAGATCCTTCTGCATCGTGGCGTGATCGGGGTAAACGCCGATGCCGACCGAAACCGATCCCTTTACCACGGTGCCGTCCGGCGAAACCACGGCCATTGCGCTGATCGCGTCGAGCGCTCTTTTTGCCGCCATCGCCGCCTCCTGCGCGCCGGTTTCGGGCAGGATGGCGACGAATTCGTCGCCGCCGTAGCGGGCCAGGATATCCTCGGTGCGCAGGACCTCGCGTAGCGCGACCGCCACTTCCTGCAGGAACTTGTCGCCGAAGCTGTGCCCATAGGTGTCGTTGACCGACTTGAAATTGTCCAGATCGAGGACCAGCAGGGAGAATTTGTAGCCGTGCCGTCCCGCCCGGCCTATTTCGTATTCGAACAGTTCCCAGAATAGCCGCTGATTGTAAAGATTGGTGAGCGGGTCGCGGGTTGCGTAGTATTCCAGGTCGCGGGTGTATTTGTGGATCGCCTTGATCGATCCGACCACGTTGAGCAGCGTGGACAGGATGCTTTCCATCACCAGCATGCGGGTTGCATCCCGGATCATGTCGGCCTGCACGCCGATGCCGACGATGCCGCCGATCTTGGGCGTCTCGACCAGCAGGGATTTCATCTGGACTTCGATGTCCCGTTCGCTTAGGTCAGCCAGGTTGTGCGACGCGTCGGCGACATTGTGGACGATGGTGACGGCGGAGTCGCCGGAGAACTGCGGATGACTCGACAATAATTTCCTGACCGTATGCTCCAGCATCTTCTTGGTCTGTTTGGACGGGGCGTGGCGCCAGAAAATCTCCAGGTCGAAGACTTCCTCGTCCACCTTGAAGATGGAAAACAGCGTGTAGGCGTTGATCACCTTGTTGATTTCGATCAGCAGCAAGCCGACGTATTCGCGCCAGTCTTTGACCACGTCGGAGGTGATGACGAATTTTTCCAGCAGGCGGATTTCGAATTCGAGCAGGTCCTTGTCCACGGCGACCGATTTCAGCTTGTCGGAAAGCTGCTCGATTTTCTGCACGATGTTGTTCAGCTCGGCAAAGCCCAGATCGACCTCGCCCAATTCCAGGTTTTTCAGGTCGGAGACCTTGCTGACGCTTTCGATGCGCTGCCCCAGCCGGGTGATGGAGCGCTCGATTTTCCGGTTGATGGACACGACGACAAGAAAGGCGATCAGGAAGGGAATCGGCGCGATGACAACCAGCGACAGGAAAAACTTGCTCTTGGCCTTGTCGATGAGCGGCGCCAGGTCCTGCTTGACGTCGATTACGCCGAGCACGTTGCCGATCCTGGCGTTGACGTGGCAGCGCAGGCATTTTTCCTCAGCCTTGAGCGGGAAAATGTAGCGGATGCGGGATTCCTGCGCCTGGTGCAGTTCCGCGCCGGTGCCGAAGGCTTGTTTTACCTCCGTGTCCATTTCGCCCTGCATGATTGGCCCGAACAGCTGGCTGACCGTTTCCCCGCGATAGATGTCGATTTCGGTGGGCGTATCCTGCACGGATTTTTTGGTGGCGGAGATGAATTCTTCGAGCTGCGCCCTTTTCCAGCCCTTGCTCATGATCTGGAACATGGAGTTGAAAGTCAGCTGCGCCAGGTCGGTGGAAACGTAGAGCGCGTTTTCCTTGATCGAGTCGGAGTAGATATTGGAGAAGACGAAGTAGGTGCCGCCGAAGAAGACCAGGGATACCAGCACCGATGCGGTGAGAATGAACCCTTTGAGCGTTTTTAGCATATTTTTATCGTTATCCGTTTTGGCTATCCCGAGGCGCTGCGGGCTGAATGACGTCGTCAATCGCATGTTAACGCGGAAACCGGAGCACGGGCAAGCCGGCGGCCTGGTCGGACTTGTTCACGGTGATGCCTACTACTGCCGTGTGTCGTCGAGCAGGATGACGTCGTCGAATTCGCGCTGGTTGGCTTCGTGGCGTTGTTTCACGTAAAGCATGCTGCCGCTGACGAACAGCCCGAACAGGGCGATGACGGCGTAGACCGGCAAATCCAGCCGGACCAGCAGGGCATAGAGCCCGGTCATGATGAGGATCGACAGGTTTTCGTTGAAATTCTGCACCGCGATCGAATGTCCCGCGCCCATCAGGATGTGGCCGCGGTGCTGCAGCAGCGCGTTCATCGGCACCACGAAAAAGCCGGACAAGGCGCCGATGATGACCAGCAGCGGGACGGCGATCCGGATGTCGTGAACGAAATTCATGCCGATCACGATCAACCCCATCGCGATACCGAGCGGGATCACTTTCACCGAGCGGCGCATCGAGATCATTTTTGCCGCCAGCGCCGCGCCGATCGCCACGCCGACCGCGACCACGCCCTGCAGCATGCTCGCTTTGGACAGGTCCATCCTGAGCGCCGCCTCGGCCCACTTGAGGACGATGAATTGCAGCGTCGCGCCCGCGCCCCAGAACAGGGTGGTGACGGCGAGCGAGATCTGCCCCAGCTTGTCGCGCCACAGCAGCATCAGGCAGTGGTTGAAATCGTGGATGAGATATAACGGGTTTCTTTTCAAAATCCGGTGATCCACCCCGGTGTCGGGGATGCGCAGGTTGAATGCGGCCGCAGCCAGGTAAATGGCGCCGATGATGCCGATGCTCATTTGTGCCACCGTGTCGATGCCCGTGTCGATCAGCGGGAAATCGAAGTCCAGCAAGGCATGGGCGATGTCCGGCGTGACCAGCAGGCCACCGACGACAGTGCCGAGGATGATCGCCACGACGGTCAGCCCTTCGATCCAGCCGTTGGCGACCACCAGCTGGCGGTGCGGCAGCAGCTCGGTGAGGATGCCGTATTTGGCCGGCGAGTAGGCGGCGGCGCCGAGACCGACGATTGCATAGGCTGCCAGCGGGTGCACGCCGGCGAACATGGCCAAGCAGCCGAAAATCTTGATCCCGTTGCTGATCAGCATGACCCGCCCTTTGGGCATGGAGTCGGCGAAAGCGCCGACGAAAGCGGCGAGCAGCACGTAGGATACGGTGAAGAAAAGCTTGAGCAGGGGCTCGTAGGCTTGCGGCGCGTGCATGTCGCGCAGGGCGGCGATGGCGGCGATCAGCAGGGCGTTGTCGGCCAGCGCGGAGAAAAACTGTGCTGCCAGGATAGTGTAAAAGCCGCGCTTCATCCGATCTTGAGTCGATTCCGTGTAGGGTTTGCCGGCGTGCCGGGAAAGGCCATTCGCTTTATACCATGAAACCCCCGGAACCTGCCACGAGGCCAACCGAACTTTACAGGCTATCCTTGAACCCCGATTTGTGATTGAATATACGACCATTAAATTTGTTTATTGACTTCCATGGCCGACCGCCGACTCCAGGTTTTTTACACCGTCGCGAAGCAGCTCAGCTTCACCAAGGCGGCTGAAATCCTCTTCATGACCCAGCCCGCGGTGACTTTCCAGGTCAAGCAGCTGGAGGAGCACTTCAACACCCGTTTGTTCGAGCGCAGCCACAGCAAGATCACGCTGACGCCGGCCGGTAGGCTGGCGATGGAGTATGCTGAGCGCATATTGAATTTGACCGCGGAAATGGAAACCCGGCTGACCGAGATGACCGGCGAGGTCGGCGGAACGCTGCTGATCGGCGCCAGCACCACCATCGCCGAATACATGCTGCCGCGCATGCTGGGCGACTTCAAGGCGCGCTATCCCCAAGTGCAGGCGCGGCTCACGGTGGCGAATTCGGAAACGGTCGAGTCCAAGGTGGCCGACCATACCCTCGACATCGGCCTGATCGAGGCGCCGTCCCATCATCCCAGCCTGAAATCCGAAGTGTGCTGCGAGGACGAACTGGTGATGATTTGTTCGGGGCAGCACGAACTCGCCAAGCTCAAGTCGATTTCACCCGACAAGCTGGTCATCCAGCCCTACATCAGCCGCGAAGCCGGCTCCGGCACGCGCGAGGTGGTGGACGACTATTTCAAGCGCGCCGGCATCCTGCCGGACGATTTGAATATCGCGATGGAGCTGGGCAGCCCGGAAGCGATCAAGGGCGCGGTGGAGGCGGGCCTGGGCATCGCCATCGTCTCCCGCGCCACCATCCTCAAGGAAATCAAGCTGGGTGAACTGGTCGCCGTGCCGCTGGAACCGCCCCTGATGCGCCCGCTGTCCGTGGTTTACGCCACCGAGAAATTCCGCTCCAAGCTGTTGCAGTCCTTCCTCGACTTCACCACCGATGCATTGAAATAGGCTTTCCGGTGAACGCGAAGCAAACCGAGAAAAAGCTGCTGCGCGTATTCGGCAGCCTGCCCGCCGCGCAGCAGGATACGGTGCTCGCCTTCGTCGAATTCCTCGCCGCCCGCAATCCTCCGCCCGAAGCCGCCGTGCCGCAAACCCCGCAACCGATCCCGCGTCCATCCGGGGAATCGGTGGTCAAGGCGATCAAGCGGCTGCGCGAAACCTATCCGATGCTGAACCCGGACAAACTGCTGCACGAGACTTCCGGCCTGATGATGAAGCACGTGATGAACGGCAAGCCCGCCGTCGAGACGATCGACGAACTGGAGGCGCTGTTTGCGAGGTATTACGAGATGCACGGCGCGGACGAATAGGCCGGGCACCTGTGCCTGACGTTTTGTGCGAATGAATTCGCACCTACGTCGCCCACCGCATCCTACGAGCGAGGCGTAGCCCGGATGGAACGAAGTGGAATCCGGGGAAACACCCGATCATCCCGGATTCCGCTGCGCTTCATCCGGGCGACGAGCTTCGTCATTTCCGCGATAACCGCCGTAGATATCGGACTCCGCCCGGCCCATTTTCCTATTTCTGCGCCTGCACCAGAAAATCGTGATGGCGGAACGCATCCCGCACATCCGCCCGCAACTGTTCTTCCACCCATGGCTTGAGAATGAACTTGTAGAGCGCGCCCTCGTTGATGGCGTCGGCCGTGGTTTTTTGTTCCGCATAGCCGGTCAGCATGATGCGCACGGTGCTCGGGTGCAGTTTCTTGACCTTCCGGAGCAGTTCGATCCCGCTCATTTCCGGCATGCGCTGGTCGGAGATGATGACGCCGACCGGATGGATGGCCAGCAAATCCAGCGCGTCGCGGGGGCGGGTGGCGCGCAGGATGCGGTAGCCCTCCGTCCGTAACACGCGTACCAGCGCTTCGAGCACGTTCTTCTCGTCATCGACCAGGAGCAATACCCGTTCCGGGCTGGCGTCGGGGCGCTTGCCTTCCTGCCGGACGCCTTCCTTCAACAGCCGCTCCATTTCCTGCTCCGGCACTGGGCGGCTGAAATGGAATCCCTGGATTTCGTCGCATTGGCGCGAACGCAGAAATTCCTGCTGCTCGGCGGTTTCCACGCCCTCCGCCACGGTCTTCATGTTGAGGCTGTGGGACAGCGAGATGATGGCCTGCGACACGGCGGCGTCTTCCGGATCGGTGGTGATGTTGCGCACGAACGACTGGTCGATCTTGATCCGGTCGATGGGGAAACGCTTGAGATAGCTGAGCGAGGAATAGCCGGTGCCGAAATCGTCGATGGAAAACTGCACGCCCAGTTTCTTGAGTGTATTCAGCACCAGGATGGCGGCCTCCGCATCCTGCATGATCAGGCTCTCCGTCAGTTCCAGCTCCAGGCAGCGGGGGTCCAGCCCGGTATCGTGAAGCGCGCCGGCGACGACTTCGGCCAAGTCCTTCTGGTTGAACTGGCGCGACGACAGGTTCACCGCCATCCGCACCTTCGGCAGGCCCGCTTCGATCCAGGCCTGGAGGCGGGCGCAGGCGGTGCGCAGTACCCATTCCCCGATCGGGATGATCAGGCCGGTTTCCTCCGCCAGCGGGATGAACGAGGCCGGCGGAATCAGGCCCATTTCCGGGTGCTGCCAGCGCAGCAGCGCCTCCATGCCGATGATGCTGCCGTTGTACAGATCGACCTGCGGCTGGTAATGCACGACCAGTTCGTTGCGTTCCAGTGCATGGCGCAGGTTGTTTTCCATCGACAGGCGCTCCATGGCGCGCGTGGTGAGCTCCTCGGTGTAGTACTGGTAGTTGTTCCGTCCCTGTTCCTTGGCGCGGTAGAGCGCGCTGTCAGCGTTCTTGAACAGGGTGGTGATGTTGTCGCCGTCGCTCGGGTAGAGGCTGATGCCGATGCTGCAGGTGACGAACACTTCGTGGCCCTGCAGGACGAACCTTTCGGCCAGCGCGGCGATGATCTTCTGCGCGACGTCGCTGGCGTAACGCGAATTTTGTTGATCTTCCAGCAGCAGGGTGAATTCGTCGCCGCCCAACCGCGCCACGGTATCCTCTTCACGCACGCAGCCGGTCAGGCGGTGGGCCGTTTCCTGCAGCAAGAGGTCGCCGATGGGGTGGCCGAGCGTGTCGTTGATGTTCTTGAAGTGGTCCAGGTCGAGGAACAGCACGGCCAACTGGCTGTTGTTGCGGCGGGCGCGCGCCAGCGAATGTTCCATGCGCGCGTTGAGCAGCAGCCGGTTGGGCAGGCCGGTCAGGGGGTCGTGGTGGGCGAGGTGGTCGAGCCTGGATTCGGATTCCTTCATCGCGCTGATGTCGGAAAATACGCCGACATAATGGGTGATGCGGCCGCGCTCGTCTCTCACCACGCTGATGTTGAGCCATTCGGGGAAGATGTCGCCGTTCTTGCGGCGGTTCCAGACTTCCCCCTGCCAGCGGCCGCTTTCGCGGATCACGCTCCACATGGTGGCATAGAATTCCTCGTCGTGCCGGCCCGACTTGAGCGCATCCGGCGTCGCGCCGAGCATTTCTTCCTGGCCGTAGCCGGTGATCTCGGTGAACGCCTTGTTGACCGAGATGATCCGGCTGGCGTCGTCGGTGATCATCACGCCTTCGGTGGTGTTCTCGAACACGGTTGCGGACAGGTGCAGTTTCCTCTCCGCCAGCTTGCGCCGGGTGATGTCCTGCAGCGAGCCGCTCAGGCGCACGATGCGGCCTTCGGTGCTGAAGACGGCTTCGGCCTGGCCGTGAACGATCCGTTCGATCCCGCTCGGCAGCAGTATCCGGAAATCCGCGCGAAAGGGGCTGCCTTGGCTGGCAGATTGGGCAAGGGCCGTTCCGATGGCGGCCCGCTCGTCGGGGTGAACCAGCGCAAGGACGGTTTGAGAGTCCAGCGTGGCGGCTTGCGGCGGCGCTTCCAGGATGCGGTAGGTCTCGTCGGAGAGATAAAATTCGTCCTTGACGATGTCCCACTCCCAGCCGCCCAAGTGGGCGATGCGCTGCGCTTCGGCCAGCCTGGCCCGGCTCGCCAGCAAGGCATCCCGGGTCAGGCGGTGCTCGATGATGCCGGCCAGGGTGTTCGCCACGCTGCCGAGGAATTCCGCCTCGCGGTCCTGCCTGACATGCCCATGTTTCAAATACAGCACGATGACCCCGAGCAGGCCGCGCCGCGACAGGATCGGCACGTTGTAGTGGCCGTGCGGCTTCATGCCGGGGTAGTTGATGTCGTGGCGGGGATCGAGACAGGCGGCATACTGGATTTCCCGGCTGGCGGCGGCGCGGCCGCACAGGCAATAGCCGAACGGAATGCGCGCGCACATCGTGAGCAAGGCCGGAGCCAGCCCGCGCTGGGCCTTCAGCACCAGAGTGTCCGCCTGGTCCTCGACCAGGAAGATGCCGCCTTTCGGTTCGATCGGCAGCCAGGAGAGCGAGAGGATGATGTCGAGCACGCGCTCGAATTGCTGCTGGAGCGGAACGTCTTCGAGGCTGATGCGCAGCAGCGCGTTCAGGGCGCCTTGTTCCTCGCTTTCAAGCTGGAGATTTTCCTCGACGCGTTTCTGGTCGGTGATGTCCATGCCCTGGAATAGAGCGCCTTCGATATCCCCGTTGGCGCCGGTAACGACGCTGAGGTGCCAGGCGATCGACCGGTTTCCCGAAGATCCGATCGTGGTGCAGGTTTCGCCGGGGGGAATGGGTGAGCCGTCCATCACGCCTTGGAAAATCCGCAAAGCATTTTCCCTGTTCCCGGTCGGGAACAGCAGGTCGAACCAGTTCCTGCCGATTGGATCGTCCGGCCCGGCTTGGAGCGTGTCCCGGCAGCGCCGGTTGATCAAAACGATGTTGCCGGTGCGATCCAGAACGGCCATCGCCGTTTCGGCGGCGTCGAGCTGCCTTTGTTGCCATGCGTCTTTGTTGCGCATTGTCCCTCTCTCCGTGAAATCGACAGCACCAATGATTCGGCACCCAACCCGGCCATGGTGCAGCAACGTGCGGCAAGTTTCAATCTGCTTGAGCCAGACGCTGGTTGGTGGCGCGGTTTTCTGTTAGATTTTCCGGGGCATGCTCCGGGAGCGCGTTCCCGGATGGCAGAAGGCAATTAGGGGGAACATATGATCAATGTCACATCGGAAGAGCTTGAGCGCATTCTCTCCACCGTCGAGGATGCCTTGGCGCTGCACGAAAAATGGCGGGAGAATCTTCATCGCAACCTTGCCTGCAAACTGCCGCCAGAAAGCTCCGACACCCGTGAAGAGGCCCATCAGCACTGCGCGTTTGGTCGCTGGTTTTACAGCAAGGGGAACGCCCATCTGCGCAACCTGCGTGCTTTCAAGGAAATCGGCGAGCTGCACCAGGCCATGCATGGGCATGCGCGCGCCGTTTGCGTGCGAAGCGAGATCATGGGGAAGCCGACGGTCAAGGATTATGATCTGTTCGTCGCCGGCATGGCTAAATTCCGCGAAGCGCTGATCGGCTTGCAGCACCGGGTTTCGTTCACTTTGCAAAATATCGACGCGCTGACCGGCGCCTATCATCACTCCAAACTGCTGCCGGATTTGAAGCTGGAGCAGCAGAAACTGAAAGAAAGCGGAGAATCCTATAGCCTGCTCCTTCTGGATATCGACCTCAAGGCGGTCAACAAGAGCCATGGGCACAAAGTCGGCGACCAGGTTTTGCGCACGACCATTCAGAGCATCAGGAGCACACTGACGCCCAAGGACAGGATTTATCGCTACGACGGCGCGGAGTTCGTCATTTGCCTGCCAGGTAGAAATCTCAGCGACGCCGAGGCCGTTCGTGAACTGCTGATGAAGAAAATCGGCGAGGCGCTGGTCGAAGCGACCGGCGAGGCGGCCTCAGCCCTCAACATCCACTACGGCATCATCGAACTTTCGCCGGAAGCGTATATCGAGGAGCTGCTGGACCGCTCGGCCAGATCGACTTATACCATTACCATTTAGGGAAACACTGATCAAGTCTTTTTCGTCGTTCCCGCGAAGGCGGGAACCCAGTCAAATCAAAACCCTGGATCCCCGCAACCCTCTCTCCAACTCTCCCCCGGAAGGGGAGAGGGCGATCGATCCCTCTCCCTCTGGGAGAGGGTTTGGGTGAGGGGCCGCGGGGATGACGACTTGTTCAGCAGTTCCTTGGGGTTAGCGATGCGGCTGATCAGGCTTTTCCTGATTAGCTGTTCAGCAGACCATGTAGGAGCGGCCTCCCGGCCGCGAACGATAGCATCGCGGCCGGGAGGCCGCTCCTACGTTGCAACGTTCCGACGCGATCCGCCCTGAGGTTGGTGGCTGATCAGGAATCTCTTTCGTCGCTCACAGCACCTCGGCCGCGTAATCCGCCAGCCTCGAGCGTTCACCGCGCATCAGCGTGACGTGGCCGGAGTGCTCCCATCCCTTGAACCTGTCCACCACGTAAGTAAGCCCGGAGCTGCCCTCGGTCAGGTAGGGGGTGTCGATCTGGGCGATGTTGCCTAGGCAGACCACCTTGGTGCCAGGGCCGGCACGGGTGACCAGGGTTTTCATCTGTTTCGGCGTCAGGTTCTGCGCTTCGTCGATGATCAGGAATTTCTTCAGGAAAGTGCGTCCGCGCATGAAATTGAGCGACTTGATCTTGACCCGCGAGCGGATCAGGTCCTGCGTCGCGGCGCGGCCCCAGTCGCCGGCTTCGTCGTCGGTCTTGTTGAGCACGTCCAGGTTGTCTTCAAGCGCGCCCATCCACGGCGCCATTTTCTCTTCCTCGGTGCCGGGCAGGAAGCCGATGTCCTCGCCGACCGGCACGGTGACGCGGGTCATGATGATTTCGCTGTAGATTTTTTGGTCCAGCGTCTGCGTCAGTGCGGAAGCCAGGGTGAGCAGCGTCTTGCCGGTGCCGGCCTGGCCGAGCAGCGTGATGAAATCCACCTCCGGATTCATCAGCAGGTTGAGCGCGAAATTCTGTTCGCGGTTGCGCGCCGTGATTCCCCACACGCTGTTTTTCTGGTGGGCGTAATCCTTGATCGTTTCGAGCACGGCGGTGCTGCCGCTGGTTTCCCGCACGATGGCATGGAACGGGTTTTCATACTCGAAATAGACGAATTCGTTGACCAGGAAGCCCGCGCACAGCGGCCCCTTGATGCGGTAAAACGTGTGGCCCGACGCCTGCCAGGATTCCATTCCCTTGCCGTGGGTGTCCCAGAAATCCGCCGGCAAGGCCTTGAGCCCGGTGTACAGAAGATCGGTGTCTTCCAGCACCTTGTCGTTGAAGTAGTCCTCCGCCGCAAAGCCCAGCGCGCGGGCCTTGATGCGCATGTTGATGTCTTTGCTGACGAGGATGACTTCGCGCTTCGGGAATTGCTCCTGCAGGCTCATCACGACGCTGATGATCTGGTTGTCGGCCTTGCTGGTCGGCAGCGCGGCGGGGAGCTCTCCGTTCATCTGCTTGGTTTGCAGGAATAGGCGGCCGGTGCTGCCGCGATTGTTGGTGGAAAGGGAGAATCCTTCCTCCATGCTGGTTTGCGCGCCGCTCACGATTTCATCCAGGAAACGGCTCGCCTGGCGCGCGTTGCGGGCCACTTCGGTCATGCCTTTCTTGTTGCCGTCCAACTCTTCCAGCGTGATCATCGGCAGGAACACGTCGTGCTCCTCGAAATGGAAAAGGCTCGACGGATCGTGCATCAGCACGTTGGTGTCAAGAACGAACAGCTTGGTTTGCACGCGGGATTTTCGCGCCATTGGAACCTCTCTTAGTTGAGCGTTTTGATGAAATCCAGCACTTCCTGAGCATGGCCGGCGACTTTGACGCCGCGCCATTCCTTGCGCAACACGCCCGCCGCGTCGATCGCGAACGTGCTGCGCTCGATGCCCCGGACCTGTTTACCGTACATCTGTTTCATTTTGATGACGCCGAACAGGCTGCAAGCCGCCTCGCCGCCATCGCTGAGCAGCTCGAACGGCAGTTCCTGTTTCGCCTTGAAATTTTCGTGCGATTTCAGGCTGTCGCGTGAGATGCCGAAGATTTCGCAGCCGCCGGCGAGAAATTCCGGGTAAAGATCGCGGAACTGCTGGGCCTCGGTGGTGCAGCCGGGCGTCGAATCCTTGGGGTAGAAATACAGGACGACGGGCTTGCCTCTAAGGGCGGATAAACGAAACGGCTTGCCGCCGGTCGCGGGGAGTTCGAAATCGGGAACGGGGTGGTCGAGCATCGCGGCGTTTGAATCGATCATGGTGACATTGTTGACAATAATCGGCGGCAAAGCAACAAGGAAAACGCTTGAGGTAAACGGCGATGTCGTGTGTTTCATTCGATTGCCTCGCTTGAACAAATTGACTAAACTAATAAAACTTAGTTTAAATGGAGTGAGTTATGCATACGGTCAACATCCACGAAGCCAAGACGCATTTGTCGCGGCTGGTCGAGCAGGCTGCCAAAGGAGAGCCATTCGTGATTGCCAAGGCCGGCAGGCCGCTGGTGAAGGTCACAGCGCTGGATGCGCCAGCGGCCGGACAGATTCGGCGCGTGGGCTTCCTGATTGGGGAAATTGCCGTGCCCGATGATTTCGATCGGATGGGCAGCCTAGAGATCGAACAGCTGTTCGGCGGCGGCGCATGAAACTGCTGTTGGATACACATCTGCTGCTGTGGGCGGCCGGGCAGCCGGAGCAACTGTCCGTCACTGCCTGCACGTTACTCGAAGACCCGCAAAACGAGCTGCTGTTCAGCGCCGCCAGCCTTTGGGAAATCGCGATCAAGCGGGGTCTCGGGCGGGACGATTTCCGAGTGGACCCGCGCCTGCTTCGACGTGGATTGCTCGACAACGGCTACGGCGAGCTGGCGATCTCCAGCGAACATGCCGTCGCTATTGACAGCCTGCCGCCGATTCACAAAGATCCATTCGACCGCATTCTCGTCGCGCAGTCGATGGTCGAAGGCATCACCTTGTTGACCGCCGACCCGTTGGTTGCCCTGTATCCCGGCCCGGTGCGAAGCGTCTAACAGGGCGGCAAGCCACAGACTAACGTCCCGAGTTCGCGAGGAATGTCGCCCCTACCCACTCACCCCCTACCCGCCACGCAGCGCCTGTTCTTCGCCCTGTGGCCCACGGCCTTGGCTGCGGCAGGGCTGGCGCGGGCGGGAAAGCGCCTGCATGAGGTTTGCGGCGGGCGGCGCACGCGCAAGGAGACGATCCACCTGACCCTTGTATTTTTGGGCGATGTCGAGGTTGGACGGATCGACGAATTGCTCGAGCTGGCGGGCGATATCGCCGCGCCGCCGTTCAGGCTCGACTTGGGCCAATATGGCTGGTGGCCGCACAATCGGATCGTCTGGGCGGCACCGGACGGGATGCCGGCCGAATTGGCGGAGTTAGTCGATGCGCTGCGTGAAAGGCTTGCCGGCGCCGGATTTCGTTTCGACGCCAAGCCTTTCGTGCCCCATGTCACGCTGTTGCGCAAGGCCGTCTGCAAAGCGAGTCCGCTTGCCGCCGCACCGGTGGCGTGGCGGGTGCGGGATTTCGTTCTGGTTCGGTCGGCGTCGAACGCGGCCGGCGCGGCCTACGAGGTGATCGGGCGCTGGCCGCTGGCGAGGTCCGCCGCCGCGCGGTAGTCGTCGTCCGAGATGCCGGCGAGCCGCAGAACCTGCGCTTCGCCGATCTGCGCGTAATGCTTCAGGGTGGATTTGTTGTAGGCCGGGTCGTAGTGTTTTTCCAGCAGTTCGGCCACCAGTTCGTCCCAGGCCTGCCGGCTGGATAATTCCTGCCATTTCCCGATCACGTTCCTGCCGTGCAGTTCGGCTAGATGGTCGAGCTTTTCGTTGAGGGCGGCCGGGTCGTCGAGGAAG
Source organism: Sulfuricella sp. (assembly GCA_028714315.1). Classification (GTDB taxonomy): domain Bacteria; phylum Pseudomonadota; class Gammaproteobacteria; order Burkholderiales; family Sulfuricellaceae; genus Sulfuricella. Next base: position 3,660 of record JAQTMN010000022.1, on the reverse strand, counting down.
TGGCGGTATTCCTCCTTGAGCAGGGCGATGCGCTGCTCCTGCGCCATTTCGATGCGGATGCACGCGCCGCGCTGCCACATCGCCTCCAGCAGCGCGTCGGGGGCGCGGACCTTGCCGATTTTCTTGCTTTCCGCTTCGACGAACACCGGCCGGGCCGGATCGAATCGCTGCATTGCCTCCCACAGCCGGCTGTCGAACAGTTTTTGCGACGGCTGCTCCATGTCGGGCAGGTCGCCCAGCAGCGAGCCGCGATGGGCGGCCAACCCTTCCAGGTCCAGCACCTGCGCGCCCGATGCCTGCAACGCGGCGAGCAGGCGGCTTTTGCCGGAGCCGGTCGGGCCGCATACCACACGATAGCTGAAATTGCCCGACAGGGCGGGCAGCGCGGCCAATACCCCGCCGCGGTAGGCCTTGTAGCCGCCCTGCAATTGCTGCGCGCGCCAGCCGATCTGGTTGAGGATGTGTGTCATCGCGCCGCTGCGGCTGCCGCCGCGCCAGCAGTAGACCAGCGGGCGCCAGTTCTTCGGCTTGCCGACGAAATGCCGCTCCACGTGATCGGCGATGTTACGCGCCACCAGCGCGGCACCGATTTTCTTGGCGTCGAAGGCCGATGCCTGCTTGTAAATGGTGCCGACCCGCGCCCGCTGCTCGTTGTCCAGCACCGGGAAATTCGCGGCGCCGGGGATATGGTCTTCGGCGAATTCGGCGGGCGAGCGCACGTCTATAATGTCGTCAAACCGGGCCAACTGTGCTAGGGTTAAACCCTCGGCGGCGACAGTCTGGCGACCGCGTTCACTGCTCGTGCAAATCATGGGTGTCTAGGAAATAGAGGGTTCGGAAGGGTTCAAGATTATAGTATGAAAGTCAAGTTAACAGAGTTTTCACATGGCGGCGGCTGTGGCTGCAAGATTTCCCCGGCGGTATTGAGCGAAATCCTGTCCTCGATGCCGGGCCGCGCCAGCCATCCCGACCTGCTGGTCGGGATCGAATCCAGCGACGATGCCGCGGTGTACCGCCTGAACGCGGCGCAGGCGATCGTCGCGACGACCGATTTCTTCATGCCGATCGTGGACGACCCGTTCGATTTCGGCCGCATCGCCGCCACCAACGCCATTTCGGACATCTACGCCATGGGCGCGCAGCCGATCATGGCGCTGGCCATCGTCGGCATGCCGATCGCCAAGCTGCCTGTCGAGGTGATCCGCGAAATTCTCAAGGGCGGCGAATCGGTCTGCGCGGCGGCCGGCATACCGGTTGCGGGCGGCCATTCCATCGATTCGATCGAGCCGATTTACGGCCTGGTGGCGATGGGCATCGTCCATCCCGACCGGGTCAAGCGCAACGACCGCGCGCAAGCCGGCGACGTGCTGATTCTCGGCAAGGGGCTGGGCATCGGCATCATGAGCGCGGCGCTGAAAAAGGGCGAGTTGTCGGACGAAGGCTATCGCCAGATGATCGCGAGCACGACCCAGCTCAATACGCCGGGATCGGTGCTGGCGAACATGGCCGGGGTGCATGCGCTGACCGATGTCACCGGCTTCGGTCTGCTTGGTCACCTGCTGGAAATTTGCCATGGCGCCAACCTCGCGGCCGAAGTCGAATTCGACCGCCTGCCGCTGCTGCCGGCGGCCGTCGAGCTGGCGAAAGCGGGTTTTGCGCCGGGCGCGGCGGAGCGCAACTGGGCGAGCTTCGGCCACGAGGTGTCCTTGCCCGCGGCCATGCCGGAGTGGCAGAAGAATATGCTGTGCGATCCGCAAACCAGCGGCGGCTTGCTGGCGGCCTGCGCGCCGGAAGACGTCGAAAGCGTGCTGGAAGTGTTCGACCAGCAAGGTTTCGGCCTGGCGAGCGTGATTGGCACGCTGCATTCCGGCAAGGCGGGAATATCTATAAAATAACGATATAAACACTTGATGTTATTTGAAGATAATCAAGCGGGGGAATTGCCATGAAATTGCTGATTATGGAGGACGATGTCGCCGCGGCGCGCTCGCTCAAGGAGGGCCTGGAACAGGCCGGCCATGGCGTCGATCTGGCCCACGACGGCGACCAGGGCTACGCGCTGGCGCGGCAGGGGCATCACGACCTGTGGATCATGGACGTCATGATGCCCGGGCGCGACGGCCTGTCGGTGCTGAAAGCGCTGCGCGACGAGGGGCGCCGCACGCCTGCCCTGATCGTGAGCGCGCTCGGCGAGGTGGACGAGCGAGTGGAAGGCCTACGCGCCGGCGGCGACGATTACGTCGTCAAGCCCTACGCCTTCGCCGAACTGCTGGCGCGGGTCGAGGCGCTGCTGCGGCGGGCGCACGCTTTCGGCGGCAGCCCGGAAACCTCGCTCGAACTCGCCGACCTGAAAATCGATTTGCTCAGCCGCAGCGTCATCCGGGCCGGCCAGGCCATCGATCTCCAGCCGCGAGAATTCCGCTTGCTGGAATACCTGATGCGCAACGCCGGGCAGGTGGTGACGCGCACCATGCTGCTGGAAAACGTCTGGGAATATTTCTTCGACCCGCAGACCAACGTGGTGGACGTGCATATCAGCCGCTTGCGCCAAAAAATCGACAAATCCTTCGCCACGCCCCTGCTCCATACCGTGCGCGGCGAAGGCTACATTCTGCGCGCGGAGCGCTGACGGCCATATGTCGGGCATGTGGTTGTTTGTCATGATTTTGCTGCTCGGCGCGATGGCGGCCGGGGTCGGCTTCTGGTGGGTCCGGCGCCGCGAGCAGAAGGTGGCCATGCTGCGCGAGCGGCTGGTCACGGTCACCCAGTGCGCCCGCCAAACCGGCGACAACATCGCCCACGATCTGCGCACGCCGCTGACCCGGCTGCGCGGCGACGTCGAAGCGGCATTGCGGCAGGACGACGCAGCGGCGCACCGCGCCACCCTGGAGCGCACGCTGGGCGAAGTCGAGGGCATGCAGAGCATCATCAACGCCCTGCTGACGCTGGGTCAGGCAGAGGCGGGCGGCATCAGGGTCAAGAAGAGGCCGGTGGACCTCACCGCGCTGCTGGAAGAAATGCTCGAATTGTATATTCCCTCCGCCGAGGAGCGGCAGCTCAGGCTAGAGGGCCGGATCGCCCCGCGGATGCTGATCGAAGCCGACCGGCAGCTGCTGGCGCGGATTTTCAGCAATTTGCTGGATAACGCGCTCAAGTACGTCCCGGCCGGCGGCCTCATCATGCTGACCGGCGCGATCAAGGGCGGCAGGGCGGAAATCACGGTGGAGGACAGCGGCCCCGGCGTCCCGCAGGAAATGCGCGAAAAAATATTCGAACGCTTCACCCGGCTCGATTCCAGCCGGACGATCGCCAGCGGCGCGGGCCTGGGCCTTTCGCTGGTCAAGGCGTTCGCCCGCTTGCTGCAAGGCGATGTGACCATCGGGTCAAGCAGCCTGGGCGGCGCGGCTTTCAGCGTGACCCTGCCAGCATCGGCCGCAAGCGTTTCCACACCATTTCCGCGATGAGCGGCTGCGCGGCCGCGGTGGGATGCAGCCCGTCCGCCTGGAACAATCCGGGCTGGTCGGCAAAACCTTCGAGCAGGAACGGCAGCAGCGGGGTTTTATAGCGCCTCGCCGCCTGTTGGTAGATGTTCTGGAATCCTGTGGCGTAAGCCGCGCCGTAATTGGGCGGCAAGCGCATGCCGATCAGCAGGACGCGGGC
>JAQTMN010000021.1 GCA_028714315.1 Sulfuricella sp. | reverse complement strand
GGCGTGGAGAACATCGTCGAAGCGCAGCAAAAAGTGGCGGCCTGCTACCTCGAGGACGGCAGCGTGGAAGACGCCTGCCCGCCGCTCAAGGCCCTGCTCCACATCATGGCGACCGGCAGCTACCAGGACAAGGACCAGCACGACCCGGCGATCCGCGCCCTATTCACCCGCGACGCGCTGCTCGCCTCGGACTGGTACCGCGAGCGGCTGGAGACCAAGCAGGCAAGGGACATCGCCCTATGGCAGCGCCACGTCGCCTACCTCGACGCCTTCGCCAACCGCGCCAGCCACCAGGACATGGCGGAACGCCTCGACATCCCGACGCGGCTCGCGGGCGCCAAGGCCAAGCTGGAATGGGTGAAGAGCGACGCCTACCTGGAAAGCCTGCGCGGCACCATCGGCGCCGATCCGATGCGGCAGGTGCCTTTAGGGGCGTAGGTGCCAATGGGGAGTTGCGTGGGGCTGCCTCTCGTAATTAACGGCAATGCCATGTGGGTCAGGTTTTCTCGCCCGTGCGAGCAGGTTTGCTGCCGCTCGCGGCGGGGACACTCCTTGCGGGTGCAGCCTGACTTGTACGGCTAAAGCCGTACCCACAGGTCCGTTCCAGATAGAGTGAAGCACAAACAAAAGCCCGGTTATCGCCGGGCTTTTGTTTGGGTAGATCGGGATTCGAAAAGTTTGGATCGCCTCGTCCGGCTGGTTCAAAGCAATACCAGATTATCCCGGTGAATCAACTCCGGCTCATCCACGTAGCCCAAAATCGTTTCTATTTCCGGGCTGGCGCGGCGCAGGATTTTCGCGGTTTCCTGGGCGCTGTAGTTGACCAGGCCGCGGGCGATTTCGCGGCCGGCTTCGTCCAGGCAGGTGACGACCGCGCCGCGCTCGAAGTCGCCGGATAGCGCGGTCACGCCGATCGGCAGCAGGCTCTTGCCGCCCTTGCACAGCGCCTTGGCGGCACCGGCGTCGAGCGTGAGCTTGCCGCCGACTTGCAGGTGGTCGGCCAGCCATTGCTTGCGCGCGGCGGTTTTCATTTGCCCGGCGATGAGCTGGGTGCCGATGGCTTCGCCCTGAGCCAGGCGGACCAGCGCATTGGGCTCACGGCCCCAGGCGATCACGGTGTGGGCGCCGCTGCGCGCGGCGCGCTTGGCGGCGAGGATTTTGGTAAGCATGCCGCCGCTGCCGATATCGCTGCCCGCGCCGCCCGCCATGGCTTCAAGCGCCGGATCGCCGGCCGTGGCTTCCTCCACCAGGGTGGCGGCCGGATCCTTGCGCGGGTCGCCGGTAAACAGGCCCTTCTGGTCGGTCAGGATCACCAGCGCGTCGGCGTCGATCAGGTTGGTTACCAGCGCGCCCAGCGTATCGTTGTCGCCGAAGCGGATTTCCTCGGTCACGACGGTGTCGTTTTCGTTGATGATCGGGATGGTGTCAAGTTCGAGCAGGGTGCGCAGGGTGGAGCGGGCATTCAGGTAGCGCTTGCGGTCGGCCAGATCGTCGTGGGTGAGCAATATCTGCGCGGTATGCAGGCCGTGCTTGCGGAAGCAGGTTTCGTACACCTGCACCAGCCCCATCTGCCCCACGGCGGCAGCGGCCTGCAATTCGTGCACGGCGCGGGGGCGCTTTTTCCAGCCCAGACGCTGCATCCCTTCGGCGATCGCGCCGGAAGACACCAGCACGACTTCGCGCCCCATCGTCTTCAGTTGGGCGATCTGCGCCGCCCAGTTGGCGAGGGCTTCGTGGTCGAGTCCGGCACCGCTGTTGGTAACCAGGCTGCTGCCGACTTTGACGACCAGACGCTTCGAATTTTTGAGTATGGATTCCATGTCTACACACCGCAGAGCGCACAGAGAAAAACGCTCACCCTTGGCCTTCGTCTGTGTCCTGTTGTTCCTGTGATTCAGCGATTCGATTGGCCTCACGGTTTTGTTCGAGAAACTCCATGATGGCGTAGGTCACTTCCTTGCAGCCCTCGCCGCTCAAGGCCGAGATGATGAAGCATTTGCCTTCCCAGCCGAACTCTTCGATGAACTGCTGCCGGCGCTGATCCCGCTCGTCCTCGGGAAGCATGTCCATCTTGTTCAGCACCAGCCAGCGCGGCTTTTGGTACAGCGATTCGTCGTATTTCTTCAGCTCCGCAACGATGGCGCGCGCTTCGGCGACCGGGTCGGTCGCTTCGTCGAAGGGGGCGATATCGACCAGATGCAGCAGCACGCTGGTACGCGCCAGATGGCGCAGGAACTGATGGCCCAGGCCGGCGCCTTCGGCCGCGCCCTCGATCAGGCCGGGAATGTCGGCGATGACGAAGCTGCGGTCGTGATCCACCCGCACCACGCCAAGATTGGGGTGCAGCGTGGTGAAGGGGTAATCCGCCACCTTCGGCCGGGCAGCGGAGACCGCGCGGATAAAGGTAGACTTGCCTGCATTGGGCATGCCCAGCAGGCCGACGTCGGCGAGCACCTTCAATTCCAGCTTGAGTTCGCGCTCCTCGCCCAGCTCGCCGTGGGTGAACTGGCGCGGCGCGCGGTTGGTGCTGGACTTGAAATGCAGGTTGCCCAAGCCGCCCTTGCCGCCTTTGGCGATCAATGCCTTCTCGCCGTCCCGCGCCAGGTCGGCGAGGATTTCGCTGGTGTTGAGATCGGTGATGACCGTGCCCACCGGCACGCGCAGCACCAGGTCTTCGCCGCCCTTGCCGTAGCAATCCGAGCCCTGCCCATTCTCGCCGCGCTGGGCGCGATGGGTGCGGGCGAAGCGGTAGTCCACCAGGGTATTGATATTGCGGTCGGCAACGACGTAAATGCTGCCGCCGCGGCCGCCGTCACCGCCGTTCGGCCCGCCGAAGGCAATGTACTTTTCGCGCCGGAAGCTGGCTACGCCGTTGCCGCCGTCGCCGGCGTGGACCTGGATTTTCGCTTCGTCGATGAATTTCATAATCAGTTTTCAGTGGTCAGTAATCAGTTGTCAGTTTTCAGTCGGCGCGGCGAAGCCGCCCGCTTTTACTGACAACTGATAACTGATAACTGAAAACTCAAATAAAAAAGCCCTATCGTCCGATAGGGCCCAAGGTTCCACCATCCGCTGGGATCAAGCCGGGGTGATGGTGACCACTTTGTGTCTCGCCGCGCCCTTGATGGCGAAGCTGATGGTACCGGCCACTTTGGCGAACAAGGTGTGATCCTTGCCCATGCCGACGTTGTCGCCTGCGTACATCTGGGTGCCGCGCTGACGCACGATGATGCTGCCGGCGGAAACCAGCTCGCCGCCGTAGCGCTTCACGCCCAGGCGCTTGGAATGAGAGTCGCGACCGTTGCGTACACTGCCGCCTGCTTTCTTATGTGCCATTGCTGCTTCTCCTTACGCCGCCGCGATGCCGTCGATGCGGATCTCGGTATAGTTCTGACGATGACCTTGGTGCTTTTGGTAGTGCTTGCGGCGGCGCATCTTGAAAATCTGCACCTTCTCGCCGCGGCCGTGCGCGACGACCGTCGCCTTGACCGTAGCACCGCTTACCAACGGCGTACCCACCGTAACCGCTTCACCGTCCGAAACCATCAAAACCTGGTCCAGTACGATTTCGCTGCCGATGTCTGCCGGTATCTGTTCTATTTTCAATTTTTCGCCGGGGGCGACGCGATATTGCTTGCCACCGGTTTTTATGACCGCGTACATGTTGAGCTCCAATTGCTTGCTTTTTAAAAAGGAACGCGATTGTACCAGAGTTTTGCGGCGAGGTCTAAATAATGTCACAAACCATCGGATGGACTTGACACCTGATCGCCCTCCTTCCTACCATTACTCTCTTTTCACCCCAAAAGCTGGATTTTTCTGTGTCGCTGGAAGCCATACGTAGTCCCATCGAATCGGACATGCTCGCCGTGGATGAAGTCATCCGCAGGAAACTGTATTCCGATGTCGTGCTGATCCGCCAGATCAGCGAGTACATCATCGGCAGCGGCGGCAAACGCCTGCGCCCTGCACTGGTGCTGCTGTCGGCGGGCGCCTTCGGCTATTCCGGCAGCCATCAGCACGTCCTCGCCGCGGTGGTCGAATTCATCCACACCGCCACCCTGCTGCACGACGACGTGGTGGACGAATCCAACCTGCGGCGCGGCAACGCCACCGCCAACGCCCTGTTCGGCAATGCCGCCAGCGTGCTGGTGGGCGATTTTCTCTATTCGCGCGCCTTCCAGATGATGGTCGGAGCGGGCAGCATGCGCGTGATGGAAGTGCTGGCGGACGCCACCAACATCATCGCCGAGGGCGAAGTGTTGCAGCTGCTGAACTGCAACGATGCGGACATCGACGAAGCGCGCTATCTCCAGGTGATCCATTACAAAACGGCCAAGCTGTTCGAAGCCGCCACGCGGCTGGGCGCGATTCTGGGCAACGCTTCCAGCGCGGACGAAGAAGCCATGGCGATCTACGGCATGCGCATGGGCACCGCCTTCCAGCTGATCGACGATGTGCTGGATTACTCCGGCGACCACGCCGAAACCGGCAAGAACGTCGGCGACGACCTGGCCGAAGGCAAGCCCACGCTGCCCCTGATCTACGCCATGCGCAACGGCACCGCGCAGCAGGCCCAAGTAATCCGCAATGCGATCGAGCATGGCGGACTGGGCGAATTGGACGCGGTAATGACGGCCATCCACGATACCGGCGCGCTGGATTATGTAAAAAATCAGGCAAAAACAGAAGCTTCGATAGCCTGCGCGGCAATTTCTCACCTGCCGCATTCAAAATACAAGGAATCTTTGGTACAATTGGCGGACTTTGCGGTAACGCGAAGCTACTGAAACAAAAAATTCACAACGGGGTGTAGCTTAGCCTGGTAGAGCGCTGCGTTCGGGACGCAGAGGCCGGAGGTTCGAATCCTCTCACCCCGACCAATATTCCTTTCCAAGCCTTTTTCTGGAGCGCCTCGCATATACGGGGCCGGCGATATTGATCAAACTGATACTTCTCGCTCTTGGCATCTGGTTTGTTTACCGCCTTGTCACAGGGTATGGCCGCAGCGTCCAGCGCGACCAGCGAGCCGAAAGCACAACAAGCGAAGATATGGTGCGCTGCGTCCATTGCGGCGTGCATCTTCCTCGTAGCGAAAGCACCGTCAGCCATGGTGAGTTTTTCTGCACCAATGAGCACCGCCAGCTCCATCAAAAATAACGCGCCCCGCTACGGACGCTTCCTGCCGAAACCTCCGGCATGCTGACAAAATGGTTTCCGGTACAGGCCACGCGCCAACCCGAGGCCTACTGGCTGTCGCTGCACTATTTCAACCTGTTCCGGCTGGTCGTCTCGGGCACATTCACCGTCGCCTATGCGCTGTTTGGCGTCGTATACAGCTTCGGCGCTTACCACCCTGCCCTGTTCTTCGCCGCCAGCGTCGGCTATTTGCTGTTCGCATTGCTGGTGATCGTGCCGATCGACGTGCACTGGCCGCGCTTCAACCTGCTGCTGAGCATCCAGGTGGGCGCGGATGTGGTGTTCGTCACGCTTCTGATGCATGCCAGCGGCGGTATCCAGAGCGGCCTCGGCTTGCTCTTGATCGGTCCCCTGGTCGCCACCGGCATGGTCAGCCGCGGCAGGCTGGCGATGTTCCACGCCGCGGTGGCCAGCATCGCGCTGCTGCTCGAACAGACATACCAGGTACTGGAGCTGACCGGAAGCACCAAAGAATATCTGCAAACCAGCCTGACGTGCATGGGGTTTTTCTCCACCTCCGGGTTGGCTTTCGTGCTGACCCGGCGACTGACCGCGACGGAGAAGCTGGCCCAGAAGCAGCGTATCGACCTGGCCAACCTGGCCCAGGTCAACCAGCTGGTGATCCAGGATATGCAAGTCGGCGTGCTGGTGGTGGACGAGCGCGGCCAAGTGCGGCAGCGCAATACCGAGGCCGAGCGCCTGCTGGGTTCGCCGCCGGCGGTATGGGACAAGCTCCTGCTCGGCGACTATTTCCCGGCGATGGCCCGCTGCCTGCAACACTGGCGCACCAATCCGCACGACAAGAATTTCGATTTGGTCGCGCCGGCCAGCGGCAAGCAGGTCCAGGCACGCATGAGCGCGATCGGCGGAGATGAGACGCTGGGCGCGGTGATTTTCCTGGAGGATCTGAGCCAGATGCAGGAACGGGCGCAGCAGCTCAAACTGGCGGCGCTGGGCCGGCTGACGGCCAACATCGCGCATGAGATCCGCAACCCGCTCAGCTCGATCGGCCATGCCACCCAATTGCTGCAGGAGGAACCCGACCAGGATGCAACCCAGATCCGGCTGTTGCAGATCATCCGCGACAACACCTACCGGCTCGACCGCATGGTGCAGGACGTGCTGCAGCTAAACCGCCGGGATCGCGCCGCGCCGGAAACATTTGACCTGGCGGCGGCATTGCGCCAGTTCGCCGAGCAATTCCGCCAGACCGAAAAAGTGCCGGACGGGGTGATGGTTCTCAAAACGCGCGGCGCCCCGGCCATCTGCTTCGACCGGCATCATTTCGATCAAGTGCTGTGGAATCTGTGCCGCAATGCCTGGCGCTACTGCCGGCAGCAGGCCGGCAGCATCCGTCTGCATGCGGCCGTGGCGGGGAATACGGTACAATTGGACGTGATCGACGACGGACCCGGCGTCGCCAAGCCGCTGCAAACCCAGCTGTTCGAGCCTTTCTTTACCACCGACAGCGGCGGCACCGGCCTGGGACTGTATATCGCCCGCGAGCTTTGCGAAGCCAACGGCGCCACGCTCGATTACATCGCCACGCCGCAGGGCGGACAATTCAGGATCAAGGGGAGAAGCGTTGAATCGAACACCGCAAGATTCCCAGCATGATAAAAACATCCCGCGCCGGGTGCTGGTCGTCGACGACGAGGCCGACATCCGCGAACTGCTCGCGCTGACGCTGCAGCGCATGGGGCTGGAAGTGGACACCGCTGCCAGTACCTTCGAGGCGGAGCAATTCCTGCTCAAGAATTACTACAATCTCTGCCTCACCGACATGCGCCTGCCCGACGGCGACGGTCTCGGTTTCCTGGAATACGTGGGCAGGAATTATCCCGGCAAGCCGGTGGCCGTAATCACCGCCTATGGCAGCGCGGAAAATGCCGTCGCCGCGCTCAAGGCCGGCGCATTCGATTACCTCTCCAAGCCGGTGTCGCTGGCGCAACTGCGTGCGCTGGTCAACGCCGCGCTCAAGCTGCCGAGCGCCAGCCAGGCGAAAAAACTCGGGGAAGGCCCGCTTCCCGCCGGCCAGCCGGCGCTGCTCGGCGACTCACCCCTGATGCACCAAACCCGCCGGATGATCGAGAAAGTTTCGCGTAGCCAGGCGCCGGTCCACATCACCGGCGAATCGGGCAGCGGCAAGGAAGTGGCGGCGCGGCTGGTGCACTTCAGCAGCTCGCGCGGAGATGGCCCGTTTATCGGGGTCAATTGCGGGGCCATCCCGGAAAACCTGATGGAAAGCGAGTTTTTCGGCTATAAAAAAGGCGCCTTTACCGGCGCGGCGCAGGACAAGGACGGTTATTTCCAGGCGGCGAACGGCGGCACGCTGTTTCTCGACGAAGTGGCGGACCTGCCCCTGCCGATGCAGGTCAAGCTGCTGCGCGCCATCCAGGAAAAATCGGTGCGCAAGGTCGGCGCGACGCAGGAAGAACCTGTGGACGTGCGCATCATCAGCGCCACCCACCAGGATCTCGGCCTCTGCGTGGACGGCGGGAAGTTCCGCCAGGACCTGTTCTACCGGCTCAACGTGATCGTGCTGAAGATGCCCGCGCTACGCGAGATCGCCGAGGACATCCCGTTGCTGGCGACGGAGATCGTCAGGAAAGTGGCGGGCCTGAACGCGGAACCGCCCAAACTCAGCCTGTCGGCGCTGAAGGAATTGCAGGAATACGATTTCCCCGGCAACGTGCGCGAGCTGGAGAACGTCCTGGAGCGGGCGCTGGCGCTGGCCGTGGGAAGCGAGATCGGCCGGGAAGACCTGCAACTGTCGGCCAGGCAACCGAAAGACGCCGCACGGCTAAAAAGCCTGCCGCTGCAGGAATACCTCGACGAGGTGGAAAAGGAGGCGATCATGGGCGCCCTGGAAAAAACCCGCTACAACAAGACCGCCGCCGCCAAGCTGCTCGGCATCACCTTCCGCGCCCTGCGCTACCGGCTGGACCGACTGGGGATCGATTGATTTCTTAGCTTTTCTTAGCCGCGAAAAGGCACAAAAGACACAAGAGAAGGGCGAAGGCTTTTAACTTGCTTAACCCTTGAAATCGCGTTCACCGCGATGCGAAGGTTCGTGTAAAGGAAGCGGAGAAAAAGGGCATTTCGCCCCAACCCCTGCTTTTTTTGTGTCTTTTGTGCTTTTTCGCGGCAAACCGTTTTTTCCTACCCTTTAACTGCCCCAACTCCCCAAATCTTCTCCGCGTATTCCCGAATCGTGCGGTCGCTGGAAAACTTCCCCATGCCGGCCACGTTGAGGATGGCCTTGCGCGTCCATGCATCGGCATCGCGGTAGAGCGCCTCGACTTTTTCGTGGCAGGCGACGTAGGCCGCATAATCGGCGAGCAGCAGGAACCGGTCGCCGCCGCGGGTCAGCTCGTCGAAAATCGGCCGGTAGCGGCCGGGTTCTTCAGGCGAGAAATAGCCCGAGGCAATCATGTCGAGCGCCTGCCGCAATTCATCGTTGCCGTGATAGTGCTCCCACGGCTGGTAGCCCTGGTTTTTCACCTCGGCCACTTCCGCCGCGGTCAGCCCGAAAATGAAAATATTGTCCGCCCCGACCTCGTCGCGCATTTCGATGTTGGCGCCGTCCAGCGTGCCGATGGTCAGCGCGCCGTTCAGTGCGAGCTTCATGTTGCCGGTACCGGAAGCTTCGGTGCCGGCGGTGGAAATCTGCTCTGAAATGTCCGCGGCGGGAATGATCTCGGCGGCGGTGGTGACGTCGTAATTGGGGATGTATACCACCTTGAGCAAATTGCCGATCGCGGGATCGTGATTGACGATGTCCGCCACGTCGTTGATCAGCTGGATAATCAGCTTGGCCTGCGCGTAGCCGGGCGCCGCCTTGCCGCTGAAGATCACCGTGCGCGACACCCTTTCGGCCGCCGGATTGGCGCGGATGCGGTTGTACAGCGTGACGACGTGGAGCAGGTTGAGCAGCTGGCGCTTGTATTCGTGGATACGCTTGATCTGCACGTCGAACATCGAGTCGGGATCGACCGCGATGCCCAGGCGCAGCCCGATCAGCCGAGCCAGTTTTTCCTTGTTGGCGCGCTTGACCGCGCGGAATTCCTGCCGGAACGACTCGTCGGCGGCGAATTGGGCAAGACCGCCAAGCTGCTCCAGATCGGTGATCCAGCCGCTGCCGATATGCCCGGTGATCAGCGCGGCCAGGCCCCGGTTGGCCTGGTTCAGCCAGCGGCGGGGGGTGATGCCGTTGGTGATGTTGATGATCTTGCCGGGATAAAAGCGGTCGAAATCCCGGAATATGGTCTGGCGCATCAGCTCGGTGTGGATTTGCGCCACGCCGTTGACCTGATGACTGCCGACGATGGCCAGGTGCGCCATGCGGATGCGCCGCCCATTCGCCTCGTCGATGATCGACATGCGCCTCAGGAGCTCGGTATCGCCGGGATTGCGGTGCATGACTTCGCCGAGAAAGCGATGATTGATCTCGTAGATGATGCTCAAGTGGCGCGGCAGAATCTTCTCGAACAGGCCGACCGGCCAGGTTTCCAGCGCCTCCGGCATGAGCGTGTGGTTGGTGTAGGAAAAGGTGCGGGTGACGATATCCCAGGCCTGCTCCCAATCGAGCAGGTAAAGATCGATCAGGATGCGCATCAGCTCCGGAATCGCGATGGCCGGGTGGGTGTCGTTGAGCTGCATCGCCACCTTATCCGGCAATTTGTCGAAGTGCTCGTGGGATTTGAGGAAGCGGTAGAGCATGTCCTGCAACGAAGCGCTGACCAGGAAATACTGCTGTTTCAGGCGCAGTTCCCGCCCCATCGCCGTGGTGTCGTCGGGGTAGAGCACCTTGGACAGGTTTTCCGACTGGTTCTTGTCCTCCACCGCCTTGATGTAGTTGCCCTCGTTGAAGTATTTCAAATCGAAGTCGCGCGAAGCCTTGGCCGACCACAGCCGCATGTTGTTCACCGATTCGCCGCCGAAACCCGGCACCGGCGTGTCATAGGCCATCGCCATGACGTCCTCGGTATCGACCCAGTGGTGGCGCATGCAGCCCCGCTCGCTGACGTATTCCACCACCCGGCCGTTGAATTTCACCGGATACAGCACTTCCGGCCGGGGGAATTCCCACGGATTGCCGTAGCGCAGCCAGTTGTCCGGGTGCTCGACCTGTTTGCCGTTTTCGATGCGCTGGTTGAACATGCCGTACTCGTAGCGGATGCCGTAGCCGTAGCTCGGCAAGCCCAGCGTGGCCATGGAATCCAGGAAGCAGGCGGCCAGGCGCCCCAGGCCGCCGTTGCCGAGCGCGGCATCGGGCTCCATTTCGCGCGCCGCGTCCAGATCGACGCCGGCGGCCAGCGCCGCCTGATGGCAAGGGCCGAAATATCCCATGTTGAGCAGGCTGTTGGCGAGCGAGCGGCCGATCAGGAATTCCATCGACAGGTAATAAATCCGCTTGGCATCGGCACGGTAATAGCGCCGCATGGTCTCCATCCACTGGCCGGTCAGGCGGTCGCGGGTGGCGTGCGCGAGGGCGTAGAACCAGTCGCGCGGCGTCGCCGTGAAATGATCCTTGCCGACGGAATAAGTGAGGTGATTGGCGAGGGCTTGGCTGAAGTCCGCCGTATCCTCGCTAACTTCGGGTTGGGAAGGCTTGTCTGTCGTTGCGGGTTTCCTGGCCATGGCGGCATCTCCTCAGTCGTCAGTTTTCAGTTATCGGTTATCAGTAAAACCGCTCGGGTTGACTAAAGACTGATAACTGATAACTGATAACTGATAACTGATAAGCTAACCCAAAGCAATGACCAGGTAGGTGACGTACATCGCGCCATTGAGCGCCAAATGCCCGACCCTGATCTGCCCGCGCTGCACCACCAGCCGGAGCCAGAGTGCAGAAAGCAAGGTAATGACAATGCCCGCCAGCACTTCCTGGCGCGGCTCCCACGGCGTCAGCATGATGCCGATCGCGGGCAGCAGTGTGCCCTGAAACACCATCGCGCCGGTGATGTTGCCGAAAGCCAGGGTGTCCTTGCCGCGGCGGATCCACAGGATGCTGTTGACCTTCTCCGGCAGCTCGGTTGCGATCGGGATGATCAGGAGCGACAGCAGCAGGGGCGAAATGCCGAGCAGCCTGGAGGCGTCTTCCACGCCCATGATGAAACCCTTGGCGCCGCCCACCAAGAGGCCCAGGCCGAGGGCGAGCTGGAGCAGGATCACCGGCAGGTTTTCCGGCAGCCCAACGCGGCACAGCAGCATTTTCTCCTCCGCCTCGGTGCCGTGGCCTTCCTTGACCAGCTCGGCGGAGGCGCGCAGGGTAAGCAGGATATAGACGAAATAGGTCAGCACCAGAACAAAGCCGATGGCGGCGCGAATCATCGTCTGCTGGTGCGGCACGAACAGGGCGAGAGCGGAAAAGGCGAAAGCGGCGAGGAAGAAATTCAGGTCGCGGATCAGGCCGCTGCGCTCCGGCGCGAGTTCTCCGCCGACACCGCGTTTTTTCAGCACCGCGAGTGCCATCAGGCAGATCGACAGGGTTGACAGCATCAGCGGCGCGCCGAGAATCGCGCCGACGCCGATTTCCTCGTTCAGCGCCACATTGCTGGTGCCCGCCATGAGCGCCAGTAGCGGCACCATGGTTTCCGGCAGCGCGGTGCCCACGGCGGCGAACAACGAACCGGTGACGCCCTCGGAAATCTTCAGTTTTTCGCCCAGGTGCTCCAGGGCATTGGTAAATACCTCGGCGGCAATTAAAATGACGATCAGCATCAGCAACAAAATGGCAAAAGTGGTCACGGCGATTTTCCGGAAAAGGTTGTGGCGCAATTATAACCGGTGATGAGGGGTAACATGAAAATAGACAAATCGGGCTTCCTGCAAGGCGCGCGCTTCATCTCTACGCCCAACGGCGACGAGCGCCCGCCGGAAGTGGAATTCGACATTCCCCTGCTGGTGATCCACAACATCAGCCTGCCGCCGCGCGAGTATGGCGGCAACGGCGTGATCGATTTCTTCACCAACAAGCTGGATATCAACGCCCATCCCTACTATCCGATGATCGCCGACCTCCGGGTGTCGGCCCATTTCTTCATCCGCCGCGATGGCGAGATAATCCAGTTCGTCTCGTGCAACAAACGCGCATGGCACGCCGGCGTTTCGGTATGGCGCGACCGCACCCGCTGCAACGACTTTTCCATCGGCATCGAGCTCGAAGGCAGCGACGACGACCCGTTCACCGATATCCAGTACGACAAGCTGGCTGAACTCACCCGCGCATTGCAGGAAACCTACCCGATCGAGGAGATCGTCGGCCATGCGGACATCGCCCCGGTGCGCAAGACCGATCCGGGACCCTGTTTCGACTGGCAGAGATACCGCAGCCTGGTCGCCGCCGAATCGCCGGAATGAAGTATTCCCTTCGGCAGGCGATTTGAATCATAATCGCGCATGAGCAAAATATTGACACCCGGCGGAGCCGACTGCGTAAGCTGCTGCATACGCAAATCGGTGCTGTTCGCCGGCCTGGACATCGCCGATTGCGCAGCCATTCACCGGCCGATCGACGATATCGCCTTGTCCCCGCAAGAAACGCTTTATCGCGCCGGCGATCCGGCACAGGCGGTCTTCACCATCCGCCGCGGCCTGATCAAGCTGGTGCAATACCTGCCGGACGGGCGCCAGCGCATCGTCCGCCTGCTCCACGCGACCGATGTCACCGGCCTGGAAGCCCTGCTCGACCAGCCCTACCAGCACGACGCCATCGTCCTGCAACCGACCGAAGTATGCCGCATTCCGCTTGAAGTGATCCAGCGGCTGGATCAGGACAAGCCCAAGCTGCGCAAGGAGTTGATGGTGCGCTGGCAGCGCGCGCTGGACGAAGCGGACGCCTGGCTGACCCAACTCTCCACCGGCAGCGCCAGGGCGCGCGTGGCCCGCCTGCTGCAAAAACTGGCGGGCGGCCGGGAAGACGGCTACATCGAACTGTTCGGGCGCGAAGACATCGGCTCGATGCTCGGCATCACCACCGAAACGGCCAGCCGCATCATCGCCGAATTCAAGCGCAACGGCGCGCTGGTGGAGGTTCCCGGCGGCGTGTTGCTGAAGTGCGATCTGGCCGCGCTGAATATAATTGCCGCCGATTGAGAATTATCAATGACGGCCCACCCTTCGCTCGTTAGGATGACCACATCGCGTTCGTTTTAGTACGGCGCGCTGACCCCCCTTCATTGGGTTGTCCTCCTCCGAGCCGCCGAAAGCGGTTTTTGCCCGCCGCTCACACCTGACCGGCGGGTTTTTTCTGCGCGGGATTAGAGAAATCAGACCAAGGAAAGGGCTGATTCATTCTGACTTTCATCATTCTCGCGAATTAGGAATCTATCGGTGTTTGAAAAGCATGGGTTCCCCGCTTTCGCGGGAATGATGTTTAATCAGCGCGCCTCTATGCCGACTCCCTCACCCTGCTACACCGACCCTCACCCCTAGCCCTCTCCCGCCTGCGGGAGAGGGGGACGTAGAACGCTTCGCGTGCTTGTTTAATCGAAAATCACCGTCTTGTTGGCGTATAGCAGAATGCGGTTCTCGATATGCCAGCGCACGCCGCGCGACAGCACCATTTTCTCCAGGTCGCGGCCTTTCTGGATCAGGTCGTCGATGGCGTCGCGGTGCGAAATGCGCGCCACGTCCTGCTCGATGATCGGACCGTCGTCGAGCACCTCGGTAACATAGTGGCTGGTAGCGCCGATCAGCTTCACGCCGCGCTCGAAGGCGCGGTGATAGGGCTTGGCGCCGAGGAAGGCGGGCAGGAAGGAATGGTGGATATTGATGATGCGGTTGGGGTAGTGCTTGATGAAATCGGCCGACAACACCTGCATGTAGCGCGCCAGCACGATCAGGTCGATATGGTGGTGGCGCAGCAGGGCGAGCTGGTTTAGCTCCGCCTCCGCCTTGCTGTCCTTGTGCACGGCGATATGCTGGAACGGGATGCCGTAGGAATCGGCGATCCATTTGGTGTCGTCATGGTTGCCGACGATCAGCGAAATGTCGCAATGCAGTTCGCCGCTCTGGTGGCGGTAGAGCAGATCGACCAGACAGTGGTCGTAGCGGGAAACGAAAATCGCCACCTTGGGACGGTAGGACGACAGCGCGACGCGCCATTTCATTTCGAATTTTTCGGCAATCGGCGCGAAATGCTGCTCGAACTGGTCCAGGGTCAGGTCGAAACCCTCCAGCTCCCATTCGACCCGCATCAGGAACAGGCCCAGTTCGCTGTCCTGGTGCTGGTCGGCGTGAAGGATGTTGGCGTTGTGGCGGTAGAGAAAATCGGCGATGCCGGCGACCAGGCCTTTGCGGTCGGGGCAGGAAATCAGCAGGATGGCGGTGTTTTTCATTGTTGTTTGAGCAAATGCTGAAAAAATTAAATCATACACCACGAACGCCATGGCGCAGCTTGGCTGCCCGTCATGATAGCCTCCGTGGGTACGGCTTAAGCTGTACATGTCAGGCTGAAAGCCTGACCCACAAATCAAGTTGAGCGAACGATATCCGGTATACCGCCTAGCCGCGCCCTGCACCGCCCATCAACCGGGCATTTTTTTCGTAGGCGTCCCGTGCATTCCTCACGCACTCCAGGAACAGCGGCAATTCGTCCATCAGCAACGCCTGCGGCCCGTCCACCAGCGCCTTGGCGGGCGCAGGATGAAAATCCACCAGGATCATGTTGGCGCCGGCGATCACGCCCTGCATGGTGGCGTGGAAAATCTCCAGAATGCCGTCCGGCGCGCGGTTGCGCGTGCCGACCGAGTGCGACGGATCGACGCACACCGGCATGCGGGTAAGCCGTCTGACCACCGGCACATGGGCGAAATCGACCAGATTGCGGTGCGGATCGCCCATATTGGTCTTCATGCCGCGGAGGCCGAACACGACGTTGCGGTTGCCTTCCGAGGCCAGGTATTCCGCGGCGTTGAGCGATTCATCCAGGGTGATGCCGAAGCCGCGCTTCAAGAGCACCGGGAATTCCTGCTGGCGGCCGACGATTTTCAGGAGCTCGAAATTCTGCGTGTTGCGCGTGCCGATTTGCAGCATCACTCCGGTCGGGTTGCCTGTCTCTTTGAGCGCGGCGCGGATCTCATCGACATGGGATTCGTGGGTGACTTCCATGGCGATGACCTTGATGCCGTATTTCCCCGCCAGTTCGAACACCCAGGGCAGACAGGCCTTGCCGTGGCCCTGGAAGGCATACGGGCTGGTGCGCGGCTTGTAGGCGCCCATCCGCGTGCAGACCTGGCCGTGGTCGCGCAGCGCCTTCATCATCGTCTCGACGTGTTCCGGCGTATCCACCGCGCACAGGCCGGCAAAGACGTTGAGGTTGTCCTGGCCGAAGCGCACGCCGTTGTATTCGAAATGCGTCGGCCGCTCGTCGTCCTTGTGCCGGCCGAGCACCCGGTATTCCTGGGAGACGCGCACCACGCGCTCGACGCAGGGCAGGCTTTCCATGGCATCCAGCGACAACGAAGCGGTGTCGCCGATCAGGTAAATTTCGATCAGGGTCTGCTGTGCGCCCTTCTCCTGATGAATGCGCGTCTTGATCTTGGGCAGTTGCGCCAGATGGTCGAGCAATTGACGGTATTCGGCGCCGTCGGAGCGGGTGTCTGGGGAAAGAATCAGGATCATGGCGCCACCTCGTGAATTTAAATTTGTATGGCCGCGCAACCCGCCGCATCGCAGCGCAGGTAACTGCCGTGCTCATGCCAGCTGCCCAGCACCCAGCGTTCGCAGTCGTGACCATCGACCCGGTGCAGGTGCCGAGCGGGGCGATGGGTATGGCCGTGGATCAGGCGGGGATAGCCGTTCTCGCGCAGCACCGCGGCGACTTCGCCGGAATGGACATCCATCTGGGCGGCCAGCTTCAATTGCTTGTCGCGCTCGCTGCGCCGGCGCAATGCCTCGATTTCCGCCTTGCGCTCCGCCAGCGGGCGGGCAAGAAAGGCCGCCTGCCAGTCCGGTTGGCGAACCATGGCACGAAAGGCGAGATAGGCCGTGTCGTCGCGGCATAGCATATCGCCATGCATCAGTAGCGTCGGCGTGCCGTAAAGGTCAATGCGGGCCGGCTCGGAGAGCAAGCGGGCGCGAGAAGCGGTGACGAAAGCCTCGCCCATGAGGAAATCGCGGTTGCCGGGCAGGATGAAAATCGCCGTGCCGCTCCCACTCAATTCCGCCAGCAAGTGGGCGATTCGGGCATGATGGGGATCAGCCAGGTCGTCGTCGCCCGCCCAGTACTCGAACAGATCGCCGAGGATATACAGTGCCTCGGCACCGGAGGCCGTATGGCGCACGAAATCCTCGAAAATCAGGGTGGTCTGCGGACGCTCGGCGCAAAGGTGGAGGTCGGCGATGAAAAGGCTGTGTTTCATGCTGGTGACGAGCCGTAGCCCGGATGGAATGAAATGGAATCCGGGATTCACCGGATTACGCTACGCTTCATCCGGGCTACGTGAGCCCACCGAAATCAGGCGACTTCGGCGCTTTCGATGATCACGTCTTCCAGCGGCACGTCCTGGTAGCCGGCCTGGCTGCCGGTCTTGACCTTGCCGATACGGTCCACGACTTCCTGGCCCGCGGTCACTTTGCCGAACACGCAGTAGCCGAATCCCTGCGGGGTCGGCGCGGTGTAGTTGAGGAAGCCGTTGTTCGCGGTATTGATGAAGAATTGGCTGGAGGCGGAATGCGGGTTGGGCGTGCGCGCCATGGCGATGGTGTAGATGTCGTTTTTCAGGCCGTTGGCGGCCTCGTTTTCGATCGTCTCCATGGTTTCCTTCGGAATCAGGCCGGGCATGAAGCCGCCGCCCTGGATCATGAAACCGTCAATGACGCGGTGGAATGCCGTGCCGTTGTAAAAGCCTTTTTCCACGTATTTCAGGAAGTTGGCAACAGTCTTTGGCGCTTTCTCGGCGTCCAGCTCCAGAGTGATATCGCCGAAATTGGTGTGCAGCTTAACCATGGATTTTTTCCTTTTTAGTTGTCTTGGGAGTTTTATTGCCGGGTCTTGCCGATACTGCCACATCCGCCGCCGGAGCGCCATCCGCCATATTGTCGGCGTCCTGAGCCATTTCCTCGATGACCACCGGCTGGACCGGCACGTCGGCGTCGAACGGGCCGGCGGCGCCGGTGGGCAAAGAGCCGATCTGCCGGGCGACGTCCATTCCCCTGATCACCCGGCCGAACACGCAATAACCGTAGTAATCGGGATGGGGGCGGAGAAAATTGAGAAACTTGTTGTCGTCGAGGTTGATGAAAAACTGCGCGGTGGCAGAATCCGGGTCATAAGTGCGCGCCATGGCGAGCGTCCAGCGCTCGTTGCGGAGACCGTTGGCGGCCTCGTTGGGAATCGGCCCGAGTGTCGGCTTGTACTGGAGATCCGGCGTGAAACCGCCGCCCTGGATGATGAATTTACCGATCGTGCGGTGGAAAATCGTGCCATTGTAATGGCCGTTGTTCACGTATTGCAGGAAGTTGGCCACGGTTTTCGGCGCTTTGTCGGGATAAAGCTCGATCACCACGTCACCCAGATTGGTGTGCATTCTGACCAGCGGATTGGCGGCGAACGCCATGCCACCGATACACATCCCCAGTGCCAGAAGCGGGATACGGCATGTCACGCGGCGCCTTCGAAGACGATTTTCCATTTGTGATCCTCCTGCTTCCAGTACTGGCGCTTCCTCATCTGATTCTTCAGATTGTTGCTGCCGTAGTTCTGATCGAAAGAAACCACCATCATGTCCTCGCGGCCGGGATAAGCGAAGATGCTGATATTCGACAGCTTGACCCTGACCCACGACTTGGCCGCGCTGACTTGGCGCTTCTGCTGCTCCCAGGAGTGGAAATCCTGCCCCGGCGCGGTGAAATTCCTCGAATAATGCTGCAGGTATTTGTCCGTATCGATGCTTTCCCAATCGCGCCGCCAGCTTTCAATTTCATTTGTTAGATCGCTGCGCTGCGCGATCAGTTCCTTGGCGTCCACCCATTCCACCCGGTCGCTGATCACCACCGGGGTATACCCCACTTGCAGCATCTTGCCGAGCCGGTCCATGTCCGGATTGGCCAGCACCACGCAGCCGTTGCTGGCCCGCGGCGGGCGGCTGTAGGTATCGCTCGGCACGCCGTGCAGCCAGATGCCGTGACCATCCTTGCCCTGGTGCCGGTCCCACTCGTTAGGATAGCTGATCGGGAAGGCGCCGCTGCCGTAGAAATTCGAGATCTGCGTCTTGGGCAGGTTGGCCGTGACGAAATACACGCCCACCGGCGTCTTCTGGTCGCCTTCCTTCATTTTTTCGGCGCCGGCCTTGCCGCTGCTGACGTAATAATCGGCGACATAATGTGGCATGCCGTTGTCGTTGCGGAACAGGTAGAGCCGGGATTTGCCGGTGTCCACCACCACGGCATAGCGCTGTTCGGGCTGGAGCTGCACCAGATATTTGGGGACGCGGCCGACCGGCAACTGCTCCAGGTGCCTGAGCAGGCGGACTCGGGCTTCCTCGCGCAGATCGGAGAGCTGCTGCTGGGACGCGCCGGCAGCGTTACCGATGGTACTCAACGGATATGCTCGCGCCAGCAGCAGATCGCCGCGGATCAGGTGGGCGAGCTTGAAGTTGGGGTAAATCCGGAGCAATGCCTCAACGTCCTTCAGGGCGATATCCAGGCGATCCCCTCGGATTTCGAGCAGGGTTTTCACCAGCGTCGATTCCAGGTCGACCTGGGACTGGAACGGCACGGCCGGGCCTGGCGCGGCAGGCGGCTTGCCGCCCATAGCCATTATCGGCGCCGGCAGCGAAGCGAGAAAGAAGCAGAACAGGGATAAGGCAAAGCGGGGGAACTTCATGATTTACCAGCGAAAAGTGCCACGCCAGTTGCCGCCGTCGGCAACCTCGTCAAGCCAAACGAACGGCTCCGCAGAGCCCGTAATCGCGTAAATTGCTACCGCCCGATCCGTTCTTGCTGGATCAGCCATTTGTCGCCGGTCTTGACCAGGACCAGGGTTTTCAGGGCAGAGCTGCGCAGGGCATCGGATTTGTAAACCTGCCTGAAAGTAACGCTGGCGTGGGAAGCGTCGCTCACCGTGACACGCGGCGATTCGACGCCCACGTGGATGGATTTTGGTTTGCCGATGCGTTCCTTGCGGCTCGTTTCCCAAGAGGCGCGGCCCTCACCGCCGGGCGTCCTGAAATCCCTGGCGTAGTAGGCGAGGTAGGCATTCGCATTCTTGTCGGACCATGCCGCAGCCCAGCCGTTCAAGGTTTTCAGCACCTCGGCCTCGGCCGGCGATTCGGATTTTTCGGCAGGAGCCGGCTTGGGCTGCTCCACCTTGGCCGGTGCGGGCGCGGCTGTTGCCGCGACCGGAGCGGCAGGCTTGGGAAGTTCCGGCTTGGCTTGGGCAACCGGCGCCTTCGGCTCCTCGAACCTTGCCGGGGCGCGGCCCGGCTTGCTGCCGGCGGGGAACAGTTCCTTGATCAGCGCCAGCTTGGTCTGCGCCGTCACATTGCCCTTATCCAGTTGCAACGCCTTGTCGTAAGCCTGGCTCGCCATTTTGGCGTAGATGTCGCCCAGGTTCTCATGCGCCGTAGCGTAGCTGGGGTGGGTGCTGATCGCCATTTCCAGGGCATGCCGGGCCTTGTCGTACTGTCCCTGGGAGGCATACAGGACGGCCAGGTTGTTGTAGGGTTCGGGCAATTCCGGGTATTCCTCGGTCAGCCTGGTGAAAATCTGGATCGCTTCCGGCGTCTTGCCCTGTTCGGCCAGGATCAACCCCTTGAGGAAACGGCCCTGGGCGATTTTCGGCCCCTGCGCGTCCTTCGGCCGGCCGGTGAGGAACGCGTCCAGGCGCTCCAGTGCCTTGTCGTTTTGTCCCTGCTTGTAGAGCTTGGTGATGTCCTGCAGTTCGTCGGCGCGAACCGGCTGGCCGGAGACGACAAACAAGGCGCAGGAGAGGGACGCCAGGAGGGCGGCAATGCGAAAACGACTCATTGGTAGTATACTTTTCTTAAAGTTTACAAACAGCGCTAATTCTAACAAGAAGCGCACCTTTACACCAAACCTTTACCGCCATATTTTCGGATCGAGTCAATTCCAATGAGCAGCGACGACAACGCCCCCGTTCCCCATTTCATCCGCAACATCATCGAAAACGATCTTGCGAGCGGCAAGCACAAGGCCATCGTCACTCGCTTCCCTCCCGAACCCAACGGCTATCTGCACGTCGGCCATGCCAAATCGATCTGCCTGAATTTCGGCCTGGCGCTGGACTACCGGGGCAAGTGCAACCTGCGCTTCGACGATACCAACCCGGAAAAGGAAAGCGAGGAATACGCCCAGTCCATCCAGGACGACGTGCGCTGGCTCGGCTTCCAGTGGGACGGCCCGGTGCGCTGGGCATCGGATTATTTCGACGCGCTGCATGATTATGCCATTGAACTGATCAGGCAGGGCAAGGCTTATGTCGATGAGCTCAGTGTTGAGGAAATGCGCGAGTTTCGCGGCACCCTGACCGAGGCCGGCAAGAACAGCCCCTACCGCGACCGCTCCGTCGAGGAAAACCTCGACCTGTTCGGGCGCATGCGCGCCGGCGAGTTCCCCGACGGCGCCAAGGTGCTGCGCGCCAAGATCGACATGGCCTCGCCCAACATCAACATGCGCGATCCGGCGATCTACCGCATCCGCCGCGCCCACCACATCCGCACCGGCGACAAGTGGTGCATCTACCCGATGTACGACTACACCCACTGCATTTCCGATGCGCTGGAGCATATCACCCATTCCCTCTGCACGCTCGAGTTCGAGGACCACCGCCCGCTCTATGACTGGGTGCTGGACAACATCACCATCGACTGCCATCCACAGCAGATCGAATTCTCGCGGCTGGAATTGCAATACACCATCACCAGCAAGCGCAAACTGCTCCAGCTCGTCACCGAGAAAAAGGTGTCCGGCTGGGACGACCCGCGCATGCCGACCATCCAGGGCATGCGCCGGCGCGGCTACACGCCCGAAGGCATCCGCGAATTCGCCCGCCGCATCGGCATCTCCAAGAGCGACAACCTGGTCGATATGGGCGTGCTCGAAGGCTGCATCCGCGAAGACCTGGAAACGCGCGCGCCGCGCGTGATGGCCGTGGTGAAACCGCTGAAAGTGGTGATCGCCAACTTCGTCGAGGGTGAGACCACTTCGCGCGAAGCCGGGTTTCATCCCAACCACCCCGAATTCGGCAGCCGGCTGGTGCCGTTCTCGAAAGAGATCTGGATCGAAGCCGACGATTTCAGCGAAAATCCGCCGCCGGGCTGGCAGCGTTTGGTACTCGGCGGCGAAGTACGGCTGCGCTACAGCTACGTCATCAAGTGCGACGAAGTGGTCAAGGATGCGGATGGCCTGGTTACCGAGCTGCGCTGCTCGATCGATCCCGATACCCTCGGCAAGAATCCCGCCGGGCGCAAGGTCAAGGGCGTGATTCACTGGCTCTCGGCCGAGCATGCACTGCCGGCCGAAATCCGCCTGTACGACCGCCTGTTCACCGTAGCCGAACCGGATGCCGACAAGGCGCGCGATTTCCACACATTCCTCAACCCCGCCTCGCTCACCGTGGTGCAAGGCTGGGTCGAGCCCTGCGTAAACCAGGCCGCGCCGGAAACCCGCTACCAGTTCGAGCGCCTCGGCTATTTCTGCACCGACCGGCGCGACCACCAGCCGGGCGGAAAGCTGGTGTTCAACCGCACGGTGACGCTGAAGGATTCCTGGGCGAAAGAACAGGGATAACGGTCATGGCGCATCGCGCGCCAAATCATGAAACGGCGCCGCGCCATGACCGTTCCCCTCACCCCTAGCCCTCTCCCGGCGGCGGGAGAGGGGAACGAGGTCTCGCTTCGGAGTTTTACGTTAAGGTAGGGGCGGCCTCCTGGCCGCGATCGCTTTTTCACCCTTGTTATGAAAATCACATATTGACGCGCAGTGGCATGGTGCGATACTGGCGCCGCTATGGAGTCGCTTGCTCGCTTGACACCGGCCGGCTAAATGGGTGTCGTTGAAGTCTGACCTACAGATTGCTGTTTCATGATTCGTGGCAGCAATCGCCATGACCGTTAGGTTCATTTTTCGTAAGCGTCCAGCCGCCCCACATTGAATGAAAGGCGGCAAAGCACGATGATCGTGTCCACGATATTTTTTGGGGGACACATGAACACAAACCCAGTGGCAATCAATCCGCCGGTATCCCGGAAACGCCGGCTGCATCCGGCGGAATTGGCTGGGCGTTTACGATTTTTCTCTGTGAACTCTGTGGCCGACTGCTTTTTTTTGGCTAATTCATCAGTTCTCGCCAAGTAACCCGCTTGGCTTCAACCGCACCGCCGCCAACCGGCATTTCGCGAACTTCCGGCACCGGATTCTTGTGGCCGGTGCGATAGATGATGACCGTGCCGTCCGGCAGCTTGACTACATTCAAGCCCACCGTGATGTAATTCAATTTATTGGCGACAATCTGGCCGGTTGTGCTGGAGATGAAGCTGCCGGTCCTGTAGTCGAAGTTATACAGCCAACTGTAGCCGCCCGGCGCGCAGTCTCCTGCAGTTGGCGTATTGCTCGCAATAGTCAATGTGCCCAATTGCAGTATCGGGTCGACGTTGACGCGTTCT
This sequence comes from Sulfuricella sp., assembly GCA_028714315.1. Taxonomy (GTDB): domain Bacteria; phylum Pseudomonadota; class Gammaproteobacteria; order Burkholderiales; family Sulfuricellaceae; genus Sulfuricella. The sequence goes on along the minus strand of JAQTMN010000021.1, from coordinate 18,049 downwards.
TTCGTGTCCGGCAGGTTGATGTACCAGCCCATCTGGGTATTCCAGTCCACGCCATTATTGCTCACCGTACGGGTCAATCCGGAACCGGAAGTGGTCATGGTTTGCTGCACCAAGACAGATTGGGGATTGGCGAGCGTGGACGCGTCGAGGTTGTCCTTGATGGCGTAAATGCTTTGCGTGCTGGTGTCGCTCAGGTCGCTCAGGCCTAGGTAGCGACCGGTGCCGATGAATATGACCGGCTTGCTGTCGATGTCGCCGAGTTCCGGTCTGACGGTGACTGGCTGCGTTGAGCCGAAGGCGGCTATTTTATGGACGTCGCCGGTATCGGCATTGAAGCGCCACAAATTGCCATAGAGGTCGCCACCATAGACACGCAAGGTGGTGTTATCGAGGTCCAGGCTGTCCACCCAGTTGTTGATCTGGGCGAGCCCGCTAGGCGACGCGGTGGAGCCTTCGGTGGTGCCGATCTTGCGGATCAGCGCGCCGGTGCTGGCATTCAGGACATAAAGATAGCCCTTGCCGTCGCCGGTCGTCACGGAGGCGGGGTCGTTGGGTATGTTGTTGTAGCCCGAGGTGACCAGGGCAACCCAGGTTCCGTCAGCCAGTTTGCTGATCAACGGCTTGCCATAGCTGTAGCCGAGGTCGCCGTCATTGCCGGAACTGAAGTTCCATAATGCCTTGGGGTTGATCGGGTCGGTGATGTCCATGGCGTAGTAGCCGCGCCCGCCCCGGCCCAGGCCGCCGATCAGGACGGTTTTCCACTCGCTTGCCGAGCAAGCGGTAGTGGGGGCGGTGGGGCAGATATCGCCGATGGTGGGCGCGCCATCCACGTAGTACTGGTGGTTGGTGCCGTAATTCTTGTCGGCCAGTTTGTAAAGATTAGGCAGAACCGTTTGCGGGATATAGGCCCAGCGCTCTTCCCCGGAGCTGGCATTGAGGGCGTGCAACATGCCGTCGTTGGTGGCGACATAGATCGTGCCCGGACGGCTGGCTTGTGCCGACTTGAAGCTGGCATAACCGTCGTCGACATAGTTGAACCCGGGCGTCTGTACGTAGTTGGGCTGCGCGTGGATGATGTCTCCCAGGATATTTTCCCGGTCGCGATAAAGGCGGTAGTAGGTGCCGTAAGTGGCCTCACGATCCTGGTTTTCATTGCGGTCGTGGCCGCGCAGGTAATTGACCAGCGACGCGCCGGTCGCCGCAGTTTTCTCGGCGGCCGACCAATCGGCATACTGGGTCACCTGGGTGGTATTGAAATAAGCCTGTTCGGATGCTGCCAGGCTGGCCCAGGCAAAGGGTTTGAGATGGGTGCTGCCGACGCTGTCGTAGGTATACACAGTGCGGGAGTCGCTGTCGCCGGAAGATTCGATTTTGCCATTCAGCAGCGAGGCGGCCAGCCAGGTTGGCGTATCCGCTACTTTGCCGGTGGACAGGTCGATGGTGTAGGCACCGATATCGCCATCCCATTGCAACGTGCGGTAGCTGGCCACATACACATAGTTGTCGCCGGCCACCGGTTCGAGGTTGCTGGTGGCCGCCGCCGCGCCGGAACCGACGCTGATGCTGATCGCCGAAAGGGCCTTGTTCAGGCCTTCGGACAGGGAATCCGGATTTTTGGCGCTAAAATAAGTACCGTGGCCGTCGACCGCCGCGTGCCACAGGTCGTCGATCGCGGTCGGGTCGCCGGCGGACGGAACCGGCCAGTTCTTGCTGCCTTGCTTGATGTCATGGTAATCGCCCGAGGTGCTGGTCTTGTAGCCATCGATAAAGGCCAGGGTGCCATTTACTCCCAGTCCCAGAGTGAAAGTGGTCATGTGCTGATGCGTGGCCATGTCGTCCACGATCGCATTGGTGCCGATTCCCGGCACATTGTTTTCCGACACGTCCGTGCCGAGCGCACCGGTCGAGCCGGCTGGCCGCAGGTCGGTCGCGTAGTAATAATAAGCCACATCCGATAGCGAGTTGGTGGAGCCGCCCGCGCTGGTCGAGCTGGTGGTGACGGCCGGAGCGCTGGGGTTGGGGGATTGCAGCGCACGGATGCTTGAAGTCGGTGTACACCCGACCACGGTGCTTGCCGATCCGTCGGTGGGACCGGAAGTGACATCGCTGACCAGGGTGCCATCCGGTTTTGTGGTTATCGTTCTTATGGTTGTGGTGGGGGTGGAGCGAATTTTCTTCTGGCCCCCAGAGCAGCCATTTGTCGAGTATTTTTCTGTTGTATACGTGGCGGTCGTAATGGAGACCGCGTTGGCGCCGTCAAACAAGGGCTTGCTCGCCGACCCGTCCTGGTTGCCTATGTCCGTGGTTCTGTCCATTTGACAACCTGTGCCGTCCTGCCCGGAACAGCCGCCGTCATTGCCAGTATTCCAGTAACCGTCGGTCGATAGGATGGCAAAATTCTGCTGGCAAGACCACTTGATCGGGTCTTCGACGGTCGAGCCGTTCAGGCTGGCCAGTTTCTGCGCGTAAATCAGGCCGGCGGTCGACAGCGCGGAACGCAGCGGTGTGCCATTGTATGGGGTGGCTGCGAACAGCTTGCCGTACCAACTGCTCTTCTGTGTAGCATTAAAATCGGTGATGTTGAGGAAGTCGCTGCCGGTGTTGTTGTTGATGCTCATGTAGCCGACGCGGTAATTGTTGGTTAGGGTGCTAAAGGCACGTGAGGCGGAACTTTTCATCGTCTGCATGCGGGTGCGGTAGTAGCTGTACCAGTTGGCAAAATTTTGCCGTTCATCTGCCCCGCCTGGTCCCGACGTGGAGCTAACAGTTATTTTAGTGAATACGCCATTGCCGGGAGCCGAGCCGATTGAGCTGTTGCACTCTTGGTAGAAGGTTGAGCCGGTATCGTTGTACTTCTTTGTGGTTTGCGTGCCACTGTAGGTGTAGTAATAAGCCGCATATGGCCCCAGCGAAGAGAGGCGGTATGACCCATATGACTTGTAATTCGTGTTGGCCGCATCGGGGACGAAGCGGTTGGCTACGAACTCGCTGCTCAGATCGAAGATGGATGAAGCGGAGTCGAAGCCGTTAGTCAATGCCGCAGTGAAGCTGGCGTTGGGGTAACTGGTCCCTGTTGAATTCAGTGGCGGCAGGTAGGTAATCTTGGGGTCGTAATAGACGCTGTTGCACTGGCTGCTGAGATAGCCGTATTTACCGCGGAAATCGTCCGCCACGTCGGGCAAATAGGTAAACGACATGCTGCCGGAGTCGTCCAGGATGAACATGATATTGGGCGGGATGGTCGCGGAACTCGATTCAGCCAAGGGTTGAGTGGCGAGATCGGTGGTGGCGGCAGGCGCGCTTCCGCACGCCATAATCAGTGCTGTGCCGAGTAGAGAGAGGCGCCAATTGGGATAAGCAACAAATCGGGGGTTCATGATTTTCCTCTAATGGCTACACCATTGAATCTGGCAATCGTCACAGCCGAATAATGGTCTGAACAAATCCAATCGTATTTCTTGGTCCCTTGACCCGCGCCGTTATGCGGTAGTGGCCCTGCTGCACGCCGCTCAGCGCCTTGATCCCGCCGCCGCCCTTGGTCCCACCCGAACTGGTGCTTTGCTGGTGAGTGGAGCATTTGCTGCTGAGCGGTTCGTCGCTATCCCGGCATAGCCTATGGATGATGTAGGAAATCGTGTAATTTCCGTCCCGCATCGTCAGGGGCAGGGAAGACATCGGCATCACAAAGGCCTTGGTGGTCAGGCTGGAATTGGTGCCTTCCCAATCCACGTCATCAAGCGGATTGTCCGGTGTTCCGGAGCCGGTGAGATCCAGATTGTCCATGCTGTTCGCATAATAGCCAAATGCGGAGCTATCGCTGTTCAGTACGGCTGTGTTGGCATTGGCGATCAGCCAGGCGCGTCCATTTTCGATCCCGGCATCAGCGAACGCCGTCGAGCCTTGCTTGAAGGAGAGGTTGCCGGCGATCATGGTGGCGGTGTCGATCGAGCGGACCAGGGCGATACCGGCCAGGGTCATCGCGACCAGGGCAATCAGGGCGATGAATAGCACCACGCCCTGCTGCTTCGCAGCGCCGGCATGGCTCATCCGACCACGATATCTCCTGGCTGTTCTCATAAATTCGCCCAGATCACGTTTTTGAGCGGAACAATGGTTTCGAAAACCTTGTAGCGATAGCGCTGCCAGTTGGGAATATTCGATAAGTCGATGAGGGGCGCCGGGCTGGCGGTGGTTCCTGCCCAAGCGCACACGCCCGTCGGATTGGCGGCGGTGGTGGAGCTGCATGCGGCAGAGACGGCCTCTTTTTCCAGTTGGGCGCTACGGGCGACGATGGCCACGCGAACTGCCTTGATGCGTTTAACGTCAGCCGGGGTCGGCGACGCCCATGTGCCGGTTGCGTCCACCCACTCGGTGACCTGCTGGCTGGCGGCTGGCGCCACGCCGTATTGCGCCTGGATGTTGACGATGGCATTGCCGAGAGGCGTTGAGCCCGGGACGGTGTTGTCCACCGCATAAGTGCGAGCAACAATTTCGTCGCCCATGCAGGATACCTTGGCACCGGTGGTATAGGCTGGCCAGCCGTTGGCATTTTGATAGGCGACGGTGGGATTGTAGGAAGGTGTGCCGCCGGGGTTGTGCTGTAGCTTGAGCGCCTCGTCCTGCACCTTAGTGAGTTGCATCAGGGTGCAATTGTTGCCCTGGCTGACGAGCACCATGCCGCTATCGGCGCAACCATAGGTTGAATTGACGTTGAGCTCGGACGAGGATTGCGGCATGGTGGAGCGCAGGGTGGTGCCCATCGCGCCGAATGTCGAGGTCGCATATCGGGTGGCGATGGCGTCGGAACCGCTGCCGCCGTCGGTAATGACCACCGGGCTGGTGGAAAAACCGGTGATCTGGCCGGGTGCGGCGACGCCATCGTCGAAATAGGTAAAAACATTGGCGCAGGAGAGCTCTTCATTGCCGAAGCCATAGCCGGCCATGCGTATATCCCGCTCTATCGTATACAGGGCGATGGCGCCGTTGATCTGCGCGTCGGAACCGCCGGTGGTGCGGCGTTTCTGGCCTTCAAAAACAGACAACACCTGCATGATCACGATGGTGCAGAGCAGGCCGATGAGCATGCCGACCATGATCTCGACCAAGGTAAATCCCTCCTGTCTGGTGGATCGCATGCTCATTTCTTCTCGCTCACCGGGTGACATGGGCAACCGTGACATAGCGGTGTGGAGCCGCCGTGCCGGGCGGCTGCCAGGTTATCGTGACCGTAATTCGCGAGCCGCTGACATCCACCGTGCGCTTGCCGCCGGGCAGCCCCGCGACCGGCTGATTGGTTACCGCATAACTGGCCAGATTGTCCTGATCTACCCACATCTTCGAAATAAGTTGGTTGGCGTAAAAGCTCGCATCGGTACGATCCTTGGCATCGGTGGTGAACTTGACTGAAGTAGCCTGCAAGGCGACCAGGGCGAGAATGCCGATGGAAAAAATCAGGATGCCGATCAGCGCTTCCAGCAGCGCAGACCCCTGCTGGCTGGTTGGCAAGCAAGTTTGCTGATGTTCACCCATCATTGGCATCCCTGTGAATTGTTGGCCAAGGAAAGCGCCGGATCGCACATGCGAACGGTCCCCTCGGAACTGACGGTGACAACGTATCTCCGTGCCTCGGCAATCTGGACATTGGTAATATCTACCCGGCTTATGTCGATGTTCACGTTCGGCATTCGCCCCATGCCATCGAAAGTCGCGCCATTGGGTAGTCCGGCGGCAGCGGCCAAAGCTGTGGCGTAGTAATTGGCAGGCAACGGCGACGGCGGAACTGTCGAGTCTGCCCCTGCTCGGGCATTGGCGGTGCCGTCCGCCCAAGTACGGGTCTGGATGGTGGCAGGGCACTCAGCCGTGACCACCACACATCCAATTGTCCATGAGCTCAGACCGGATGCATCGGTAAGGGAGAAGCGGACGTTGGCGTTATGCCTGACGGCTTCCATGCGAGCGACCTGGAGACCATTCAGAATGGACTCGGCGGCCGTGCGGTTCTGGGTGTTTTGCATCCACAGCCCGAATGAAGGCAGGCCGATCATCAACAAAATACCAACGACCGCGATCCCGATCATGAGCTCGATAAGCGAAACGCCTTTTTGCGCGGCCGCGGGCAATTAACACTCCCCGCTTTTTTTTCTGACCCAGCATCCCGCCTGGGTGGTCCAACCCGCAGGAAGAGACGTGGTCGACTTCGCATTGTCCTGATTGACGGTATACGTGAAGCTTCCTGTCCCCTGGCCGGCGATGCCGGTTGCCTGAACGGTGAAGGCGTTAGACGTAAGAACAGGGCAGGAAAAAGAAAAATACGTGGTGCCGGTCGGCAGCGGCGCTACAGTTCCTGCCGCGCAGCCGCCCTCATAAGTGCGGTTGTCCTGATAATGCTGTTCCAGCTTTACCCGCATGGCGGCAAGTTCGGAAAAGGCTTCGGTCAGTTTTCCGCGCAGGACGTATTCGTTGTAAGACGGCAGGGCAATGGCAGCGAGGATGCCGATGATAGCCACCACGATCATCAGCTCTATCAGAGTGAAGCCTTTTTGCATTTCAGGATACCCCTGGGTCGTTATTCGCCCTTCTTTCCCTATAGCATAAACCGTCCAGTAGCAGAAATGCCAGTACGATCGCCGTAAATTACTTACTGGTAATTTTTTCAGGCACTCTTACGGGCGAAATCAAAGGGATCAGCTTCGATTTATTTTCCGAGCGCCCAATGCCACGCCGCCCAGGCCCGATAGGGGGCCGCCCAGCAGGAGGTAGGCGACTATGTTGGTGTCCACCACGATCACGGCCGGCCTTCCTGCCTGAAGGCGTCGATTTCTTCCGGGTTGGCGTAAAGCGGGACGCGCTGGCGCAGAATGCGGATTTCGGCCAGTTTTTGCTCGACGTCCAGATGCGGCGAGCCAAGCTGCGCCTCCAGCCGCGCGATCATTTCCTTGTTCAGGCTGCGATGGTGCTGAACCGCGCTGTCCTTCAGGCGCCGATACAGGGAATCGGAGATATTTTTCAGGGAGATATTCGGCATTTTTCCATCCTTCGCGCAACCAGTTTGGAACCATATGGCACTGTCAAGCCGCCTGCATCGTTGCGGGACAACCCCGCCCGCTGCCTGTAAAATGCACACATTCTTTGCGATAACGATAGACCATGCTGAAAATCTACAACTCCCTCACCCGCTCCAAGCAGGACTTCATCTCCATCGAACCCGGCCGTGTCCGCATGTACGTCTGCGGCATGACGGTGTACGACTATTGCCACCTCGGCCATGCACGCGTGCTGGTGGTGTTCGACATGGTGCAGCGCTGGCTGAAGGCATCCGGCTTTGACGTCACCTACGTGCGCAACATCACCGACATCGACGACAAGATCATCCGGCGCGCGGCGGAAAACCATGAGCCGATCGACGCCCTGACCGGACGCTTCATCGCGGCGATGGACGAGGACGCCGCACGGCTGGGCGTGGAGAAGCCGGCCTACGAGCCGCGCGCCACCCAATATGTACCGGGGATGATTGGCATGATCCAGGCGCTGATGGACAAGGGCCTGGCTTATGTGGCGGACAGCGGCGACGTGTGTTATTCGGTGCACGACTTTCCCGGCTACGGCAAGCTCTCCGGCAAATCGCTGGACGACCTGCGCGCCGGCGAGCGGGTGGGCGTGGCGGAAGGCAAGCGCGACCCGCTCGATTTCGTGTTGTGGAAGTCCGCCAAGCCGGGCGAGCCGCAATGGGATTCGCCCTGGGGGCCGGGACGGCCGGGCTGGCATATCGAATGCTCGGTGATGAGCGATGCCCTGCTCGGCGAGCATTTCGACATCCACGGCGGCGGCGCCGACCTCCAGTTTCCCCATCACGAGAACGAAATCGCCCAGAGCGAGGGCACGCACGGCCACCAGCACGTCAATTACTGGATCCACAACGGCTTCGTGCGGGTGGACAACGAAAAGATGTCGAAGTCGCTGGGCAACTTCTTCACCATCCGCGAAGTGCTGGCGAAGTACGACCCGGAAGTGCTGCGCTTTTTCATCCTGCGCGCCCACTACCGCAGCCCGCTGAATTACTCCGACCAGCATCTGGACGACGCCAAGGGGGCGCTGACCCGGCTTTACACGGCGCTGAAGAATGCGCCCCCGGCGGAGATCGCCGTCGACGCGGCCGACCCTTATGTGGTGGCATTCAAGGCGGCGATGAATGACGATTTCAATACCCCCGAAGCGGTCGCCGTACTGTTCGACCTGGCCGGCGAAGCCAACAAAACCGGCGCCCCCGAGCGGGCCGGCCTGCTCAGGGCACTGGGCGGCGCGCTGGGTCTGTTGCAGCGCGACGCCGGAAGCTTCCTTCAAGGAAGCGCCACGGATTCGGCGGTTGACGAGGAGCGCATCGAACGCATGATCGCCGAACGCGTGGCGGCGAAAAAGGCGAAGAACTTCGCCGAGGCCGACCGCATCCGCAAGGAGCTGCACGACGCCGGCATCGTGCTGGAGGATACCCCGCAGGGAACGACGTGGCGGCGCGCCTAGGAGCCCGTCGGGGCTTCCAGTTGCCGCGACGAATGATTCTGATGTAAAGTAACCGATTAGTTTTTAACAAAAAAACCGAATGGCCACAAATAAAGGTGCGGCAACCAAAACAGATAATTTTTTGCATGCATCTTTTGCGGCGGTGATTTCAGAATAAGAAACAATAAAAAGAGGATGGCCATGGGTCACGTCGGTAGCGGCAGCAGCAATCCCTTTCTCGATGCAGCGCGAATGGGCCGGTTTGTGGTGCGTCTTTCCGATTGGTCGCTGATCAAGGCGGACGATGGGTTTCTGGGCGTCTTCGGTTTCAGCGGGCGGGAGGAAGCCATCGGTTCGGATGTGCGAACCTGGCTCGACTCCGTGGCGCTGGAGTCCATCCTGGTGGCCGCGCGCAATACCGTCGCCACCGCCCGCGTGTCGATGGAGGTCGAGCGCCGCGACGGCTGCCGGGCGGCGATGGAAGTGATCGCCTGCGTGGATGAAACGCGCGAAGGCGAGGTGCTGCGCGGTTTCGCCCTGCTCATGTCGCAAAACCGCGAGGAATCCCAGCAACGCCGCTTCCTGGCTTCCGTCATCGAGGTGTCCAGCCAGGCGGTGCTGATCGCCAACTCTTTCCAGGAAATCTTCTACGCCAATCCGGCATTCGCCAAGATTACCGGCTACGACGTGAATGACGTTGTGGGCAAACTGTTGTTCGACATTCCGGTGCTGAGCGGTGACGAGAAAATGCTCGCCAACCTGCGCCGGGACATCGGCAAAGGGCGCCCGGTGCAAACCGAGCTGTTGAGCCGGACGCGGGATGGCATTCCTTTCTGGGCGGATTTTTCCATTGTGCCGGTGCGGGACGAGCATGACCGGATCAGCCATTTCATCGCCACCGCGCAGGACATCACCCGGCGTAAGCAAGACGAGGCGGAAATGTGCCGTCTGGCGCAGGAAGACCACCTCACCGGCCTGTCCAACCGCCGCGCCTCGGAGGAACTCCTGGAGCGGGAATGGGGCCGCGCCCGGCGCGGAAAGGGAACTTTCGCCATTGCCATTGCGGATATCGACCGCTTCAAGCTGGTCAACGACCAGTACGGCCACCAAGTCGGCGATCTGGCGCTGCGGCATGTCGCCGCGACCATGGAGAACGCCCTGCGCAGCGGCGACTGGATCGGCCGCTGGGGCGGCGAGGAGTTCCTGATCTGTTTTCACGACGTGGATAATTTCGGCGCGCTGATCGCCGCCGAACGCCTGCGCAAGCTGGTCAAGTCCAGCGTACTGGAAACCGCTCAGGGCGGGCTGCCGCTGACCGTGAGTATCGGCGTATCGCGGTATCAGCCCGAGTTCGATAGTGTCGATACGATGCTGGCCCAGTCCGACAGCCTGCTCTATGAAGCCAAGCAGACCGGGCGCGACAAAGTGCTGTGCTACGGCTGCTCCGACACCCGCATGGAGAGCGTGATCTGGGAAGGCTCGCAGGTGCAGCGCGCGCTGCACGAAGGGCGGATCGTCCCGGCTTACCAGCCCATCGTCGACCTGAAGAACCGCGACATCGTCGCAGACGAAGCGCTGGCCCGCATTCGAGCCAAGGACGAGACGCTGGTGGAGGCAAAAAAATTCATCGAAGCCGCCGAGGCACTGCATCTGGTCGCCTGGATCGACCGCGAAATTTCAGGCAGCGCCATCGAGCGCTGCTCGCATGCAGCGCTGCGCAAGAGCAGCATCGTCGGGCGCAAGCATTTCATCAACCTGTCGCCGCAATTTCTGGCCAACGGGGAACAGGTCGATGAATTTCTCGCCCGCGCCCAGAAATATTGCGAAATATGCGAAAACATGGCGGGAGCGGCCAAGCCGGTGGTGATCGAAATCACGGAGCGCCAGGGCGGCGATATCATGCAGCTCAAGAAGCATCTCAAACCGTTGACGGATTTCGGCTTCAAACTGGCGCTGGATGATTTCGGCAGCGGCTATTCTTCATTCCATTACCTGGCCGAATTGCCGGTGGATTACCTCAAGATCGAAGGCTGGATGGTGCGGCGGATCATGCAGGACAAGCGCACCCGCCTGCTGGTCGAAACCCTGGCCGGCACCGCGCAGAAATTGAACATCACTTCCATCGCCGAATGCGTCGAGGACGAGGAAACCGCCCGCATGCTGTACGACATGGGGGTTGACTGGGCGCAGGGCTATCACTTCGCCCGTCCGATGCCGGCGGAGGAATTCACCAGTTGTCAGTGATCAGTAATCAGTTGTCAGTTGTCAGTTGTCAGTTGAAGCCAACACTGCGGGTTTGACTGAAAACTGAAAACTGACAACTGATTACTGATTACTGAAAACTTCTTTATTGCCCGAAAAACTCCTTCACCTTGTTCATCCACGACTTGGCGCGCGGGTTGTGGCGCGCGCTGTCCTCCCCGCTGAGGGTTTCCAGCTCGCGCAACAGTTCCTTCTGGCGCTCGGTCAGGCTGACAGGGGTTTCCACCACCATGTGGCAGAGCAGGTCGCCGTGCGTGCTGCTGCGCACGCCCTTGATGCCCTTGCCGCGCAGGCGGAACACTTTGCCCGACTGGGTTTCTGCCGGAATCTTGATCTTGGCGTGGCCGTCGAGCGTGGGGATCTCGATTTCGCCGCCCAGCGCCGCGGTGGTGAAGCTGATCGGCATTTCGCAGTGCAGGTCGTTGTGGTCGCGCTGGAACACGGTGTGCGGCTTGATCTGGATCACCACGTAGAGGTCGCCCGGCGGCCCGCCGTTGACGCCCGCCTCGCCTTCGCCAGACAGGCGTATACGGTCGCCTTCGTCGACGCCTGAGGGAATCTTGACCGCCAGGGTCTTGTATTGCTTGACCCGGCCGCTGCCCTGGCAGGTCGGACAGGGGCTGGCGATGATCTTGCCGCTGCCGTGGCATTTGGGGCAAGCCTGCTGGATCGAGAAGAACCCCTGCTGCATCCGCACTTGGCCGTGGCCGGCGCAAGTCGGACAGGTTTCCGGCTTGGTGCCGGCCTTGGCGCCGGAGCCGTGGCAGGTTTCGCACTCCGCCATGGTGGGGATGCGAATCTTGGTTTCCGTGCCGCGCGCGGCTTCTTCCAGCGAGATTTCCAGGTTGTAGCGCAGATCGGCGCCACGGTAGACATTGGAGCGTCCACCGCGCCCGCCGGCGCCGCCGAAGATGTCGCCGAAGATGTCGCCGAAGGCATCGGCGAACCCGCCGCTGAATCCGCCTGCGCCTCCCATGCCCGCCTGCTGATCGATCCCGGCGTGGCCGTACTGGTCGTAAGCCGAGCGCTTTTGCGCGTCGGACAGAATTTCGTAGGCCTCCTTGGCTTCCTTGAAATGCTCTTCCGCCTTGGGATTATCCGGGTTGCGGTCCGGATGGAACTTCATCGCGAGCTTGCGATAGGCTTTCTTGATCTCGTCGTCGCTGGCGTCCTTGTTGACGCCGAGGACTTCGTAGTAGTCACGTTTCATTAGCTGGTAGCCTGTAGCTTGTTGCTTGTAGCGTGCGGCCGGGGATGACAGCAAACGCAGGCGGCATTGCCGCCTGCATAAAGCTGCCCGCTACCAGCTACACGCTACTAGCTTATTTCTTCTCGGTTTTGACTTCTTCGAACTCGGCATCGACCACGTTGTCGTCCGCTTCCTTCTTGCCCGCTTCGGCACCGCCGCCTTCGGCCGGCTGCGCCTGTTCGGCGTACATCTTTTCAGCCAGTTTGTGCGAGGCGTCGGACAGGGCCTTGGCCTTGGCTTCGATCTCGTCCTTGTCGTTGCCCTTGAGCGCTTCTTCGGCGTCCTTCAAGGCGGCTTCGATCCTGGACTTTTCGTCGGCGGTAATCTTGTCGCCGTAGTCGGCCAGCGATTTCTTCACCGAGTGTACCATTGCGTCGCACTGGTTGCGGGTGTTGACCAGCTCCAGCGTCTTGCGGTCATCCTCGGCGTGGGCGGCCGCATCCTGCTCCATGCGGCGGATTTCTTCCTCGGACAGACCGGAGCTCGCCTGGATCTTGATCTTGTTTTCCTTGCCGGTCGCCTTGTCCTTGGCAGAAACGTGCAGGATGCCGTTGGCGTCGATGTCGAAGGTGACCTCGATCTGCGGCATGCCGCGCGGCGCCGGCGGGATGTCGGACAGGTTGAACTGGCCCAGGCTCTTGTTGCCGGAGGCGACGTCGCGCTCGCCCTGCAGCACGTGGATGGTGACCGCGTTCTGGTTGTCGTCGGCGGTGGAAAATACCTGCGACGCCTTGGTCGGAACGGTGGTGTTCTTCTGGATCAGCTTGGTCATCACGCCGCCCAGCGTTTCGATGCCCAGGCTGAGCGGCGTCACGTCGAGCAGCAGCACGTCCTTCACTTCACCCTGCAGCACGCCGCCCTGGATCGAGGCGCCAACGGCAACGGCCTCGTCCGGATTGACGTCCTTGCGCGGCTCCTTGCCGAAGATTTCCTTCACCTTTTCCTGCACCTTGGGCATGCGGGACTGGCCGCCGACCAGGATCACGTCGGAGATGTCGTCGAGCTTGACGCCGGCATCCTTGATCGCCATGCGGCAAGGCTCGACGGTACGCTGAATCAGCTCTTCCACCAGCGACTCGAACTTGGCGCGGGTGATCTTGACCGCCAGGTGTTTCGGGCCGGTCGCGTCGGCGGTGATGTAAGGCAGGTTGACTTCGGTCTGCTGGCTGCTGGACAACTCGATCTTGGCTTTTTCCGCCGCATCTTTCAGGCGCTGCAAGGCGAGCACGTCGTTTTTCAGATCGACGCCGCTGTCTTTCTTGAATTCGTCCACCAGATAGTCCATCAGGCGTTGGTCGAAATCTTCGCCGCCGAGGAAGGTGTCGCCGTTGGTGGAAAGCACTTCAAACTGGTGCTCGCCCTCGATCTCGGCGATCTCGATGATGGAGATGTCGAAGGTGCCGCCGCCCAGGTCGAACACAGCGATCTTGCGGTCGCCTTCCTTCTTGTCCATGCCGAAAGCGAGCGCGGCCGCGGTCGGCTCGTTGATGATGCGCTTCACTTCCAGTCCGGCAATGCGGCCGGCGTCCTTGGTGGCCTGGCGCTGCGAATCGTTGAAGTAAGCCGGCACGGTGATCACCGCCTCGGTCACTTCCTCGCCCAGGTAATCCTCGGCGGTCTTCTTCATCTTGCGCAGCACTTCGGCGGAAACCTGCGGCGGCGCCATTTTCTTGTTGCGCACTTCCACCCAGGCGTCGTTGTTGTCGGCCTTGATGATCTTGTAGGGCATCAGGTCGATGTCCTTCTGCACTTCCTTTTCCTCGAAGCGGCGGCCGATCAGGCGCTTCACCGCATACAGGGTGTTTTTCGGGTTGGTCACCGCCTGGCGCTTGGCCGGCGCGCCGCACAGAATCTCGCCGTCCTCGGCGTAGGCGACGATGGACGGCGTGGTACGCGCGCCTTCCGAGTTTTCGATCACCTTGGGCTGGCCGTTTTCCATCACGGCGACGCACGAGTTGGTGGTGCCCAAGTCAATACCGATAATTTTTCCCATGTTTTTTCCTTTAAAAATCGAATTTCCGATAGCCGCCGGCAACTTCATTTTTTCGGCGGCGATAAATCCCTATTCCCAATATTGTGTTGGCCCGCTTTTTTTCAAGACTCCTTGGCCTTGGCCACGATCACCAGCGCCGGGCGCAGCACGCGGTCGTGCAGCAGGTAGCCTTTTTGCAGGACGTTGACCACCGTGTTGGGCGCGGCATCGGCCTCGACCATGCTCATCGCCTGGTGCTTGTGGGGATCGAATTTTTCGCCTACCGGCGAGATTTCGCTGAGATTGAATTTTTCGAACGCGGCAATCAGTTGCTTGAGGGTCAGCTCGACGCCGCTTTTCATGCTGGCCAGGTCGCTGGTTTCCACCTTGAGCGCGGCTTCCAGGCTGTCCTTGACCGCCAGCAATTCGGACGAGAAGCCTTCAACGGCGAATTTGTGGGCGTTGGCGATTTCCAGTTGGGTGCGCTTGCGGATGTTTTCCGCGTCGGCCTTGGCGCGCAGCCAGGCGTCGTGGTGTTCCTGCGCGGCAAGCTCGGCCTGCTTCAGCAATTCTTCCAGGCTCGGCATGGATTCGCCGGCTTCGCCTTCGGCCGAACGTTCTTCCAGCTTTTCAAGGAATTCTTCCTGTTCGACCTGGTTTTTTTGATCTTCGGTTTGCATGACGTCCTCCTGATGACAATGCAACCGTATGTGGGGTTTGGTCGATTTATTTCAAGAGGCGGCAGCGCGAGATATTTTGCGCGGGCGGCCAGGGATATCTAGTCTTTCGCGCCCATCGCCAGCGCGCGCTCGCGGGACGAGGCTTCCGCCACCGCGCCATTCCAGCCGTGCAGGTGTTCGGCGACGATGGCGCACAGCGCCTCGATCCAGTCCGGACGTTCGTTGAGGCAAGGGATGTAGCGATAGGTGCCGCCGCCGGCGCCGAGAAAGGTGGCTTTACCTTCCATGGCGATTTCCTCAAGCGTCTCCAGGCAATCGCCGACGAAGCCGGGACAGATCGCGTCCACCCGTTTGACGCCCTGCCTGCCGAGTTCCTGCAGGGTCGCGGCGGTGTAGGGCTTGAGCCACTCGGCGCGGCCGAAGCGCGACTGGAAAGAAATGCGGTATTGCGTCGGTTCGAGTTGCAGGGCTTCGGCCAGCAACCGGCCGGTCTTCTGGCACTCGCAATGGTAGGGATCGCCCTGCTCCAGGCTTTTGCGCGGCACGCCGTGAAAGCTCATCAACAGCACGTCGGGCCGGCCGTTTTGGCGCCAATCGTCGCGCACGCTGGCGGCCAGCGCCGCGATGTAGGCGGGATGGTCGTGAAAGCTCCGGACAGTGCGGATTTCCGGAATGTTGCGCATGTTCTTCAGCGCCGCGCAGACCCCGTCGAACGCCGAGGCGGTGCTGCTTGCGGCGTACTGCGGGTAAAGCGGGACGATCAGGATGCGGTCGCAATTCTCCTTCTTGAGCTTGTCCAGCCCCGCCGCGATGGAGGGATTGCCATAGCGCATGGCGAATTCCAGCATAACAGAGCCCGTCCCATCCGGGACGGTCGATTGCCCCCTCTCCCGTTCACGGGAGAGGGTTGGGGAGAGGGCCGACGGTTCCGATTTCGACCGTAAAAACTCTCCCAGATACCCCTTCAGCAGCTTGGCTTGGCGCTGGGTATGCACCAGCAGCGGCGAGCCTTCCGCCGTCCAGATCAGGCCGTATTTTTCCGCCGATTTTCCGGGGCGGGAGGTGAGGATGAAACCATGCAGGATCGGCCACCACAGGGCGCGCGGCATTTCCACCACGCGCGGGTCGCCGAGGAATTCCTTGAGATAGGGCTTGACCGCCGCCGTCGTCGGCGCGTCGGGCGTGCCGAGGTTGATCAAGAGTATGCCGATGCGGCCAGGCGTGCCGTGCCGGTGAGGCGGTTCGGGGAGGTACATGTTGAGTCCTAAGTGCTGAGTCCTTAGTGCTGAGTGGTCGCTCACTTGGAACTCAGGACTCAGCACTCAGGGCTGTTTTCAATGATAGGACAGCGCGCTGGACAGCAGCTTGGCGGTGACGTCCACGATCGGAATGATGCGCTCGTAGGCCATCCGGGTCGGGCCGATCACGCCGACGGTGCCGACCACTTGGCCATCCACTTCGTAGGGCGCGGTGACCATGCTGCACTCGTCCAGTGGCATCCGGCCGGATTCGCCGCCGATGAAAATCTGCACACCCTGCGCCTGCTGGGTGACGTCGAGCAGCTGAATCAGCGTGGTTTTCTGGTCGAACGCGTCGAACAGCTTGCGCAGAGAGGCCATGTTGGAGGACAAGTCCTGCACATGCAGCAACTTGCGCTCACCGGACAGCACGTAGCTGTCGGCACCCTCGCCGAGCGCGTCGCTGCCCGCTTCCAGCGCCACGGCCATGAGCGCGGTCATGTCGCGGTGCAGCTGTTTCAGCTCGGCCTGCATCTTGCCGCGCACTTCTTCCAGCGTACAGCCGGCGTAATGCTGGTTGATAAAGCTGGCCGCCTGGGTCAGCTCCGACGTAGAGTACGACTTCTCGGTCAGGATGATGCGGTTCTGCACGCTGTCGTCGGCGGTGACCAGGATCAGGAGGATGCGCTTGTCGGACAGGTTGACGAATTCGATGTGGCGAAAGGCGACGCTGCGCCGCTTGGGCGTCATCACGATCCCGGCGAACTGGGTCAGATCGGCCAGCAGCTTCGAGGCCGAGGTGATCAGCTTGTGCGGGTCGTTGGCGTGAAGCTGGTTTTCCAGCTGGTGCATCTCGACCGCGTCGAGCGGCTGCACGGTCAACAGGCTATCGACGAAGAAGCGATAGCCGCGCGGCGTGGGAATGCGGCCGGCGGAGGTGTGCGGACTGGCGATCAGCCCGGCCTCTTCCAGGTCGGACATGACGTTGCGGATGGTGGCGGGCGAAAGGTCCAGGCCGGAATACTTCGACAGCGTGCGCGAGCCGATCGGCTGGCCCTCGCTGATGTAGCGTTCCACCAGGGTTTTGAGCAGGATTTGCGCGCGTTTGTCTATCATGAATCCAGGTTGCACCTTATGCGCCATGCGGGCTTGAGAGCTTTTGAGTCATGTTACCATCAAAAGTTTGGCACGTAGAAGCGGGGCGTTTTGCCATCCGCGTCCATTAATGTTCTAATTTGCGCCATGACACAGATTTTCAAGACCGTCGCGCTGATCGGCCGCTACAACAGCCCGGAGATCGGCGATTCGCTGCTGAGCCTGGCGAAATTCCTCGCGGAGCGGGACCACCCCGTCCTGGTCGAGCGCCAGACGGCGGAGTGCACCGGCATGTCCGGCTATCCCACGGCGAGCCTGGAAGAAATCGGCGAGCAGGCCGACCTGGCGGTGGTGCTGGGCGGCGACGGCACCATGCTCAACATCGCCCGCTCCCTCTACACCTACGGCGTGCCGCTGGTCGGCATCAACCAGGGCCGGCTTGGCTTCCTCACCGACATCTCGGTGGGCACCATGCTGGACACCATGACCGAGATTCTCGCCGGCGATTACCTGAGCGAATCGCGTTTCCTGCTCACGGTCACCATCCGCCGCCAGGGGGAAAACGTCTTCGAGGCCACCGCCTTCAACGACGCGGTGGTGAGCAAGGGCGCCACGGCGCGCCTGATCGAGCTGGAAGCGTTCGTCGATGGCCAGTTCGTCTACAGCCAGCGCTCCGACGGCCTGATCATCTCCACCCCGACCGGCTCCACCGCCTACGCGCTGTCCTCCGGCGGCCCGATCCTGCACCCCACGCTGGAAGCGGTGGTGCTGGTACCGATCTGTCCGCACACCCTGAGCAACCGGCCGATCGCGGTGAACAGCGAAAGCACCATCGAAATCCTGCTGCTCCACGCCGACGATGCGCGCGTTCACTTCGACGGCCAGCGCCATTTCGACTTGCAGGAGAACGACTGGGTGATCGTGCGCCGTTCCAAGCAGATGGTGCGCCTGCTCCACCCCTTCGGCCACAGCTATTACGACATGCTGCGGCAGAAACTGCATTGGGGGGAGAAACTCTAATGCTCTTGTCGCTCAACATCCGCGATTTCGTCATCGT
>JAQTMN010000020.1 GCA_028714315.1 Sulfuricella sp. | reverse complement strand
GCTCATATGAAATTCACCACACTAGTTTCTACAGAGCAACTCGCCCAGCACCTCGACGACCCGGACTGGATCGTTTTCGATTGCCGCTTCACCCTCACCGACACCGAAGCCGGCCGCAAGGCTTATGAACGCGGCCACATTCCCGGCTCGCGTTACGCCCATCTGGATGAAGATTTGTCTTCGCCGATTACCCTTGCCAGCGGGCGCCACCCGCTGCCCGACCCCCAATTGCTGGCCGAAAAACTCAGCCGCTGGGGCGTGGATGGAACCAAACAGGTTGTCGTCTACGACGACAGTTTCGGCGCGATGGCGGTCAGGATGTGGTGGCTGCTGCGCTGGCTCGGCCACGACGCCGTCGCGCTGCTCAACGGCGGCCTGCCGCGCTGGATGCGGCAAAAAAACCCAATATCGACCGAACTGCCGGAAATCGTTCCCGCCAGATTCATCCCCCGCCCGCAAAACGGGCTGTGGGCGGATACCGCCGAAGTCGACCAGGCCCGGCAAGATTCCAGCCGTCTGGTCATCGATGCCCGGCCGGAAGACCGTTACAGCGGGGAACGCGAGCCGCTGGACAAGGTCGCCGGCCACATCCCCGGCTCGATCAACTGGACCTTCGAGGAAAACCTCGACCTGGACGGCACCTACCTGCCCGCCGATGAATTGCGCGAGGCCTATCTCGGCGTGCTAAAAGGCATTGCGCCGGAGCAGGTCATCCATTCGTGCGGCTCGGGCGTGACCGCCAGCCACAACATCCTCGCCATGGAAATCGCCGGGCTGCCCGGCGGCAAGCTTTACCCCGGTTCGTGGAGCGAATGGATCGCCGATCCCTCCCGCCCGGTCGCCACAGGAGAATAATCCTAGAAACCTCAGCTGACCGCTTGCCTGTATGCGTAATGAGGTGGTTTTAAAAGATTTTATCGTGATTTTCGAGCTCACCCGATTGGTGAGAGCGCTACGGGCCGGATTGTACGGTTTTGCGGGCGCATGGCGGTGTTGCAACTCCTTGGAATGGAACGACCATTCCGCGTCGCTGCGCCTTGCCCCGCACCCCCAAAACCGCACACTCCAGTCCGTCCAACTAAGGTTTCTAGGATAATATGGCCGGCATCCGCATCAAAACCAAATGGTTCAAGAAGGACGGCGAGGCCAAGGAGGCGGGGGAAACCGCCTCGGTGCTCGCGCTGATCATGTGGCGGCTGGCGGACAAGTTCACCGCCAACCTGTCGAAGGCGGACTACGACATCGTCACGCCGCAGCGCGGCTTCATCCTGCTCGCCGAGTTCCTCGCCTTCGAAGTGCAGTTCGCCGACCGCCTCGCCTACAACCGCATCGACGACGCCTCGCGCGCCGCCTTCATCCAGGCGCTGGCCAAGCGGCTGGCCGAGATCATGGAGGAGAACATCCGCGACGTGACGCCCCATGACGACGAAGGCTACGACTACCAGGCCGGCTTCATCGACCTGCTCAACCGCCGCCTGACCGATTACGCCACGTTCGAGATGACCGACGAAAAACCCGGCTTCGCCACCCTGCGCTACCTCGGCAACTGCGTCCACGAAGTCATGGAAAAACGCGACCAGCCCTGGATCATCGACCAGATCATGGAAATCGAAGCGCCGGAAGCCGTCGAGTCGATCAAGAAAGCGATGCGGGGGCTGCTGGAAACGGAAGAATAAGATGTTGCCGCGAAAAGGCACAAAAAACACAAAAGTTTTCCTGGATGTGCCAACGCTCCTCGCATCTACGGTGCCACGACACATGTAGGGCCGAATTCATTCGGCCACCCCGCCAGGCTGAATGAATTCGGCCCTACCCGCAAAAAAGGCGCAAAACGCACAAGAAATTTCTTTGTGCTTTTTGCGCCTTTTTGCGGCCAATAGCTTTTAGCTCAGCTCGGGTCCTTGTACTCCGCCTCCAGCAGCTTGGCCTGCGCCGCCGCCAGACGCGCGATCGGCACGCGCGGGCCGGAGCAGGACACGTAGGAAAGCCCGATGTGGTGGCAGAAGTGGATCGAGCCGGGGTGTCCGCCGTGCTCGCCGCAGATGCCCATCTTCAGGTCGGGCCGAGTGGCGCGGCCGCGCTCCACCGCCATTTTCATCAGCTGGCCGACGCCCTTGATATCCAGCACCTCGAACGGGTTGTCCTGCAGGATGCCGGTTTCGTTGTAGGCCGGCAGGAACTTGTTCTCCGCATCCTCGCGGCTGAAGGAGAAAGTGGCCTGGGTCAGGTCGTTGGTGCCGAACGAGAAAAATTCGGCGGTTTCCGCCATCCGCCCGGCGCGCACGCAGGCGCGCACCACTTCCAGCATCGAGCCGAACTTGAACTTCACGTTGATGCCGTGGGTCAGCTCGACCACCTTGTGGATGCGCTGGACATAGCTGTGGATGCGGCCCAGCTCTTCCACCGTGGCCACCTGCGGCACCATGATTTCGGGGTAGATTTCGATCCCTTCCTTGGCGCACAGGGCGGCGGCTTCCAGAATCGCCTGAATCTGCATCGAGTAGATTTCGGGATAGGTGATGCCCAGCCGCACGCCGCGATGGCCCAGCATCGGATTGACCTCGGCGAGAGCGCGCACCTTTTTCAGGATCGCCTCTTTCTTGCTGATCACGTCCTCTTCCAGGTGCGATTCCTTGAACGAATGCAGGCCGCCCATCAGCTTGGTAAGACCGTCGGAATACTGCTGGTAGAGCTTGGGGTTGAGCAGCTTGAGCGTGTCCGGCAGCTCTTCCAGGCCCTTGATGGTATCGCGCAGCTGGTGCAGGTGCGCGATTTCCAGTTCGAGCTGAGCGGCGGTGGGCAGGAACTCGTGCATCGGCGGATCGAGCAGACGCACCGTCACCGGCAGGCCCTTCATCGCCTTGAAGATGCCCTTGAAGTCAGAACGCTGGATCGGCAGCAGGCGGTCGAGCGCGGCCTGGCGGTCTTCCGGGGTTTCGGCCAGGATCATTTCCTGCACGATAGGCAGGCGGTCGGTGCCGTTGAACATGCGTTCGGTGCGGCACAGGCCGATGCCCTTGGCGCCGAAGCCGCGCGCCTTGACGGCGGCGTCCGGCGTGTCGGCGTTGGCCAGCACCTTGAGGCGCGCCACTTCGTCCGCCCACGCGAGCAGGGTGGACATTTCCTCGGAGAACTCGGCCTCCACCGTCGGCACTTCGCCGGCGTAGACATGACCGGTGCCGCCGTCGATGGTGATCACGTCGCCCTCGTGCAGCGTGGTTTCACCGATGCGGGCATTGCGCAGATGGTCGTTGATGACGATCTGCTCGCAACCGGAAACGCAAGGCTTGCCCATGCCGCGCGCCACCACCGCCGCGTGCGAGGTCTTGCCGCCGCGGCTGGTGAGAATGCCCTGCGCCTGGAAGAAGCCGTGGATATCCTCCGGCTTGGTTTCCTCGCGCACCAGAATGATCTTCTCGCCGGCGCGGCCGCGAATCTCGGCGCTGTCGGCATCGAACACGATCTTGCCCGAAGCCGCGCCGGGAGATGCCGGCAACCCTTGCGCCAGCGACTTGCCATGGAAATTCGGCGAAAGTTGCGGCACCAGCAGCTGTTCCAGCACGGCCGGTTCGACGCGCAGCAGGGCGCGCTCCTTGGAGATCAGCCCTTCGTGGAACATCTCCACCGAAGATCGCACCATGGCGCGGGCGTTCATCTTGCCGTTGCGGGTTTGCAGGCAGTAGAGCACGCCCTTCTCGATGGTGAACTCGAAATCCTGCACCTCGTGGTAATGCGATTCCAGCCGGTTGTGCAGCTCCATCAGCTGATGGTAAATTTCCGGCATTTCCTGTTCCATCTCGGCGATGGGCTTGGGCGTGCGGATACCCGCCACCACGTCCTCGCCCTGGGCGTTGGTGAGGTATTCGCCGTAGATCACGTTTTCGCCGGTGCCGGGGTTGCGGGTGAAGCCGACGCCGGTGCCGGAATCGTTGCCCATGTTGCCGAACACCATGGTGCAGACGTTGACCGCGGTGCCGTTGGCCTGTTCCTTGGTGATCTTGAACTGCTTGCGGTAATCCACCGCGCGCTTGCCACCCCACGAGCGGAACACTGCGCCAACCGCGATTTCGAGCTGCTCGTAAGGATCTTGCGGGAACGGCTTGCCGCTATGGCGCTGGACGATATCGAGAAATTCAGCGGCCAGCTCCTTGAGGTGCGCGGCGGTCAGATCGACATCCAGCGGCGCGCCGTATTTGCGCTTCATCGCCGCCATCCGCTCGTCGAAATGCTCGTCGCCGATATTCAGCGCGATCTTGCCGAACAGCTGGATGAAGCGGCGATAGGCGTCGTAGGCGAAACGCTCGTTGGAGGTCTGCTTGATCAACCCCCGCAGCGAGGTTTCATTGAGGCCGAGGTTGAGAATGGTATCCATCATGCCCGGCATCGACATCGACGAACCGGAGCGCACCGACACCAGCAGGGGATTGTCGCCGCTGCCGAAACCCTTGCCGGTTTTCTCTTCCAGCGCCGTCATATAGCTCCGGATTTCGTCCATCAGCCCGTCCGGCAGGTGGTTTTTTTCCAGGTAGGCGATGCAGGCCTCGGTGGTCGCGGTAAAGCCCGGCGGCACGTTCAGGCCGATCTGCGTCATCTCGCACAGATTGGCGCCCTTGCCGCCCAACAGCATCTTGTTCTTGCCGTCGCCCTCTTCGAATGCGTAAACGTATTTTTTGCCGTTCATGAAAAGACCCTTAAATTTTTTATGGGAATATAGACGGATTAAATAATATCATGGGCACGCTCAAAAAGCGTCCCGCGAAAAACGAATCGATCAATTTTCACCCCGCCAAGGAGCGCAACGAAACCCGCGCCAAAAATCGAATATCCTGCTTTTTCATTTGTTATTCAATGAATAACAGCCAGACAGATCACCCTTACTCCGCCACAGATAATCTAACTCATTTATATAACAGATATCTCGACTCGTCCACCTGGATCGTGATTATTTTCCGTTTTTTCGAAACGGCATTGCGTCTGCAGGCGAAGCCATTCGGCGCCGACTGTTCGGGGCGTACACGAAAGATATGGGGGGATGGAGAATATCGACCTGCGGGGCAGCTCACGAATGCCGGTCTCACGCGAAAGCGGGGCATCCGGCATTTTTCAATGACGCATGCATGCCGTCTTCGCGGGGATGACGTATTACCCCCAAAAAAAAGTCCGCCACAGAGAACACGGAGAAAAATCGACACATTGCATGGCGCTTATGTCAGACCCGTCGAGCGAGGGTCAGCGCTTCTCGAAACGCCTTTTTGCTCCGTGATCTCCGTGGTTCAAATGCGGTTTTTAGGTTGCGCTTCCCCGGTCACTGAAACAGCGGGCCACCCTTGAACGACGGGAACGGGAGATAGGAAAACATGGCGAATGGCGACGACCCGTCACCCTCTCTTTTCGACCCAAAAACCTCATTTAAACCACGGGGAACACGGGGAACGGCGTTTAACCTTCGTCGCCCAATAGGTGATAGGGGAAAAACACGCAACAAATTGATTTTACCCCGTGAGCCCCGTGGTTAACTGCGTTTTGCGTCCTTTGCGGTGAAACGAGGTTTTAAGGTTCAAAGGAGATTCGGCACGCCCTATCCGGGATTGGCCATGCCTGGCCACCCGCCTCGATCAGCCCTTGACGAATCCGGCGATATGGCCGAGCAGTTCCTCTTCCTGGAACGGCTTGCCGAGGTAGGCGTTGACGCCCAGCTCCCTGGCATAGTTGCGGTGCTTGTCGGCGGTGCGCGAGGTGATCATGATGATCGGAATGTGCGCGGTAAGCACATCGCCGCGCACGTTCTTGGTCAGCTCGAAACCGTCCATGCGCGGCATCTCGATATCCACCAGCATGACGGCGGGTAAGGTTTCCTGCAATTGCTGCAAGGCATCCACGCCGTCTTTCGCGGTTACCACCTGGTAGCCTTCCTTCAGCAGCAGGCGGCTGGTGATCTTGCGCACGGTCAGCGAATCGTCCACGACCATGATCAGCGGCGCGGCCGCGATGCCCAGGTCGGCCGGCATCGCGGCTTGCGGCGCAGCGGCGGCGTCTCGTAGCAGGTAGCGCTGCGCCAGCGGCACCGGATTGATGATCAGCGCGACCTGGCCGTTGCCCAGCACGGTCGCGCCGGCGATGCCGGGGATGCGGGCGAGCTGCGGACCGATATTCTTGACCACGATTTCGCGATTACCGAGGATTTCGTCCACCAGCACCGCGATGCGCTGGCTGCCGCTCCGGAGCAGCAGCGTCACGCTGTAGCGGTGCTGCTCGGGCGCGCTGTCCCGATCGCCGAGCAGGCGCGGCAAATAAAACAGCGCATAGCGGTTGCCCAGCCATTCGATCTCGCCCTTCTGAAACACCCCTTCCAACGCGGCGGCCTTGAACTCCTGCACTTGCTCGACCATGGCCGACGGCAGCGCGTAAACTTTCTCGCCGACGCGCACCAGCACCGCCTGCGCCACGGCAAGGGTGAGCGGCAGGTAAATGGTGAAGTTCGCCCCGCCGTTCACGCCGGGAGCGGCCTCGATCCGGCCGCCGAGACCGGTGATTTCGCTGCGCACCACATCCAGCCCGATACCCCGGCCGGCCACCTGGGTCACTTCCCTGGCGGTGGAAAAGCCCGGATCGAACATCATGTCGATCAGCTGCGCCGGCACGACATCGCTGTCCGCCGCGAGCTTGCCCAGGTCCACCGCGCGGCGGCGAATGCCGGCCAGGTCGAAACCGCTGCCGTCGTCGCCCAGGGTCAGCACAATTTCGTTGCCCACCTGGCGCGCTTCGATGCGGATCGTCCCGGCTTCCGGCTTGCCCGCGCCGAGCCGCTCGCCGGCGGTTTCCACGCCATGGGCGAGGGCATTGCGCAGCAGATGCTCGAACGGCGCCGTCATCTTGTCCAGCACGCTGCGGTCCAGCTCCACTTGGCCGCCGTTGATCTCCAGCGTGGCCTTTTTGCCCAGTTCCCGCGCGGTCTGCCGCACGATGCGGTGCAGCCGCTCGGCGATGCTGGACAGCGGCACCATGCGGATGTGCATCAATTCCTGCTGCAGCTCGCGGTTCAGCCGCGCCTGCTGGAGCAACGCCGCATCGACTTCGCCTAGGCTTTTCAGCAGGTTCTGCTGTACCGTGGCGACGTCGTTGACGGATTCCGCCAAGAAACGGGTCAGTTCCTGGAAGCGGGTGAAGCGGTCGAATTCGAGCGGGTCGAATGCCTCGGCCGCGCCGCCCTGGTTCGACTGCGACTGCATCCGGCCTTCCGCCTGGATTTCGATTTCGCGCACCTGATTGCGCAGGCGGATGACGTTCTCGGTCAATTCCAGCAGGGACTGCTTGACCCCCTGCATCTCGCCCTCGACGCGGGAGCGCGCGATGCTGATTTCGCCCGCCTCGTTCACCAGCCGATCCACCACATCGGCCCGCACGCGCAGCTGTTGTTCGCCGGATTTTGCGGCAGCCGGCAACTGGATCGGGCTGGGGGCCGGCAACGAAGACTGAACTTGCGCTGTCGGCGCCTCGACTGCCGGGGTCGCCGGCTTTGCCTGAAGCAGCTCCAGGCCGTCGCCGATCCGGTCGAAATAGACGTCCAGCTCGTCGAAGTAGGCGGCAGTCGGGTAAGCGCCATCCAGCGCCGCGATCACACGGGTTTCCATGTTGTGGACCAGATCGCCCAGCTGCAGGGCGCCGGCCATGCGCGCACTGCCCTTGAGGGTGTGCAGGGTGCGCTGCAGGTTCTGCGGCGCCTGGTCTCCCGCGGGGGCGCCGCGCCAGGCGCGCAGCTGGGTGCCGACTAGCGGAATCAGGTCGTGCGCCTCTTCCAGGAACAGGGGCAGGATTTCCGCGTCGATGTCGTCGCGCGATGTCGGCAGCAGTACCGGGCGGGCGGCAATCCCGGCCTGCTCCGGCGCCTCCGCCGCCGGGACGGGCGCGCGCGGCGCGGCCTTTTCCGCCTCGGCGCGGGCTTTTTTCACCAGCGCCTGCACCGAACGGATCAGCTGCTTTGCCGGCTTGGGCAGCTGCTGCTCCTCGATCGACTGCACCATTTTTCTCAGCGCGACGATGACGTCGCCCATCACGCCGAGCTGCTTGCCATTGGCCGGTTGCGGATGCTCCAGCATTTGCCTGAGCAAAGCCTCGAACTCGAAACTGAGCTCGGCCGGCGCGCTGAAACCCACGGTGCGCGAGATACCGCACAGGGTGTGGGCGGCGCGCATGAAATCGTGCCGGATCGGGTACTCGGGGTGCTCCTCCAGCTGGGCGAATTCGGCTTGCAGCGCGGCGAGCCGCTGGCGGGCCTCGTTCATGTAGATATCGAGCAGGGCGGACGACAGGCTTACGTCGCCGATCGCGACTTCGGCTTCCGCGGGCGGCGCGGCGGCCGCAAGCTCCGCGTCCTCGACGGGGGCAGCCAGCTCCGCTACGGCCGGCAGAACGATTTCTTCCGCCACCACGGCGGCCTGTTCGGGAACGGGCGCCTCGACGGGCGCTTCGAGTTCGACGCCGGGCGCCTCCGCCAAGTCCAAGGCAACCGGCTCGGTCTCCGGCACATCGGTGGCCGGCGTTTCTTCCGGCGGCACTTCGATGGGCGCCAAGGCGATTTCCGGCTCGACGGCCGCTGATGCGGCCTCGACAGGCGCGGGCGCCACTTCGGCGCTTTCCGGGCCGCGTTTCAACTGTTCCGCCTGCGCCAGCAAGGCATCGGCGTCGACGCCGACACAGCCCGCCGTGCGCAGCTGGCCGACCCAGTATTCGAAACGGTCGCGGGCCTGCGCGACGAAATCGAGCAACGCCGGGGTGGCGCCCCGCTCCTCCTGCAACCACTTGTTCAATACCTGTTCGACCGCCCAGGCCACCTCGCCCAGTTCGGTCAGGCCGACCATGCGGCCGCTGCCCTTCAGGGTGTGGAAGCCGCGCCGTATGGTGGTCATCGCCTCGCGGTCGTCCGGGCTCGCCTGGCAGATTTGCAGATTCTCGGCGACTGCGGCCAGCACCTCGGCGGCTTCTTCCAGATAGGTTTCCAGCAATTCGGCGTCGACCGCCTCTTCGGAAGCATCAAGCAGGCGCTCGGCCTCCTTCGACCGCGTCACCGGCGGGCTCTTCGCCTCGGCCAGCGCGGAAACCGCGCCCGCCAGCGCCGCCACGGGCGCTTCACACGTCTCTTCGAGCAGGCGTTGCACCGCCGCGGTTTGCTCCTTCAGCTCGGCATCGGCCACCAGCTCGGCATCCTGCGCCAGACCGGACAGGGTGCTTTCCAGCTTCCGGCGCGCCGCCGTGTTTTCGGGCTGGGCCTGCCACGCATCGAAGCTCTCCTGCGCCAGGTTTTTCTGCGCCCCCAGGCTGGCCTCGACGCTTTCTTCCGGACGCTCCGCGTCGGCTTCGCCGGGCGCGACCGCCGCCGTTTCCTCGGGCTCGCCCGTCAGGCGCGCCAGGGTTTGCTCGACGATTCGCTCCGCCTCCGGGCGGCCGAGCTGTAGCGCCTCGATATAAAACCCCAGGCTGCTCAGGCCTTCCGCCACGGCCTCCAGTTCCTGCGCGGCGGGCAGGTAGGCGGGGGTCTCGAAGTTGCGGATGCCGGCGTGGCAAATACCGAGCAGCTTGTCCGCCTGTTCCAGCTCGAGAATTTTCAGCGCGCCGGACACTTGCTTCAGGACCGGGTCGAGCGCGGGCAGGCTATCGCGCTTCGACGCGTCGCGGAAGAATGCGTCCAGCACTTCCTCGATGCGCCGCAGGTTGACCTGAATCTCCTGTGCCACCTGGGCCAGCAGCATTTTTTCCTGGGCTTTGCGGCTGATATCGCCGAGATGGGGAATCTCCGCAGCGTCGATTTCGTCCTGACGGCCCCCAAGCAGGGCCTGCATGCGTCGGGTCTGGATGCCCAGCTGGCTGGCCAGGTCGTCGCCGACCTGGCCGAAATTTTCCAGTGTGCTTTCCGCCAGCAGCAGCGCAGTAGCCATTTCCAGCGCCACCGGCTCGGCGGCTCCTTGCTCCGTCTGTGCGGCGACGACCAGTTGCATTTGCTGGAACAATTCCCGCAACGGCGCGTTCTCCAGCGCCTGGATTTTCTCGGCCAGCCTTGGCATGGTTTTTTGCAGGGCTTTTAAACTGTCCTTGTGGCCGGTGGCGAACTTGAGCCAGGCGTCCTTCGTCGATGCAAGCGGCTCTTTCAGTTCGCGCAGCAGCGGCTTGAACCGGGCGGCATCGGTGTCCGCCGCCGCGGTCTGGGGCAGGCAATCGTCCAGCTCGAACACGTGCTTGACCTGCTTGACCCGCTCGCTCACCGGTTTGCTGCGCGCCACGCGGTACAGCACGTCGCGCAGCACGCGCTCGGCCACCTTGGGCGAGGCCTCGGCCACCCGGCGGATCTGCTGATCGACCTTGCCGAGCAGGCGCTTGGCTTCAAGGTCGGAATCCAGTCCCTTGTTGATCAGGCTTTCGACCAGCCCGCCCGCCGCCCACCAGAACGTCCGCTGCGCCGGCAGGGCCTGCGCCCGCTCCAGCGCGAGAAGCGCGCTGCGCATCGCCTCCATGCCCTTGCGGTCGTCGCTGTCCTGCAGGAATTTCAGCAAGCCTTTCTGGTAGCGGGTACGCTTTTCCCTTGCCAGCGCGGGTAGCTCGGCTTCGGGCACGGGCCTCGCTTCCGGATCTTTCGGTGCCCGCACCGACAGATCGGGGAAAAACAGGTCGCTTTCGGCGAAATCCGTCGCGCCGCGCACCTGATGCAGGCTTTTATAAACGGGGAAGAGCTTGAGCGGCACGTCCGGCTCGCCGTCCAGCAAGTCGGCCAGATACTTGGCGAGCGCCTGGATCGCCTGGCCGATCGCTTCGATATTGGCGGGGGAAGGCTCGGCCTCCTGCTTGCCCAGCGCCGCGACGCCTTTTTCGATTTCGTCGCTGACGCGCGCAGCGCCTTCCAGGCCGACCATCTGGATGGCGCCCGTCACCTGGTGCAAATGGGTCTGGCAGAAGCGCAGCGGGGAAACATCCGACGGATTGTCGGAGAACCCGGCCAGGTTCTCCCGTGCCCGCTCCAGCGCCTGATCGATTTCGCCTTTGACCCAAGTCAGCGGGCCGATATCCAACTCGATGGCCATGCTTTTCAGTGCCTATGCAAGTTTGAAGCCTGCCACCGAGCCCTTCAGCTCGGCGGCCAGTTCGGTCAGCTGACCGATGGAAGTGGCGGTTTGCTTGGTGCCGTCGGTGGTCCGGTTGGTGATGTCCTGAATGTCCTGCATGTTCCGCGCCACCTTGCCGGCGGCTTCCGCCTGCGCCTGGGTGGCGGTGGAGATGGTTTCGATCAGTCCGGCGAGGCTACGCGACACGTGCTCGATTTCGGACAGCGCCTGGCCGGCGGCGTCGGACAGCTTGGCGCCTTCCACCACGCCTTGCGTGCTCTGTTCCATGGCCGCCACCGCGTCGTGGGTGTCGGTCTGAATGGTTTTCACGATCGCACCGATCTGCTTGGTCGCCTCGGCGGAGCGTTCCGCCAGGCGCTGCACCTCTTCCGCCACGATGGTGAAGCCACGTCCGGCCTCGCCGGCGGAAGCTGCCTGGATGGCCGCGTTCAGCGCCAGAATGTTGGTCTGTTCGGTAATGTCCGAAATCAGTTCCACGATTTCGCTAATTTCCTGGGAACTCTCGCCCAGCCGCTTGATCCGTTTCGCGGTCTCCTGGATCTGGCCGCGAATTTCATTCATGCCGGCAATCGAGTTCTGCACCGCCTGGGCGCCCTTGTCGGCCACCTGCAGGGATTGGTTGGCCACTTTCGCCGATTCGGCCGCGCTCGCCGACACCTCGTTGATGGAATCGGCCATTTGCAGCACCGCGGAGCTGGTTTCCTCGATTTCCCGCGACTGCTTTTCCGATTCCAGCAGCAGTTGGTCCGAAGTGAGCCGCGCGTCCCCGGAAGCCCTGGTCACCAGCTCGGTCGCCCTGTTCACCCCCGACACCAGCGTCCGCAACTCGTCGATGGCGTAGTTGATGGAGTCGGCGATCGCACCGGTGATATCCTCGGTCACCCGCGCGCGCACGGTCAGGTCGCCTTCCGCCAGGTCGCCCATTTCATTGAGCAGGCGAAGAATCGCTTCCTGGTTGCGCTTGTTCTCCAACTCGCTCGCCGCCGCACGCCGCTTGGTATCGTCCAGCATCACCTTGGCGAACAGCACGGCGAAAACCAGCGCGATGCCGCCCAGCGTCAGGGTGAGCAACACTTCCAGCCAGCCGCTGCTGGCGTTCCTGTTGAACGCGTCGGTCAGCTCGCGGGTAGCGTCCAGCATTTTATCGCCGTCCCGGAACAGCGAGCGCTGGGCATTCTTCGCTTCCACCAGCCCCTGCATGTTTTGCAGGATCCGGTTGGAGTGCACGGCAAAATCCTTGAACGTATCCTTGATCTCGCCGAGGATTTTCCTCGCCTCCGGATCCTTGAGCGGGCTCAGGCGCAGCTCTTCGCTCCCGTCCAGGAATCCGGACAGGATGCCGT
Source organism: Sulfuricella sp. (assembly GCA_028714315.1). Taxonomy (GTDB): domain Bacteria; phylum Pseudomonadota; class Gammaproteobacteria; order Burkholderiales; family Sulfuricellaceae; genus Sulfuricella. The sequence goes on along the minus strand of JAQTMN010000020.1, from coordinate 28,650 downwards.
TGAATGCGGCAACGTCCTTGCCCAGCAGGAAAGCTTCTTCCGGGTCGAGGTCCGTTCTCGACATCAGGGTATTGGCGTTTTTCGCAATCCGCTGCGTCAGCATCCCCATCTGGCGGGCGTTGGAAATTTCCCGTGTGCCGGCTCCCGCCTGCACCATCTGGCCGGACAACTGCTCGGTCAGTTCAAGCAGCGCCATGTTGCCGGCATTCACCCCGGCGACGGCGTTGCCCAGTCCCGCCAGGTTCTTTTCCTGCGAGAGAATCTGGTTGATGTCGCGGCGCATCGGCTCCCACTGCTTGTTCATCCCTTTCAGCAAGGGCTGCACGGCGGCAGGCGACGCCGCCACGCCGCTACCGCCTTGCGTCAGGGTTTTGAGGTCGCCGGAAAAGCGCAGATCCGCTTCCTTGAGCTGCGCAAACGCGATCGGGTTGCCCAGTGCCGCCTGCTGCGCGCCTTTCGCGATCCGTTGCGACAGCATCTGCATTTCCGTCGAAATACTGGAGTGCTGCTTCAAAACGGACACGTTCAAGCCATACCAGGTCAACGGCAGGAACGAAACCAGCACCGCCACGGCCCAGGCGCCGCCCAATATCTTGAGCTGCGCCCCTAGAGACCTGCTGCCGATAAGCGGCAGCGGGCGCCCGATCTGGTCGCTGGCGAGCTGCTGTATCCCCTTGAAGACCAGGGTGGTGTTCAACCCCATTGCGGTCGTCGCGCCGGCATGAGCGGCGTCGCCGCGTTTGCCCTTGAAAAGATTGAAACCTGGCAGTTTGAAACCCATGCTTAATCTCCATCCCTAAGTTTTTTTTGCGGCACGCAAATTTGCGCGATTGCACGCGTTGAGAAATCGAGGCCTCTACCCCAGGCCGGCGTTCAAAAATCGGGCATGCCCGGTGAGCGCCTGCATGTCCAGTTCCTGCCATAAACTTCCCGCCTCGTCGCGGTAGGCGGCGCCCATCCAAGGCTGGGTTTCCCCCGCCGCCTCCACCCGCTGCATCTGGTCGGGATTGCGCAAGCCCATCATGCGGCTGACCACGATTCCCGCATTGACCATGAATTTCGGATGCGCCAACAGCACCCGGCAATCCACGCCGGGCGCGGTGGGCGCGCCGCCGAGAAAATGACAAAAATCGACGATGCCGTAAAGGTTGCCGCGAAAATTCGCCACGCCGCCGAACCAGGGCTGCGCCAGGGGAACGGCGGCCTGCGGCGGCACCGGCAGCACCTCGCTGATGTCGGACAGCTTGACCAGCCAAAGCTGCGAGCCGACCTGAACGCCTAGCCTGGAAGGATTGGCGGCTTCGCTGGCCGCCAGGTTTTGCAGCTTGGCGACCACGCTTTCCTGAAATTCCCTCAGGCTGATTTTTCTTGCCATCTGGATAGCCCCGAAATATCCCGGATATTGCCGCGAAGGTTATGGAATCAGCCGAGTGCCGCGATTTTTTTCAGCAGTTCGTCCTGGTTTACCGGCTTGACGATGTAATCTTTGGCGCCCTGGCGCATCCCCCACACCTTGTCCGTTTCCTGCCCCTTGGTGGTGCACATGATGACGGGGATGTCCTTAGTCTCCAGATCCTTGGCAATCGCCCGTGTGGCCTGAAAACCGTTCAGCCCCGGCATCACCACGTCCATCAGGATCAGGTCGGGTTTCTCCTGCTTGGCTTGGGCGAGCGCCTCTTCGCCGCTTTCGGCGATCCGCACCTGGTAGCCTTTCCGGGTGAGGAGTTCGCTGAGGAAAAACCGCTCGGTCGGCGAATCGTCAACAACCAGAATTTTATGGATGGCCATATTTTTTTGCTCCTTTTCGACTAACTGCTCAAACGCGCTGGGCCGTGTACTGATCCACCGCCTTGAGCAGGCTTTCCTTGGTAAACGGTTTGGTCAAATATTCGTCGGAACCCACCATCCTGCCGCGGGCCCGGTCGAACAAGCCATCCTTGCTGGACAGCATGATCACGGGGGTAAGTTTGAATTTGGGGTTTTTCTTGATCAGCGCGCAGGTCTGGTAACCGTCCAGGCGCGGCATCATGATATCGACAAAAATAACATCGGGCAGGTGGTCGGCGATTTTCGAGAGGGCGTCGAAGCCGTCTTCGGCGAGAATGACCTCGCATCCCGCCTTGACCAGGAAAATTTCGGCGCTGCGGCGTATGGTGTTGCTGTCGTCGATCACCATCACCTTGATGCCCGCAAGGGCGTGCGTTCCTGCGTCCACTGACCTCCCCAGACTCTTTCGGGGGCGCTCTGCACTCGGCAAGAGCGATTAACCCCCCACGTTCATCGGACATATGCTTGCCATTGTATAATAAAACCCCTTTTGGTAAAGCACCTTATCTCGAAGTCTTAATTTAAGTTAATGCAGACCCTCGCCAAATTGGCAAATCCCGTTGGTGCCCGAACACCTCCTGGCGCAAAATGCCAGGAGATTTCCCTGCGTTTAGGTTAAAATCTGGGCTTCATCCAGTTCCCCGCCAAGCCCTGACTCCCCATGCCCAACCCGCGCGCCACCCCCCCCATCGTTCTCGTTTTCGCCGCCACCGACCCGAGCGGCGGCGCCGGCTTGCAGGCCGACCTCCTGACGCTGGCCAGCATGGGCTGCCATCCGCTGTCGGTGGTCACCGCCATCACGGTGCAGGACACGCTGGGGGTGGAAGACATCTTTCCGATGGAAGCCGAATGGGTGGCCGACCAGGCGCGCTGCGTACTGGAAGACATGCCGGTGGCGGCGTTCAAGGTCGGCCTGGTCGGCAGCGTGGAAAATGTCGCGGCCATCGCCGAGGTGGTGGCCGATTATCCCGATATTCCGCTGATCCTGGATCCGGTGCTGGCCTCCGGGCGCGGTGACGAACTGGCCAGCGACGACATGCTCGCCGCCCTGCTGGAAATGCTGATCCCGCAGGCCACGCTGATCACCCCGAACAGCCTGGAAGCGCGCCGCATCGCCCAGTTCGACAGCGAAGACGAACTCCGCCTCGACCAATGCGCCCAGGGCATCATCGACCTGGGCTGCGAATTCGTGCTGATCACCGGCACCCACGAAAATACGCAGCAAGTGGTCAACACCCTGTACGACGAACGCGGCAAGGTGCGCAGCGACACCTGGCAGCGCCTGCCCAACAGCTATCACGGATCGGGCTGCACCCTGGCAACGGCGATCGCCGCCTCTCTCGCCCACGGCCTCGATCTTCCCGAAGCGGTCAAGGAAGCGCAGGAATTCACCTGGCAAACGCTCGACGCCGGCTTCCGTCCGGGCATGGGACAATACATCCCCGACCGCTTTTTCTGGGCGCGCGGTGAGGACGATGACAGCGCTGATTAACGGCCTTTACGCGATCACCCCGGAAACCGCCGACACCGCGAGCCTGCTGCAGCGGCTGGAACGGGCGCTGGAGGGCGGCGTCCGCCTGGTGCAGTACCGCAACAAGGGGAACGATGCCGCCCTGCGCCACGAGCAGGCGAGCGAACTGCTCGCGCTGTGCCGCCGCTACCATGTGCCGCTGATCGTCAACGACGACCTCCGTCTGGCCGACCTGACCGGTGCCGACGGCGTGCATCTGGGCAGGGACGACGGCAGCATCCGCCAGGCGCGCCTGATTTTAGGTCCCGACAAGATCATCGGCATGTCCTGCTACAACGATCTGCCCTGCGCGCTGGAAGCCGAAGCCGCAGGCGCGGATTACGTCGCCTTCGGCAGCTTTTTCCCGTCACCCACCAAGCCCGGCGCGATGGCGGCGCCGCTGACCCTGCTCCACGAAGCGAAGCAATGCTTGCAGATTCCGGTGGTAGCCATCGGCGGCATCACCGCCGACAACGCCGGCACCCTGATCGAAGCCGGTGCCGACGCCGTGGCGGTGATTTCCGCGCTGTTCGACAGCGAAGACGTCCGCGCCGCCGCCAGCCGCATCGCCGTGCTATTCGAAAAACCCACCCAACATACTTTGCATTAAGGCGTTAATCATGACCTCACGCAACCAGCAGCTTTTCGAAAAATCCCAGCAGTTCATTCCCGGCGGCGTCAATTCGCCGGTGCGCGCCTTCGGCTCGGTCGGCGGCACGCCGGTGTTCTTCAAGCGCGGCGCGGGCGCCATGGTCTGGGACGAGGACGGCAAATCCTATGTCGATTACGTCGGCTCGTGGGGCCCGATGATCCTCGGCCACGCCCATCCCGACGTCATCCGGACGGTGCAGGAAACCGCCGCCGACGGGCTTTCCTTCGGTGCGCCCACCGCGCTCGAACTGGAACTGGCCGAATACCTGTGCGGCCTGCTGCCCGGCATGGACCAGGTGCGTCTGGTCAGCTCCGGCACCGAGGCCACCATGAGCGCCATCCGCCTGGCGCGCGGCTACACCGGCCGCAGCAAGTTCATCAAATTCGAAGGCTGCTACCACGGCCATGCCGACGCGCTGCTGGTGAAAGCCGGCTCCGGCGCACTCACCTTCGGCCAGCCCAGCTCCGGCGGCGTGCCGGCGGAAACCGCCGCGCATACCGTGGTGCTTGGCTACAACGACAGCGCCATGCTGGCGGAAACCTTCGCCCAGATCGGCAGCGAAATCGCCGCGGTCATCGTCGAGCCGGTCGCCGGCAACATGAATCTGGTCGCGCCCAAGCCGGAATTCCTCCAGGCGCTGCGCGAATTGTGCACCCGGCACGGCGCGGTGCTGATTTTCGACGAAGTGATGACCGGCTTCCGCGTCGGCCCGAAATGCGCCCAAGGCTACTACGGCATCCAGCCCGACCTCACCACGCTGGGCAAGGTCATCGGCGGCGGCATGCCGCTGGGCGCCTTCGGCGGCCGGCGCGAGATCATGCAAAAACTCGCCCCGACCGGCCCGGTCTACCAAGCTGGCACCCTGTCCGGCAATCCGGTGGCGGTGGCCGCCGGCCTCGCCACGCTCCGGCTGGTGCAGGCGCCGGGCTTCTATGAAAGCCTCGCCGCCGCCACCCGCAAGCTCACCGATGGCCTGACCGCCGCCGCCGGACAGCACGGCATCGTATTTTCCGCGCAAGCGGTCGGCGGCATGTTCGGCCTGTATTTCCGCGCCGCGCCGCCAACCAGCTACGCCGAGGTGATGGAGTGCGACAAGGTCGCCTTCAACCGCTTCTTCCACGCCATGCTGGACAAGGGCTACTACCTGGCGCCCTCGGCATTCGAGGCGGGCTTTGTTTCGGCGGCGCATAGCGAAGCGGACATCGACAGCACGATCCGGGCGGCGGGGGAAGTTTTCGCGGAAATGAAGTAGAAAAACCCGGATGGACATCCGGGATCGTAGGGTGCAATAAGCGCTGCGCATTGCACCAAGGTGCGGGCACATACGGCGCAATGCCTGTTGGTTATTGCCGGGCTGTCATGTCCAGATGAAATTCCATGTTTTGTTCCCCCGATTTGCAGTCGAGGGGTGTGCCCCCCTCCGCTGAACGTTGCCCACTCTGGCCTTTCCCTTCCAAACTCTGATAATATTAAACCAAGTCTAAATCAAGAGAACGCCCATGCGCCCAGCCCAGCTTTCCACCGTATTGAACCGCGAGTTCCTCAGCACCCGCGACGGCCATCACACGCCTGTCATGCTGTGGGGGCCGCCCGGCGTCGGCAAGTCGCAGATCATCGAGCAGGTGGCGAAAAACCACGGCGCGCCGGTGATCGATATCCGGCTGTCGCAGATGGAGCCGTCCGACCTGCGCGGCATTCCGTTTCGTGTCGAGGACCGCGTCGAATGGGCGGTGCCGGCGATGCTGCCGGATGCGAAAAGGCATGGCGAAAACGGCATCCTGTTCCTGGACGAGATTACTTCGGCGCCGCCCAGCGTTTCCGCAGCAGCCTACCAGCTGATCCTGGACCGGCGCCTCGGCGCCTACGAGGTGCCGCCGGGCTGGGCCATTTTCGCCGCGGGCAACCGCCAGGGTGATCGCGGCGTGACTTACGCCATGCCGGCTCCGCTCGCCAACCGCTTTTCCCATTTTGAAGTCGAGGCCAACCTGGACGACTGGGTCGCCTGGGCTTACGCAAACGGTATCGACGAGCGGCTGATCGGTTTCCTGCGCTTCCGGCCGGAATTGCTGTTCGATTTCAACCCGGCGCACAATCCGGTCGCTTTCCCCAGCCCGCGCTCGTGGGAATTCGCCCACCGCGCGCTGCAGAAGTTCGGCGACATGCCGGAACTGCTGCTTGCTACCCTGCAATCCTGCGTCGGCCCGGCGGCCGGGCTGGAACTGCACGCCTTCATCGACAACCTCGACCGCATGCCCGACCTGGACGCGATCCTGCGCGGCGAGCCGGTGGCGGTGCCGCGCGAAGTCGATCTCCAGTATGCCGTCGCGTCCGCGCTGGTCGGGCGCGCCATTCGCGCCAAGAATGAAGCCAACGCGCGCGAAATCCACGGCCACATTCTCGACTATGCCAGCCGCTTCCCGCTGCGCGAGATGGGCATCATGCTGGTGTCCGACATGCACCGCGCGGTCGGCCAGCATTTGTTCACCGTTCCCCAATTCTCGAAATGGGCCAATGCGGTGTCCGATTTGATGCTGTATGAGATGTGATGGCCGCGAAGAGGCACAAAATTCACAAAAGAACCCTCCCGTTTTTTGCGTTTCTTGCGCCTTTTTGTGGCTATAGTTAGCTTCTCATGACCAACCCCGACGTCGAAACCAAGCTGGCTGCCGCCCGCACCCGGCTGATCCTGGACAAGCCGTTTCTCGGCGCTCTGGCGCTGCGCCTGCCGATGGTGGCGGCCGATCCGAAGTGGTGCCAGACCACCGCCACTGACGCCCGCAGTTTCTACTACAATCCCGACTACATCGCCGCGCTTAGCCTGGAGCAGACCCAGTTCGTGCTCGCCCACGAGGCGCTGCACTGCGCGCTGTCGCATTTTCACCGGCGCCAGCACCGCGTCAGGCTGCGCTGGGATGTCGCCTGCGACTTCGCCGTCAATCCGCTGCTGGTCAGGGACGGGCTCAAACCGCCGCCCGGCGCGCTCATCCTGGACAGCTTCGAGGGCATGACGGCGGAGGAAATCTACCCCTGCATCGACGACAACAACACCGATCAGCCGATGGACCGGCACATCTACGACGGCGAGGACGTCGATCCCACCAGCAGCGGCCAGCAGCAGGGCGACGAACAGCGCGAGGGCGGCCAGGGACAGCAGCCGCGGGATGGCGCCGAGCCAGGCGGGGCTCCGGAAAACACCGGACAGCCACAGACCGACAACCCACGCGGCGCGGCCCAGCCGCAGCCGCTGACGGCGGGCGAGCGCGAATCCCTTGCCGCGCAATGGCAGCAGCGGCTCGCCGGCGCCGCCCAGCAGGCGCAGCAAGCAGGCAAGCTGGGTGGGTTGCTGGCGCGCATGGTAGGCGAGCTGCTCCAGCCGAAACTGCCATGGCGCATGCTGCTGGCCCGCTACATGAACCAGGTGGCGCGCGACGATTACAGCTATATGCGGCCTTCGCGCCGCGAGGGCTCGATGATCCTGCCGTCGCTCCGGAGCGCGCAGGCCGACATCGTGGTGGCACTCGATACCAGCGGTTCGATCAGCCGCGAGGAACTAGCCGACTTTCTCGCCGAGATCGATGCCCTCAAGGGCCAGCTGCGCGCCCGCGTCACGCTCCATGCCTGCGACAGCGCGCTGGCAGAAGGCGGGCCGTGGCGCTTCGAGCCGTGGGAGGAATTCAAGCTGCCGGCCGAATTTCCGGGTGGCGGCGGTACCGATTTTCGACCGGTGTTCGGCTGGGTCGAGAGCGAGGGGTGCCAGCCCGATATGCTGCTGTATTTCACCGATGCCGAAGGCGATTTTCCCGCCACGGAACCGCCTTACCCGGTGATCTGGCTGGTCAAGGGGAAAGCGCCGGTGCCCTGGGGCCAGCGCATACAGCTAAACTGATCGCATGTCCGAACTCACATCCGAAGACGCCCTGCGTCTCAACGTCCTCCTAGCCGGGGAAATCCAGGCCATCCGCATCGACGATTCCACCCTGACCGTCCACGCCCTGACCGCGCGCGGCGAAGCCAAAGTCAAACTTCACCCGACCGGGCGCGCCGACCAGTATCTGCGCCAGGTGCGCGAACTGCTGGCAGGCCATGCCATCGGCTCGCCGGGCGGCTACCCGAATTACATTCAACGCTGGACGCGGATGGGGCAGGCGCGCGACAAGGGGCTGGACCGCCTGCTGCTATTGGGCGAGCCGGAGGCGGTGGTGTCGGTCGCCTATTCCAACGGCCTTACCGACGAGCTGGCGCGCCGCGCCTGGTGGGCCATGCCGGTCGCCGACAACGCGCGGCGCATGCTGGAACGGGAAAGCGTGGTGCGGGGCGGCATGGGCAAGATCCTGGCGGAATTCCTGATCGAGCATTTGCCGTTCGAGAACAAACCCCACGTCATCATCGACACCGTGCGCATCGTGCTCCAGCCGGGCCTGGCCGACGAGGCCGCCCGCCGGCGCCTGTGGGGCCGGGGTGGCCACGACAGCGCCTACTACGTCGGCTTCCTCGAGCGCATGCCGGACGCGCTGCCGGAGCCGTGCGCCGCGCGCGCCGATTGCGAGGCTTGGCAGACTCGGCTGGCGGCGCTGGGCGCGCGGGGGAATCCCTATGCCGCGCAGCTTGAACGCGCCCTTTCCGGCCCCGGCCAGGCGTTTCTCGAAATCAGCGAGGAAGTGCTGCGCAGTCCGGCCGACCAGGACGTGGCAAACGCGTTGCTGAATGTGCTGGCGGGCTATTTCGCGGCGGTGCGCCCGCCGAGCCGGGACGGCGGGAATACGGCGGAGGCGGCCGTGGCCGATGCCGAAGCGCTGTGCGCCGGCGCGGATCGGCCGGCGATGCTGCGCGAAATGCTGGAAACGCTGCCCGAATTGAGCCAGGAAGTGCGCGCGATGCTGACGTTGTCGCGCATGGACGCGGAAGTAGCGGCGCCGGTGCTGGCGCGGACCACGGCTGCCGGCACCCTGATGCGCCGCAAGCTGGAGCCGGTTTCGACTCCGATCCTGCGCCAACTGGCGGTGCTGCGGGGAGTGCCCTTCACGCCGGCGGCAACGCGCCGCCGTTAACGCGAAACCCGAGCGGTTGTGGGTACGGCTTCAGCCGTACAGTCAGGCTAAAGCCTGACCCACAAAATTCGCCGTTTCATGATTCGGGGCTGCGGTTCGCCATGACCGTCAGGGGAACGTCGATTTATCGGCTTCCTCATTCCGTGGGAATGACGCCAGTGCGCGCTAAAACCTGCCTGCTACAGCGTGCCGTAGGAATGCAGGCCGGACAGGAACATGTTGACGCCGAGGAAGGCGAACACCGTCACCACCAAGCCGACCACCGCCCACCACGCCAGCATCGCGCCGCGCAGGCCCTTCACCAGGCGGATATGCAGCCACGCCGCGTAGTTCAGCCAAACGATCAGCGCCCAGGTTTCCTTCGGGTCCCACGACCAGTAGCCGCCCCAGGCTTCCGCCGCCCACATCGCGCCGAGGATGGTGGCGATGGTGAAAAAGGCGAAGCCGATGGCGATCGCCTTGTACATCACGTCATCGAGCACGGCCAAGTCCGGCAGGCGGTTCGCCAGCAGTCCCTTGCTCTTGAACAGATAGGCCACGCCCACCATCGCCGCCACGGCGAACGCGCCGTAGCCGACGAAGTTGGCCGGCACGTGCAGCTTCATCCAGTAGGATTGCAGGGCGGGCACCAGCGGCTGGATGTGCTGCGCGTCGCGGCCGAAGGCGTACCACAGCAGGAAGGCGACTGCCGCGCTGATCACCGGCAGGACGAAGGCGCCGAGCTGGCGGTTGGCGTAGTACTGCTCGTAATACAGGTAAAGCAGCGCGGTCAGGATGGAAAACAGGATGAACACTTCATACAGGTTGCTGATCGGGATATGGCCGACGTCGGCGCCGATCAGGTAGGACTCGTACCAGCGCACCAGGAGGCCGATCAGGCCCATTGCCGTGGCGCTCCAGGTGATGGCGGCGGAAACGCGGTTGACGAAATCGGAGCGCAGCGCCAGGCCGAGCCAGTAGCCGCCCGTCGCCATGACGAACAGGGCGCTCATCCACATGATGGCGGACTGGCTGGCGAACAGGTATTTGAGCCAGAACGCCTGGCCGGCGCGGGCCAGTTCGCCGTGGTACTGGCTGACGCCGAACAGCGCGAGCAGCGCCACCGCCGGCAGCAGGATGCGCACCGGCTTCCAGAACCAGCCCAAGCCGACAAGCAGCGCCGCGATCAGGAACAGGATGCCTTTTTCGTAGACATCCATATAACCGCCGTACAGGTTGAAGGCGTAGACGCTGCCGGCGGCGAGCAGGGCCGCGTAGACCCAGTCGAATCCGCTCAGTCCGCGAAAAAAAGAAACTTGCCGGTAATCCTGGACCGCTTCCATGGTCATCCTTTCAACAGATTCGCCAGATTGCTCTTGTGCTGCCCGAATTCATTCTCGAAATCCAGCGTCTTGCGGTTGCTCGACATGGCGAACAGTACCTCGCCCGATTTGACCAGCAGCCAGATGCGGCGTTCCCGGATGTAGAACATGGCGAACACGCCCAGGATCAGCAGCACCGATCCGGCGTAGACGATGTTCTTGCCCGGCGAGCGGGTCAGCTGCAGGCCGCTGGACAGCACTTCGTCGTAATGGTCGAGCTGGAAATAAACTGGGCTGCCGTAATAGAAGCTGTCGTTGGCGGCGTTCAAGCTGTCGCGCACGAACAGCGCGGTCTGTTCGTCGATCTGCGCGGGCTTCTGGCCGGCCCGCTCGCGGGACAGCTGCCAGGCTTCGAAACCGGCGCGCTCCAGCACCTTGAAATAGGCTTCCGCCGCCTTTTCCTGCTCGGCCTTGGCCACCGAACCCTCGATGAACTTGGCCAACTCCTCGAACCCGCCGCGAGCGAAGATTTCCAGCAGCTTCGCCGTGCTCTCCGCCAGCTTGATGCGCAGCGCCTGTTCGGCAGCATTCGGCGTCGCCGAGATGGCAAAGCGGCGCGCGATTTCGGGGTAGAGCGTCTTGTCGAACAGCGTCCCGCGCAGGCGCATGTAGCCGTCGATCGCGCCATTTTCATCCGCCGGGAAGCGCAGGTAGCGGAACGGCTCGTTGGGCGCGCCGCGCACGCCGCTGACAAAGTAGCGGCGGCCTTCCAGCAACAGCGGCAGCATGAAGCTGTGGAATTCCTTCGCCTGTCCCTGCGCATCGCGGATTTTATACTGGAAGCTCGGGCCGACATTGTGCGCGCGCTTTTTCGGCGCCGAGGATGCCGCATCGCCCAGCGCGCGCTCTGCATTCCGCCAGAAATCCCGCGGCGGCGCGGCTTCGTCGTCTTCGCCTTCGCCCGTATCCTGCACGTTGAACGCCTTGAAGTCGGTGATCTCGACGCTGTATTGCGTCTGGCCGTTGGCCAGCCGGGAAGCCTGGTTGACTTCGCCCTTGAATGGGAACGAGCCCGCCGCCGGCGAGAACAGGTTCCAGCCGTTCAGTGTCAGCCTGGAGCCGCCATCGCCAAAGCCCGCCTGGTAAATCGCCACGCCCCGGTAAACGATCGGATGGTTCACCGACACGGTGCCTTCGAAGCCCTTTTTCGAATCGGGATCGGTGATGACGATATCGCTTTCGAACGACTTCGGCTGGCCGGTGGCGTAGTGCTCGATGCGGAATTTTTTCAGGTGGATCTGGAACGGCAAATCCTGCACCAGATAGCCGTCCGCCACGTTCAGGTAGATGACGTCCGCCGCGCCGCCCTCGGGAATGGAAATGCTGCCGCGGAAGGACAGGTTGGCCGGGGACAGGCGGCTGATCGCGGGAACCTGGTTGGATGCGAGGTCGCGCGTTTCCACTTTCTTGTAGCCGAGCAGTTCCTGCACCTTGAGCGGGACGTTGCCGTCGATCAGGCCGCCGATGCAGATGATCACGATCGCGCCATGGGTCAGCAGATAGCCGAGGCGGGTGTAGCTGCCCGTCTTGGCGGCAATCAGCACCGGCTGCGCCTCGCCCTCCGCACGGATCTTGTAGCGGTATCCCCGGACGGCCAGATAGCCGGTCAACCGCTCCAATACAGCGGCAGGGGCGATGCCGACGGCGAGATCGGCGCGGTGGGCGAAGCCGCGTAGCGAGGCCTCCGTCGCGTGCTCCCGGAACGAGCGGATTTCGCGCAACATCAGCGGGGTCTGGCGGTAGATGCAGGAGCCGGTGGAAAGCACCAGGAACACCAGGATGCCGAGGAACCAGCCGGTATGGTAGACGTCGTACAGCCCGAGCAGGGCGAATATCTTGAACCAGAACGGTCCCAGCTCGATGATGTAGTTCGAATAAGGCTCGCTTTGCTTCAGCACCGTGCCGATGATGGAGGCGATGGCCAGCAACGTCAGCAGGCTGATGGCAAAGCGCATCGAGCTGAACAGCTCGTAGACGGCACGGGAAAACGAAGTGCGCGGTGCTTGCATGAAAGGTGATTTCACATTCAGCCGACAAAAAAGGGTGGCGTAGCCACCCCGAATTTAACCGCCGACACGCGTTTATCCGTGTTTATCGGCGGTCGAAAGAGTTTTTTGCTCAATGCAACCCGCTGATGTATTCCGCGACGGCCTTGATGTCCTTGTCGGACATGCGCATGGCGACCGTCTGCATCATCTTGTTGGGGTCGTTGGCGCGCTCTTCGTTGCGGAAAGTCTTCAACTGGGTTTCGATGTATTCGCCATGCTGGCCGGCCAGGCGGGGATACAGCGCGGGGATGCCGGCGCCGGTCGGGCTGTGGCAGCCGGCGCAGGCCGGCACGTTCTGGCTGGCGATGCCGCCGCGGTAGATTTTCTCGCCCCGCTCCGCCAGGGCCTTGTCCTTGGCGGCGGACGGCGTCTGCTTCTGGCCGCTGAAGTAGGCCGCCAGGTTCTTCATGTCGTCCGGGGACAGGGAGGCGACCATGCCCATCATGATCGGGTTCATGCGCGCGCCGGACTTGAAATCGGCCAATTGCTTGTTGATGTATTCCGGATGCTGGGAAGCCAGCTTCGGATTGGCCGGCGCCGGGCTGTTGCCGTCCGCACCGTGGCAAGCCACGCAAACCGTGGTGGCGATCGGCTGCGCCTTGGCCGGATCGGCCTTGGCCGCCGCTTGTTCTTCTGCGTTGACGCCGGAAGCCGCAACCATCCCGACAACCGCTGCCATTGCTAGGGCTTTTTTCATCGTTTGCTCCTTGACCGTTGTACGAATCAGCTCAAAAATAACGTGGCATTCTATACCAATTCTGTCTTATCATGCCAGACCGAAAAAGGAACAGCATGGCATTATTTCAGGAAGCACAGTTTTACATTTCGGCGGACAAACTCTCCGACCTGCCGCCGCCCCGCGGCATCGAAATCGCCTTCGCCGGCCGCTCCAACGCCGGCAAGTCCAGCGCCATCAACACCCTGGCCAACCGCAACCGCCTCGCCTTCGTCAGCAAAACGCCGGGGCGCACCCAGCTGATCAATTTTTTCAGCCTGGGCAACGACCGCTTCCTGGTGGACCTGCCCGGCTACGGCTACGCCGAAGTGCCGGAAAGGATACGCCTGCACTGGCAAAGCGTGTTGAGCCGCTACCTGATGGAGCGCGAATCGCTGGGCGGGCTGGTGTTGATCATGGATGCCCGCCGCCCGCTCACCCCGCTCGACCGGCAGATGCTCGACTGGTTCCTGCCCACGGGCAAGCCGGTGCATGTCCTGCTGACCAAGGCGGACAAGCTCGGCAAGCAGCAGGCCACGGCGACTTTGCGCTCGACCCGGACGGAACTCGAACAGATTTACCCGAATTGCACGGTGCAGCTTTTTTCCACGCCGAAACGGGTCGGCATCGAAGAGGCCGAAGCGGTGATGGCGAAGTGGCTATCCGCCACGCAAGACGCGGCCGATATTGCCGCGGATTGACTCGGCAAAGCGGGATTGCTATCTTTCTTTAGCGTGAAACTCGCGAAGCGAGCCCTCGTCCCCCTCGCCCGCGTACGACTCCGCATGGGCTTTAGCCCATAGCGGATCGGAGTCCTTCAGGGCTTGCGGGAGATAACCAGCGACTTGGCTGGCGTTGTTTGCCGGCCTAGTCGACTGGCTAGTAGTTCCACCAGGGTTAGGGGAGAGGGGAACGGTAATGGCGCATCGCTGTTTCGCGATTCGGGGCGGCGATACACCATGACCGTTGAAAATAAAAACCCCCCGGGAAAAGGGGAGTAAACCCGGGGGGACGAAACGCCTTAATAGGGGATTAAGGCACCCGCTCAGGGAGGAAAAGCGGGGGACGGAAAGGGTTACCGTCCACTTACTCAGAGTGACTGGATTTAACTAAGTTCCAGCCCCCAGAATTTTTTTTCGTGCACCATCGACCGCCGCGTAAATCCGCGCGGCGCCTGGCTTTTCGTGGACGTCGACATACAGGACTGTTATGCAAACCTTGGGCTCCTACCCTCACAAGCGCATGCGCCGCATGCGCCGCGACGACTTTTCCCGGCGGTTGATGCGCGAAAACCAGCTGACCCCGGCCGACCTGATCTATCCGGTATTCGTGCTGGACGGCCACGACCGCAGCGAAGCCGTGGCTTCCATGCCGGGCGTGGTGCGGCAGACGTTGGACCAGCTGCTTCGCCAGGCGGAACAGTGTGCCAGGCTCGGCATTCCCGCACTGGCCATCTTTCCCGTCATCGACACGCCGCTCAAAAGCCTGGATGCGGCCGAAGCCTATAATCCGGACGGCTTGGTGCCGCGCGTGGTGCGCAGCCTGAAACAGCATTTCCCTGACCTGGGCGTCATCACCGACGTGGCGCTCGACCCCTATACCAGCCACGGCCAGGACGGCCTGATCGACGGCAGCGGCTACGTGCTGAACGATGAAACGGTGGCGGTGCTGACCCAGCAGGCGCTCGCCCATGCCGCCGCCGGCGCCGACGTGGTGGCGCCGTCGGACATGATGGACGGGCGCATCGGCGCGGTGCGCAATGCGCTGGACGGCAAGGGATTCATCCACACCCGCATCCTGGCCTATTCCGCCAAGTACGCGTCCAGCTTCTACGGCCCGTTCCGCGACGCGGTCGGCTCCGCCGCCAACCTGGGCGCGGGCAACAAGTACACCTACCAGATGGATCCCGCCAACAGCAACGAAGCCTTGTGGGAAGTGGGCCTGGACCTGGACGAGGGCGCCGACATGGTGATGATCAAGCCCGGCATGCCCTATCTCGATATCGTCCGGCGCATCAAGGACACCTATCAGGCGCCGACTTTCGTCTACCAGGTCAGCGGCGAATACGCCATGCTCAAGGCCGCCGCGCAAAACGGCTGGCTCAACGAAAAGGCCTGCGTGCTGGAAGCGCTGCTCGCGTTCAAGCGCGCCGGGGCGGACGGAATCCTGACTTATTTTGCGCTGGACGCGGCGAACTGGCTCAAGGAAGCCTGAAGAAGCGCCGATCCATTTTTGAACTCATTCCCGCGAAAGCGGGAATCCGGTGTTTTTCAGCTGAATCGCCTTATTGCCGATCCAGCTGCATGGCCCTTCTCTCCCGCTCCACCTTGATGATGTAGCGTTGTATCATCGACTGCATGTTCGCCGGCAAGTTGACGAATTGGCAGCCGGCGCGCTTGTTTATGTGCCCGTTCCGCAAAGTCACTTCGAACACGTTGCGGATCTCCAGTGTCGCGGCGATCTGGCCGATATCGGGCAGAACCAGCTGACATCCCCGGAAAGTCATCCCTGGCTCCAGGCCCGCCTCGGCCTGCGGCAGGACAACGCCGATACCGCCGATGCTGATATCGACGATGGGCATCTCGATTTTTTGGCCTCCATCCACGGCAATCGCGCATTTCAGCGGATGCGCGATTGGCGTCGTGACCCGGTAATATTCGCGCCGCTGCAACTTGATCAGCGATTCCGGCAGCTCGATCCGGAAGGAATCCCGGCCTTCGAACCGGGTTTGCTCGATCCAGCCCGCGGTGAATTGCACTTTCACCCGGTCGTGCGTCGTCACGAAAAGGATCCTGTCGCTGGCGAGAATTTTCTGGTTCATTACCGCATTCGCGCCAAAATCCAGGATAACCTCGCCCTGTTCCGGATCGACATCGACGATCGAAGTCAGGATAAAGTTCCTGCCGCGATCGAAGTGGGCGGTCAGCAGTTCGCCCTTTTCCATGATGGCGCGAAGGATAAAAACGATTTCTTTTTTCCAGCTGACCGAATACTTGCTGTAATCGTCATCGGCAGGAATGGGCGGGGTCTGCGGATTGGGCGCGGTGTTCACAATAAGGGCGCACGCGAAAAAACGAGGAAGCCGCCGCTCGAACGGTCAACCTGGAAACGTGCGCAGGAGCTCGCGCGGCGGGAAATAAAAAAAGGCAAATAGTTCATTGGGATAGTGGCGCCGATGATCCTTGATGGGCGGGGCTTGCACCAAGCCCGAATCCAGCCCAAGCCGAAGTATAAATACTTTATCCCTCTTCTAGCAATGTTTCGACCTGCTTGGCGCGGGCGCGTTCCGGCGGCTTTTTGTCGGCATGGCCGTGCGGGATCTGGCGCAGGTCGTCCGTGGCGAAAACGGTAATATTGATTTCCGTCGCATCCTGTTGCAGGGTAAGTACTGGGAAGGTCTGCATTTCCCCGCCGAAATGCAGGCGCACCTCGCCGCTTTTATAAGGCATTTGCTTGCCCAGCAAAAACAGTTCCACCGCCTTCGCGCTGTCGGCGAACACCTGGAGATTGATATCCGAGTAGCGGGTCGCCGTGCCGTTCAGGACGGAACCGACCAGATAGGGATTGAACCGCTCCAGCAGCCGCATCGCCGCCAGGGCCTGCTGCCGCAGCTGGCGCAAGCGCTCGCCCTGCTCGTCCTTCTGGTAGAGCGACTGGTAATCCCGCAGCGCCTGCTCCACCTCGTTGTTGTTGGGCAGGTTGTGCGTGTCGGGGGCGCCGATCTGGCGGGCCGCCTTGAGTTTGGCCAGGGCGTAATCCTGCTGGCCGTCTTCCGCGATCAGGCGGGCGGCCTGCTGCGCGATGCGCTCCCGCATCCTCTGGCTTGCCGCCTTTTCCCGCTCCCGATGCGGCTGGGCACGTTTTGCGCCGAGTTCCTTGGTCATGGACGAGAGTTGGTGCGTCAGAACAATTGGTCTTTGACTTCTTCCGGCGACTTGCTGCCGCCGCCAAACAGCCCCTCGATGGCGGAGCGCGGCTCCGGCGGCACGCTTTCCTGATAAAAATACTCAGGGATACCCTCGCTATCGGACACGCGAAGGCCGCTCTGCGGGTCGATTTTGACGGCCTGCACGCCATCCGGCACAGCCAGCTCCTCCTCCGGCTCGCCTTTCAACGCCTTGCCCATGTACCCCATCCACATCGGCAGCGCCGCCTGAGCGCCGGTTTCCGCGCCGCCCAGGGAGCGCGGCCGATCGAAGCCAATCCAGGCGATCGCCACCAGCTTGGGATTGAATCCGGCAAACCAGGCGTCCACCTGGTCGTTGGTCGTGCCGGTTTTCCCGGCCAGATCCTGGCGCCTCAACTGCATGGCGCGCGCCGCCGTGCCAAACCGCACCACGTCGCGCATCAGGGACGTCATGATGAAAGCGTTGCGCGCATCGATGGCACGTTCGGCATCCTCGCCGGCACGCTTGGGCGTGGCCTGCAACAGCACGGTGCCGCGCGCATCCACCACCCGGCCGATCAGATAAGGCTGGGTGCGGTAGCCGCCGTTGGCAAACACCGAATAGGCGGCCGCCATTTGCATCGGTGTGGCCGATCCGGCGCCCAGCGCCATGGTCAGGTACGGCGGATGCTGTTCGGGCGAAAAGCCAAAACGGGTGATGTAATCCTGCGCATACTGCGGTCCGATGGTTTGCAGGATGCGGATCGAAACCAGGTTCTTGGACTTGACCAGGGCCGTGCGCATGCGCATCGGGCCGTCGTAGCTGCCCTCATAGTTCTTCGGCTCCCAGACCTGGCCGCCGGTTTCGGCGGAGTCCACTACGATCGGCGCATCGTTGATCACGGTGGCTGCGGTGAAGCCCCTTTCCAGCGCGGCGGAATAAATAAAGGGCTTGAAGCTCGAGCCCGGCTGGCGCCAGGCCTGCATCACGTGGTTGAACTTGCTGCGGTTGAAATCGAACCCGCCGACCAGGGCGCGAATCGCGCCGTCCTGCGGCGCCACCGAAATCAGGGCCGCTTCGACCTGGGGCAACTGGAGAATCTGCCAGCCGCCCTTGTCGTCCTTCTGGACGCGGATCAGCGCTCCCCGGCGCAGGCGGCCCTTGGCGGCCGTGCTTTCCGCAAGGCCCTTCTGCGCGAATTTCAGCCCTTCACCGCCGATCGAAATCACGCCGCCGCCCTTGAGGTAACACTTCACCTGCCTGGAGCCGGCTTCCAGCACCACCGCCGGCACCAGGCCGTTGCTCACGTCCACGTCGGCCAGGGCGTCTTCCAGCAGTTCGTCGAGATTCGCCGCGCTGGCCGGCAATTCGGCGAAGCCCTCCGGCCCGCGATAGCCGTGGCGCCGGTCGTAATCCAGCACGCCCTGCCGCAACGCTTGGTTGGCCGCATCCTGATCGGCCTTGCGCAAGGTGGTATAAACCCGCATGCCGGTGCTGTAGATCGCCTCGTGGTAGCGCTCGAACATCGCCTGCCTGACCATTTCGGCGACGAAGTCGGCGTTCACATCGGCGTTCTGCACGTCACGCTTCACCGCCAGCGGCTGCGCCAAGGCCGTTTGATATTCCGCATCGGAAATATATTTGAGTTCGTGCATGCGGCGCAGCACATACTGCTGCCGGAGCTTCGCCCGCTTGGGGTTGACCACCGGGTTGTAGCGCGACGGCGCCTTGGGAAGCCCGGCCAGCATCGCCACTTCGGCCACGCTCAACTGTTCCAGCGGGCGCCCGAAGTAAGTCTGGGCGGCAGCGGCAAAACCGTAGGCGCGCTGTCCCAGGTAGATCTGGTTGATGTAGAGTTCGAGAATCTGATCCTTGGTCAGATAATGCTCGATTTTCAACGCCAGCAACACTTCGCTGAATTTGCGCGTCAGGGTTTTTTCCCCGGACAGGAAAAAGTTCCGCGCCACCTGCATCGTGATGGTGCTCGCGCCCTCGCGCGCGCCCCCGGCGGTCAGGTTGGCCAGCGCGGCACGTGCCACGCCCATGTAGTCCACGCCGCCGTGGGAATAAAAACGATCGTCTTCCGCCGCCAGAATGGCTTGGCGCATGGACTTCGGCACGCTGTCGATTTTTACCAGCGCGCGCCGCTCCTCGCCGAATTCGCCGATCAGGGCGCCGTCGGCGGTATAGACGCGCAGCGGGATTTTCGGCCGATAATCGGTCAATGCCTCCAGCGATGGCAGGTTGGGGTAAGCCAGCACCCCCGCCAACAAAACTGCCGCGGCCAGAACGATTCCCAGCGCCGATAGCGCCAGCACCGGGTACCGCCACCAACGTGCTCCCATTAAACCCATCCTTAACTAAATGTAACCAAAGCCCGTTTGACACGAACAAACCAAAAATGGATTATAGGGCGCATATTCAACAAAAGAAATCACAAAAGAATGCTTTACACGATCTGGACTTGTTGTTAGCATTTAATGTAAATTATGCATAACGCGCATAACCGGGCAATATTGAAAAGGAATTTTCGTTGCAGCTCGACTTCAATCTGGATATAGGTTTCCTGCAAGCGAAATCCCCGCCGCTATTGGGCGTAGATATCAGCACTTCATCCGTCAAAATGGTCGAGCTCAGCGACGCAGGCAAGGGGCTCTACCGTATCGAACGCTATACGATCGAGCCGCTGGCAAAAGACACCGTCGCCGACGGCAACATCGCCAACCCCGACGCACTTGCCGAAGCGTTAAAGCATGCCTGGCGCCAGATGGGCACCCGCATCAAAAACGTGGCGCTGGCCCTGCCCGCGGCCGCGGTCATCACCAAGAAAATCGTCGTGCCCGCCGGATTGAGCGAAAATGAGCTGGAGCTGCAAGTCGAAAGCGAGGCAAACCAGTACATTCCCTTCGCCCTGGATGAAGTCAACCTGGACTTCCAGGTGCTCGGCCCCGCGTCCAACAGCCCGGAGGAAGTCGACGTATTGATCGCCGCGTCGCGCAAGGAAAAAGTCGATGATCGCGTCGCCGCCGCCGAATCGGCGGGACTGAAGGCGCTGGTGATGGACGTCGAATCCTTCACCACGCAAACCGCATACGAATTGATCGCGCCGCAGCTGCCCAACGGCGGGCAAGATCAAACCATCGCCATCATCGACATCGGCTCCACCATGATGCATGTCACCGTGCTCCTCAACAACCAGTCGGTTTACATGCGGGAACAAACTTTTGGCGGCAACCAGCTTACCCAGGAAATCCAGCGGCGCTATAGCCTGTCGTCGGAAGAAGCTGAAATCGCCAAGCGCAACGGCGGGCTGCCGGAAAACTACGAGGCCGAGGTGCTGCAACCATTTCTAGGCAATCTTGCGCTTGAAGTGTTCCGGGCATTGCAGTTTTTCTTTTCTTCCACCCAGTTCAACCGGGTCGATCACATCTTCGTCGCCGGCGGGTGCGCCATGTTGGCAGGCGTGGATGAGGCGATCCTTCAACGCACCCAGATCCCGACTTCCATCGCCAATCCTTTCGCCAGCATGGCGATTTCCTCGCGCGTCAGACCTCGCCAACTGGCGTTGGACGCACCCATGCTACTCACCGCTTGCGGCCTTGCCATGCGGAGGTTCGATCCATGATCCGCATCAACCTGTTACCCCATCGCGAACAGAAACGCGCCGCCCGTCAGCGCCAGCTGGCCTTCCTTGCCGGCGCCGTTTCGGTGCTCGGGTTGGCGCTTGTCCTCATGATCCATACCGTTCTGGGGTTGCGGATAGAAAATCAGGAGGCCCGCAACAAATATCTGGAAGTGGAGACCAAGAAACTCGACGACCAAATCGCGGAAATCAAGAAGCTCAAGGAGCAGACGCAAGCGATGCTCGCGCGCAAACAGGTCGTGGAAACCCTGCAAAGCAACCGCTCGGCGGTGGTCTATCTGCTCGATCAACTGGTGCGCCAATTGCCGGATGGGGTATATCTCAAAGCGGTCAAGCAAAACGGCACGGACATCAACCTGCAGGGCTACGCGCAATCCAACGCCCGCGTCGCCACGTTGATGAGGAACCTCGAAGCATCGGCGTGGCTGCAATCTCCCAATCTGATCGAAACCAAGGCCGCCACGGTAAACAACCTGAAAGTCAGCGAATTTTCCTTGAATGTCAAGCTCGTGAGACCTGAACAAAGTGCAAGTAAACCCACGGGTGGAACAGGCGCCATTTCAGGCAAGGACAAAAAAGTATGACCCTGGACGACTTCCGAAAGCTTAACCCGAGAG
Organism: Sulfuricella sp.; assembly: GCA_028714315.1. Lineage (GTDB taxonomy): Bacteria > Pseudomonadota > Gammaproteobacteria > Burkholderiales > Sulfuricellaceae > Sulfuricella. The sequence goes on along the minus strand of JAQTMN010000020.1, from coordinate 7,342 downwards.
ACATCGGCAATTGGCCCTGGCTTCCCAAGTTGTTGGCGTTGTGCGCAATATTCGGCCTCATTCTCTTTGCGGGCTATTGGTTGGATTGGCAAGACCAACTCACCGACCTTGACACCGCCAAGCAGAAAGAAGAACAGTTGCGCAGTACTTTCGTCGAGAAGAAAAAACAGGCCGTGAATCTGGACACCTATCGCCAGCAGCTCAAAGACCTTGAGCTGGCGTTTGGAGCCTTGATAAAGCAACTGCCGAACAAGGCCGAAATGGACGCACTGCTTACCGATATCAATCAGGCAGGGTTAGGGCGGGGACTGGAATTCGAGCTTTTCAAGCCAGCCGCGAGAGAAACTTCATCCGACTTTTATGCCGAATTGCCCATTTCCATCCGGGTCACGGGCAATTATCACGACCTCGGCGCCTTTGCCAGCGACATCTCCCGATTACCGCGTATCGTCACCCTGAACGACATCAACATATCCGCCGGTAGCCCGGCACTGACGATGACAGCCGTTGCCAAAACCTACCGCTATCTGGATGAAGAGGAGCTCGCGACACAAAAGAAAGTGGCAAAGGATAAAGGTAAAGGGGCGAAAAAATGAGACGCTTGCATTTGTTGCTCGTTGCCTGCCTCGGCCTGACGGCCTGCTCCGGAAGCGGGATGGATGATCTAAAAAAATTCATTGCCGACTCAGGCGAAGGCTTGCACGGCAAAATTGAGCCTTTGCCCGAAATCAAACCTTATGAGTCCTTTGGCTACGGAGCTTTTGATCTTCCCGACCCATTCAAACCCCGCAAGTTGCTGCCCAGCAAAGGAGGAGGCGGGTTTCAACCCGACCTGAACCGAAGTAAGGAAAAACTGGAGGAATATCCTCTGGAAAACCTGAAAATGGTGGGCACCCTGAAGCAAAACAACATTACGTACGGCTTGGTCAAAACTTCCGATGGCAGCCTGTACCGGGTGAAAATCGGCAATTACATGGGACAGAATTTCGGCATCATCACCAAAATCGCGGAAACCGAACTCGTCATGACGGAAATCGCACAGGACGCCAGCGGTAACTGGATCGAGCGAAACACCAGCATCAATCTGGCCGAAGGGCCGGAACAAAAGCAGAAGTAGGGGCTCCCATGAACATCATAAAATCAGCATTTTTCAGTGTAATCCAAACAGCCTGCATCGTTGCGCTATTCATATCGCAGAGCCAGGCGGCCATCGAGTCCGGCAACACCGATCAAGCCACGGGGCCGAAAAATAGCATTGAAAGCTTGGATTACACCATATTGCCCAGCGGAAAAATCTTGATTTCGGCAAAACTGAAACAACCGCTCAAAAATTCCCCGCCTGGTTTTGCCGTCAACAACCCCCCGCGCATTGCCCTGGACCTGCCGGATACGGCCAACGGCCTAGGCAAGAGCACGATCAACGCAAACGAAGGGGTTCTGCGTAACCTGAATATCGTCCAAGCAGGAAATCGTACCCGCTTGGTGATCAATTTGGCCAAGCCGGCCGGCTATGAAACCAAGATTGAGGACAATACGCTGCTCATCACTCTTCAGGGAAGCGAAGTGGCGGGGACGACGTCAAATGTAAGCGCAAACTTCGCCGAGCCCCAGCTCGACGCCAAAAAACATTCCCTGTTGGATGTGGACTTCCGCCGCGGCCAAGCGGGTGAGGGTCGCATCGTGGTCGATCTTTCCGACACGAATACGGGAATCGATATCCGCAATGAGGGAAAAACCATTGTGGTTGATTTCATCAATACGACCGTCCCGCGCAATTTGGAACGAAGACTGGATGTTGTCGACTTTGGAACACCGGTGCAAAAAATCAGCACCTTCGGCCAAGGGAACAACGTTCGTATGGTAATCGAGCCCAAAGGGCTATGGGAGCATTCCGCCTATCAAACCGACCGCCAATTCATTCTTGACATCAAGCCGATCATCGAAGATCCGAACAAACTCGTGCAAGGCAACAAAACCGGCTATAGCGGTGAAAAGCTCTCCCTCAACTTCCAGAATGTGGACGTGCGCTCAGTGCTGGAAGTCCTCGCCGAATTCACCGGCCTGAATATCATTGCGAGCGACTCCGTCGGCGGCAATTTGACGCTAAGACTCAAAGACGTTCCCTGGGACCAGGCGCTCGACATTATTCTCCACAGCAAGGGCTTGAGCATGCGCAAGTCCGGCAATGTGATCTGGATCGCGCCGACGGACGAGCTAGCCACCAAAGAGAAATTGGAACTCGAAGCCCGCAACCAGATTTCCGATCTGGAAACCGTCCGGACGGAGAGTTTCCAACTCAAATACACCAAGGCCGACGCTTTCCAGAAAATCCTTACCGACGACAAACAAAAAATCCTGTCCAAGCGGGGTAGCGCCGTCTGGGATCCTCGAACCAACATGTTGTTTGTTCAGGACATCCCGTCCAAGCTCGAAGAGATCCGCAAGCTGATCAACCAGATCGACATTCCCGTCAAGCAAGTGATGATCGATACGCGCATCGTGGAAGCCAGCAATGATTTCAGCAGAAATCTTGGCGTGCGGCTAGCGATTCCCAACAGTCAACTCCGCGACCCCAATGCAACCACGCAAATCGCGACCACCGGCCATCTGGAAGACTTTTCCAACATGTTCCCCGCGAAAGGAACGCCAACCACGATGTATCCGACTAACCTTTCGGTAAATCTGGCCGCGGGATCCATTAACAGCACCCAGCCAGGCGCGCTGGCCCTGATTTTCAGCAATGCCGTAACGGGTGCGCTTCAACTGGAACTATCCGCATTGCAGGCGGACGGCAAGGGAAAGGTGATCTCCAATCCTCGCATCGTAACCGCCGATCAAATGGAAGCCACGATCGAGGACGGCACCGAGATACCTTATCTGCAGGCTTCCAGCAGCGGGGCCACCAGCGTTTCGTTCAAGAAAGCCGTGCTGAGCTTGAAGGTCAAGCCTCAGATCACCCCCGATGACAACATCATCATGGATCTGAAGGTCAATAAGGACACCCGCGGCACCGATACGATAGCCGGTCCGGCCATCGATACCAAACAGATCATGACCCAGGTGCTGGTGGAAAACGGCGGAACCGTGGTTATCGGTGGCATTTACCGGCAAGACCAGCAGGATACCGTTAACAAGATTCCTTTGCTGGGCGATATCCCTGTCGTCGGCTTCCTGTTTAAGAATACGGCCAAGCGGGACGACAAGTCGGAATTGCTGATCTTCGTGACCCCCAAAATTTTGAAGGAAAGCCTCAACCTCCGGTAACGCGCAACATCGCATTACATGTAGTTCCGCTTTTTCCGTTAAAATGCCTGTCACATTGACACCCCACAAAGGGACCAGGTGACAGGCAATATTTTTTTAGTCGGATTGATGGGCGCGGGCAAGACCACGGTGGCCAAGCTGCTCGCCAAGCGCCTCAACAAGACTTTTATCGATTCCGATCATGAAATCGAGAGGCGCACCGGGGTCAATATTCCGCTGATTTTCGAGCTGGAGGGAGAAGCGGGATTTCGGGCGCGGGAAAGCGCGGTGATCGAAGAACTCGCCGCGCAAAGCAACGTCGTCCTGGCCACGGGTGGCGGAGCGATTCTCAGCGAACGCAACCGCGACAATCTCAGCCGCAACGGCACCGTGATCTACCTGCGCGCCAGGGTCGAGGATTTGTGGCAACGCACCCGCCACGACAAAAACCGGCCGCTCCTGCAAACCGCCGATCCCCTGGGCAAACTCAAGGAGCTGTTCGCCCAACGCGACCCGCTCTATCGCGAAACCGCCGACATCATCGTGGATTCCGGTTCGCAAAGCGTGCATGCCCTGGTGCATCTGCTTGAAGAACAGTTGAACGTGTCGCCTCAAAAACCGGCAAAACCAGACTAACCCCATTACCAGACCATGCAAACCTTGACCGTCGATTTGAACGAGCGCGCCTACCCGATCCATATCGGCGAAAACCTGCTGCGCCAAGCCGAACTCATCCTGCCCCATCTCGCCCGGAAACAGGCCGCCATCGTCACCAACACCACGGTGGCGCCCCTCTATCTCGCGGCCTTGACCGACGCACTGGCGGCGCGGGGCGTGGACATCCTGCCGATCGTCCTGCCCGACGGCGAGAAATACAAGACGGCGGACACGCTGAACCAGATCTACGATGCCCTGCTCACCCACCGCTGCGAGCGCAAAACCACCCTGATCGCGCTGGGCGGCGGCGTCATCGGCGACCTCACCGGCTACGCCGCCGCCACCTATCTGCGCGGCGTGCCCTTCATCCAGGTGCCGACCACCCTGCTTGCCCAGGTCGATTCGTCGGTAGGCGGCAAGACCGGCATCAACCATCCGCTCGGCAAGAACATGATCGGCGCTTTCTACCAGCCGCAACTGGTGCTGGCCGATACCACCACGCTCGACACCCTGCCCGATCGGGAGCTCTCCGCCGGCCTGGCCGAAGTAATCAAGTACGGGCTGATCCGCGACCTGCCGTTCTTCGAATGGCTGGAGCAGAACATGGACAAGCTCCTGGAACGCGACCGGGAAGCCCTCGCCTACGCCATTCGGCGCTCGTGCGAGAACAAGGCGGAGGTGGTGGCCGCGGACGAGCGGGAAGGCGGCGTGCGCGCCCTGCTCAACCTTGGGCATACCTTCGGCCACGCCATCGAAGCCGGCATGGGCTACGGCAACTGGCTCCACGGCGAAGCGGTGGCTGCCGGGACCGTGCTGGCAGCGGATCTCTCCCGGCGTCTTGGCTGGATCGGCGAACAGGACATGAACCGCATCCGCACCCTGTTCGAGCGGGCCGGTTTGCCGGTCGATGCGCCCGACCTCGGCGAAGACGTTTACCTCGGCTATATGGCGGGCGACAAAAAAGTCGAAAGCGGCCGGATACGCTTCGTGCTGCAGAAGTCGATCGGTTCGGCGGTCGTCACCGCCGACGTGGCGGAGCAGGCGCTGCGCGACACCCTGCATGGCTACGTGCGCCATGTCTGACGGCCTCGCCCCTTACGCCGCCAAATCCGACACCTGCCGCGGCCGCCGCTTCAAGGAACCCACGCCGGCGGGACGCAGCGAATTCCAGCGCGACCGCGACCGCATCATCCACTCCACCGCCTTTCGCCGCCTCGAATACAAAACCCAGGTGTTCGTCAACCACGAGGGCGACCTGTTCCGCACCCGCCTGACGCACAGCCTGGAAGTGGCGCAGATCGGGCGCACCATCGCCCGCAACCTGCGCCTCAACGAGGATCTGGTGGAAGCCATCGCCCTCGCCCACGATCTCGGCCACACCCCGTTCGGCCACGCCGGCCAGGACGAGCTCAACGACTGCATGAAGGACTACGGCGGCTTCGAGCACAATCTCCAGTCGCTGCGCATGGTGGACGTGCTGGAAGAACGCTACGCCGAATTCGACGGGCTCAACCTGACCTTCGAAACCCGCGAAGGCATCCTCAAGCACTGCTCGCCGCAAAATGCCGGCCCGCTCGGCGAAGTGGGCGCGCGCTTTCTGCAGGGCGGGCAGCCGTCGCTGGAAGCCCAGATCGCCAACCTCGCCGACGAAATCGCCTACAACAACCACGACGTGGACGACGGCCTGCGCTCCGGCTTGATTACCCTGGAACAGCTGGCCGGGGTCGGCATTTTCGCCCGCCACCTGGAAGCGGTGCGCGCCCTTTACCCGGCCCTTGCCGGCCGGCGCCTGATCCATGAAACCGTGCGGCGCATGATCAATACCCTGGCGCTGGACCTGATCGGCCAGAGCACGGACAACATCGCCGCCGCCGCGCCCCGGTCAATCGATGACGTGCGCGCGGCGCAGCCGCTGATCGCCTTCAGCCCGGCCGTCCGGGAAGAGCAGCAGGAGTTGAAGCGGTTCCTGCGCACCCACCTGTACCGCCATTACCGCGTCATGCGCATGAGCAGCAAGGCCCGGCGCATCATCCGCGAACTGTTCCACGCCTTTCTCGGCGACGCCCGCCTGCTGCCGCCCCAATTCCAGGAAAAAGCCGAACGGGACGAACCCCGCGCCATCGCCGACTACATCGCCGGCATGACCGACCGATACGCCATCCGCGAATACCGCCGCCTTTTCGCTGTCGAACAGGATTAATTTCCCTTGACACGCCCCGCGCACCCGCATGACCCAATATTGCCATCCGGCCCGAGACAGGGTAACATTTCCGCCCTTTCGCGCTGATTTTTTGCATGAACATCATGGGGATTGGCGGCGCCGCTTTAAACCGAAACTCGCGAAGGGCTGGGAGTGAGGAATACGGCGTGGAACCGCCGTTTCGTGATTCGGCGAAGATTCGCCATGACCATATTTTTGGCTGTAATGATTTGATGAGGAACAACGTGAGCCATCCTTCGTTGCCGGTACAACAGGGTTTGTATGATCCGCGCCAGGAGCGCGATGCATGCGGTGTGGGCTTTGTGGCGCACATCAAGGGCAAGCAGAGCCACGACATCGTGTGCCAGGGCTTGCAGATTCTGGAAAATCTGACCCATCGCGGCGCCGTCGGCGCCGATCCGCTGGCCGGCGACGGCGCCGGCATCCTGCTCCAGATTCCGGACGCATTCTTCCGCAAATCCTGCGCCGCGCAGGGCATTTCGCTGCCGGCGGCGGGCGCCTACGGCGTCGGCATGCTGTTCCTGCCGCGCGAAGCGGCGGCGCGTGCCGCGTGCGAACAGGCGATCGCCGGCAAGATTACCGCCGAGGGCCAGACCCTGCTGGGCTGGCGCGACGTGCCGGTGGACAACGCCAGCCTGGGCGAGAGCGTAAAAGCCGCCGAGCCGCTGATGCGCCAGATCTTTATCGGCCGCGGCGCTAATTGCGCCGACGCCGAAAGCTTCGAACGCAAGCTGTTCGTCATCCGCAAGACCGCCGAGCACGCCGTGCGCGGCCTGCCGAACGGGCAGGGCAGCGGCTTCTACATCCCGTCGCTGTCCGCCAGCACCATCGTCTACAAGGGCATGCTGCTGGCCGACCAGGTCGGCAAGTATTATCTCGACCTGCGCGACGAGAGCATGGCCAGCGCGCTGGCGCTGGTGCACCAGCGCTTTTCCACCAACACCTTCCCCACCTGGGATCTAGCGCACCCGTTCCGCATGATCGCGCACAACGGCGAAATCAACACCCTGCGCGGCAACGTGAACTGGATGACCGCCCGCCACGCCGCGATCTCGTCGAAACTGCTGGGCGAAGACCTGGAGAAACTGTGGCCGCTGATCGCGGAGGGCCAGTCCGACTCCGCCTGCTTCGACAATGCGCTGGAACTGCTGGTGGCCGGCGGCTACTCGCTGCCGCACGCGATGATGCTGCTGATCCCCGAAGCCTGGGCCGGCAACCCGT